>NZ_JACGXB010000024.1:0-40632 GCF_014138065.1 Ochrobactrum sp. P6BSIII | reverse complement strand
GATTTCGAGCAATACAAGGTTCGTGAGCTGGAACCGGTCAAGTGCAGCTATCGCGGCTATGACATCGTCTCATCGCCACCGCCTTCTTCGGGCGGACTGATCATCTGTGAAATCCTGAACGTGCTTGAAGGCTACCCGATTTCTTATCTCGGCTATGGCTCGGCGGAAACCACGCGTTTGATGGTGGAAGCGATGCGCCATGCCTATGTGGACCGCAACACGGCGTTGGGCGACCCTGATTTCATCGATAATCCAATCGAGAAGCTCACCAGCAAGGCCTATGCCGCAGAAATCCGCAGTCGTATCGACCCTTATCGCGCCGGTGTCAGCGAAGCACTGAAACCAGCCGAATTCAAGGAATCCAACGAAACAACGCATTATTCCATCGTGGACAAGGACGGCAATGCCGTCGCCGTGACCTACACGCTGAATGGATCGTTCGGCACGGCCAAGGTGGCCGAAGGCACCGGCATTCTTCTCAACAACGAGATGGACGACTTTACCATCAAACCGGGCGTGGCCAATCTCTATGGTCTCATACAAGGCGAAGCCAACGCCATCGAACCGCGCAAGTCACCTTTGTCCTCGATGAGCCCGACCATTGTATCGAAGGATGGCAAACCGTTCATGGTTATTGGCAGTCCCGGCGGTTCGCGCATTATCACGATCACGCTGGAGGCGATCATGAATGTCATCGACCATGGCATGGATATTCAGGAAGCTATCGATGCGCCCCGCATTCATCACCAGTGGCTGCCTGATCGGGTCTATATGGAAGCGAACGCGCTTTCGCCGGATACGATCAGGCTGCTGGCCGGCATGGGCTATACGGTCGGCGAGGACCATAACTGGCCGGTCTGGGGCGAGGCAGCCGGCATTCTTGTCGGTGGCAAGGATATGGCAGCCATCGAAAAAGGCGGCGACAACCGCTATTATGGCGCAATCGATAGTCGAGCCGTCGCTGGTGCAGCAACGGGATATTAGATCCCAACCACTCGAAGATGATTGCAACACCGGATTAGAGGAGACGTGACGATTTCACGTCACATCTATATGCAGCATTTTTTTCCCTATACAGCCAACATTATATTCCGTTTCCCACGTCCCGGTTTCAGACCACCTAACCTTTTATCGCTCCGGCGGTCGCCCGCTGACAAACCGGTGCTGGAAGTGCCATCACCAACAAAAAAACAGGGACGGTGATAGGAAAGCTGTACAACTCCATCGTGATCACGCCGGGCCACATCACCGGCATAATCACTCTTCGTCTGATAATGCGTGCAACTATCGACACGCGCGGCTACTAGGAATTCGTCGCAATTTTAATACTCAAATCGTTAGATGACCTGAGCCGGAACCGCTGTTCCGCTGGCGGAGAAGATATGCATGTCCTTTGTCGAGGCCGTAAATGTTAATTTATTTGATAACCTCCCATTCGCTTCCTCAGGGGTCTTGATCAGATATTTGGTGTCGGAACCAGCCATGTCGATATAAAGGATTTGCGCCTCGCCCAGATGCTCTACAAGATCCACGACACCAGAAAAGACCGGGCCATCAGTTTTGTCGTGCGCAATCCTGGTATTCTCGGGTCGAATTCCAACGCTAACTCTATCATTGAGTGCGAAAGTTCCATCGCTGGCTTCAAGGCCAAGTTTCGTCCCACAATCAAGATGACAAGTATAACTGCGTCCCATGGCTTCCGATATGGTGCCCTCGAGTATGTTCATGGCTGGAGAACCGATGAACTGGGCCACGAAAAGGTTGGCCGGCTTTCTGTAGAGCTCGACGGGTGTGCCGATCTGCTCGATGTGTCCGTCTTTAAACACGACGATGCGATCAGCCAGTGTCATCGCTTCCACTTGATCATGCGTGACGTAAATCATTGTGACATCCGGCATGCTTTGTTTGAGCTTCGCCAATTCTATACGTGTTGCAACCCGCAAGGCTGCATCAAGATTCGACAAAGGTTCGTCGAACAGGAACACACGTGGATTTCTCACGATTGCGCGGCCGATCGCAACGCGTTGTCTCTGTCCGCCGGAAAGGGCTTTTGGCAAGCGCTGCAGATAATCGCTGAGCTGGAGAATCTCGCCTGCTTTTTTAACGCGTTTGTCGATCTCGGTCTTTGCCACGCCGGCAATACGGAGACCAAAAGCCATATTCTCATAGACGGTCATATGCGGATAAAGTGCGTAGGATTGGAAAACCATCGAAATACCGCGCTTCGATGGGGCCACGTTATTCATGCGCTCACCGGCAATGACGAGATCACCGGATGTGATTGTTTCCAGACCGGCAATCGACCGCAGCAAAGTTGACTTTCCGCAACCGGACGGTCCGACGAAAACGATGAATTCGCCCGATTTGATATCAAGATCGATGCCATGGAGTACTTCCAAGTTGGCATAGGATTTACGTATGTTCTTCAGCGACAGGTCGGCCATCGTTCCCGTTCCTTTTATTATTTTACGCGCGGCGGTTCCGTTCGCTCACGGAGCCAGACTTGCCAGAAACCTTGTTAAGGGACCCGGGGCACGATTGAGGATTTCGACATCGTTCTTTTTCCGAATAGCTCGGCGGACAATTCTAGCGCCTAGATAGCGCACAGGTTCGGGCGGAAGTTTGGTCCGCTTTTCGATCCCGACCAGTCCGCACCGGCTCCATTTATCCGTCCAGCCCAAGACGAGGCTTGCCATGATGCGGCCTGCAACCGGTGTTTGGGCTATGCCGGTGCCGTTAAAACCGAGAGCATAAAAAATATTGGAATGCTGCTTGAGATGATCGAACACCGGCAGATGTTGTGCAGTGCAATCGATCGGACCGCTCCAGTCATAAAGAATCGGCACATTTTTCAGCTGAGGATAAACCCGGTGAAGCTCCCGGATATTGTCAGCGCCGCCATCACCGCTGCGGTTGAAACGAGCGTCAATTCGATCCTTATAGGTGATGCCGCCTGTTCCCCGTCCGAAAACAACCTGACCGGATGGCGTGCGTTGATAGTAGAGCACGTGATGCTGCGCATCGCAGATTGAAGCGCCATCGATCCATCCGATGCGTTCGAGCACATTTTCCGCAGGTGCCGTCGCGATGAGCTGACTGCTCACGACATAAAGATATGGATGCAATTCGGGGATTGCGGAAGCCCACGCATTGATGGTCAAAACGACCTTCGCGGCGGAAAGCGTTCCATGTGCCGTTCGAAGTTTCGGTTGCTCGCCTGTGACGATCTCCAGGACGGGGCTTTGCTCATGAATGACAATTCCCCTCGCAAGAGCCAACTGGCGAAGGCCCAGAGCAAGCTTTGCCGGCTGGACAGTGCCTGCCCGGTCTTCCACGATACCGACATAAGAAGCCTTCGAACCGGTGCGGCGTTCGATGTCTTCTGCACTCAATGTCCGGAATGGATTAGATCCGGATTTCTGACAGAGATCGTAAGCCTTGGACCAGGCGCCTTCCTGGGCCGAAGAGCTGGCCGTCCAAAGCCAACCGTCAAGCCGCAGATCCATGTCGATGGTTCCGCGATCCTGCAAAGCTTTCAGTTCGTCGATCGCATCGCATGTCGCCTGGCACAGCATGCGCGCATCGTCATCGCCCACGAGGTCGCGCAACATGTCGATTTCGGCAAACCAGCTATGCACCTGCCCGCCATTGCGTCCCGATGCGCCGGAACCGCAAAAATCCGCTTCCAGGATCGTGATACGCGTCTGCGGCGCTTGTTCCTTGATCCGCAGCGCCGTCCACAGTCCGGCATATCCTCCGCCAACAATTGCAATATCGCATTGTTCGTCGCCGGTGAGAGGTGCGACGATCCTGTCAGCGCTGATGCTTTGCAGCCAGAAAGAACGGTCCTGTTTCGCGGCGACAATGGGTGGTCGCATTTTAATAATGCTCATATTCAGACCTTTTGCGCTGTTGCGATGACGTCATCGTATTTGCTGAGCAGCCATTGCGGGATGGGCTGCACGCGCTGCGGAAAACCGCCAAGATGCATGCAGGTTTCGGATGCGCGGATAGCTGCCTGACGAAGTGCCGCCTCTTCGGAATAACCTTCAAAGAAATGGGCCATCAGAAAGGTCGCGATAAAGCTGTCGCCGGCACCGCAGGTATCCACCACGCTTACAGGCACCGAGCCTGCCGAAAACAATTGGCTTCCATTGTCGTAGAATGAACCGCGCTTTCCGCAGGTCACGACAATCTTCTGCGCGCCAGCCTGCTTGAATCGCGCGATCAACGGCTCCACCGGCTCTTTTGGATCGTCGGGACCCGACGCAAAAACAAGCGGAACACCTTCAAGCGACAGGTCGAAATGCCGTGTCGAGACGTCCACGCTGAACCCGATCCCGTCTTGCACCAGCTTGCGCACCAGTTTTTCACTGGAATGGGTCCCAAGATGGGTCCAGTCGGATAAGAGCAATTCCTGATATCGCTGTGTATCCGGAATGTAGTTCTCGCCGACGCCCAGAGATTCAAGCAGGAAATGTCTTTCGCCTGCATCATCGGTCAACAGCGTAACCGCTGATTTTCCTTGCAGAATTTCAACGTCATCACGCGCCAGTCCGGCATCATCGATAATGCCAAGCATGATATCGGCTTCTTGATCGGGAGCCAGGGCGCCAAAATAGCGGGCACCATATCCAAGCCGTTTCCATTGCACGGCGACATTGAGGGCGTTTCCGCCAACCGTGACAAAACCCTTGTTCAGATAAGCATCAAGACAATTGTCACCGACGGCAATAAGATTGGGATTTGCGTTCTTCATCATCATTCCGCAGTATCAAAATGAGGAGCGATTGCATCAAGGCAGCGCCGCCAGGCCGCAGCCGGGTCCAGCGCATACGAACCATTGCCAAAGGGCTCGAAGGTCAAAGTACCCTCGAAAGAATGGTCAGAGATTTCGGCAAGATAATCGTCCAGTGGTAGGTTTCCGTCGCCCCAGACAAGGTGCCCTGACGGAGTTCCGTCAACGATATGAATATGGGCAAGGCGCTTGCCAAATCGCTTCATATAGCCACCGACCTGATCTCCGGCAGCAGCCATCGCAACCAGATCGAGGACCAGATCGACATTATTGGCATTCAGGTCCCGCCAAAGCCGTTCGAGATCGGCGGCATTGTTGGCGATGTTGCTTTCAAGACGCTGCAAGGGTTCGAGCAGACATCTGATACCAAGGCCGGCTGCATGCGTAGCAATTTTGCTCAAGGATTCAACGGTGTGAGCCCAGGCGAGATGGCGGCTCTCGCTTTCAAAGCCACGACCGGGCGTCAAAAAGAGATAGCTCGCGCCCAGTTCGGCACTGATATCAGCTGCACGCAGGAAGCAATCCACACTCTTCTCGCGATAGATCCTGTCGCCCGAGGCTATATTGACCGGATACAGGACCTGCTCGGGTGTGAAGCAATGTACACTGATCCCGTTATCGCCGAGAATTGAGCGGAGTTCCGCCAGTCGCGCCGGGCTGCCATGAAACAGATCGAGATGGGGGGCTATCCCCCAAAGCTCCATGCGTTTGAAACCCATCTGGCGAAGTTGCCCGGCAACCCATTGGAAGGGATTGTGCTGAAAGGAGAAATTCGCACCGATCAACTGTTCACGTCTTAACATTTCTCGCTCCGTTATTTGCCGATGCCTTCAGCCAAACCGCGTATGAAGAAGCGCTGTGCGGCGAAGAAGACAATCAGGATTGGGAGTGCGGACAATGTCATTGCGGCAAAGACAACGGCATAGTTTGTTCCGTGTTTTGCCATGATGGACGTCAACCCCACTGGCAGGGTCTGGACATCGGCGCCACTGGTAAAGATCATGGCGAAGAGATATTCGTTCCAGGCAAAAAGAACGTGCAGGATCACGCAGGAAACGAGGATCGGTTTGCAAAGCGGCAAGGTCACCCGCCAGAAAATCTGGCCCTCGCTTGCGCCGTCCATCACCGCCGCTTCGTCGAGATCGCGCGGAAGCCCCAACATATAGGCGCGAATGAGGAAGGTGGTGAACGGGATACGGAATGCCGTGTAGAGTATGATAAGCGCCCAGTAGGTGTTATAGAGGCCGAGCTGTTGCATGATCCGCACCAGCGGAATAACCGCGACCGTGGGGCTCAACATCAGGCCGCCAAGCACTAGGCCGACAAAGAAAGGCTTGCCCGGCAGTTTCGACCGTGTCAGGCCATAGGCGGTCCAGGCGCTTATCAACACCGTACAGACAGCCGAAACCAGCGTGACGATGATGCTCGTTGCAATATAGTTCCTGATGCCCTGGTTCCAGGCAGCGATGTAGTTATCGAGCGTAAAGCCCGTCGGCAACGCAAACGGTTCGCCGAATATCTCGGAATTGGTTTTGAAGCCGTTCAAAGCCATCCACAGAAGCGGATAGATAACCACAATACCGAGGCAGATCAGAAAGGTCACGAGACAGACCTTGGCCAGTATCTGCACGAAATCGGTGGGTTCCGTTTCGCGTGTCTGATAGGAGGCGTTCATAGATACACCCTCCGTCTCTTTGTGTACCAAAGCTGTCCGAAGCCCGCCAGCAGCGTAATGATAAAGATTACCGATGCGATGGCTGCGCCATAACCGAAATCGTTTTCAATGAAGCCCTGCTGGTAGAGCCATGTTCCAAGCACCTGACTGGAGTTGTTGGGACCGCCGCCCGTCATCACCATGACTTCGTTGAAGACCTGAAAAGCACCGGTGATGGTAACGATCACCATGAGGCCGGTCATTTCACGCGTCAGCGGAAAGGTGATGTTCCACAAGCGGCGCCACATACCGGCGCCATCCATGATCGCCGCATCGTAGAGTTCGCGCGGGATCTTCTGGATTGCAATGGCAAACAACAAGGTCGAGTATCCGAAGCCCTGCCACTGGCTCATTGCGATGATTGCATAGGTCGCGGTCTGTTCTTCTCCCAACCATGCGCGAGACCAGGCGCCCAGCCCCAGATGGGTCAAGGCGGAGTCCAGCAGCCCGATATCGGGCTGATAAATGAAGTAGAACAACAGCCCCGTCACGGTGATCGAAATCGCCGACGGTACGAAATAGACGGCGCGCCAGAACCTGCGCCAGGTTTCCTGTTGCAAACCTTCAATGATCGCAGCAAGCACGAATGCGCCAAAAACCTGGAAAACAACTGAAATGACTGCATAAAGCGTGTTGTTGAGAATTGCCGTCCATATTACCGGATCGTCTTGCAGACGCCGATAATTATCCAGACCGACAAAGGCTGTTTCACCCGTAAAAATATCCTGATTTGTCGTACTGACGATGAAATTGTCTATGATTGGATAATAAACAAACCACAAGATCAGAACGAACGCGATCAGAACCCAACGGAACGACAGCAGCTTCGCCAGCAAACCGGACTTGTCCAATTCGGACCCGTCCGGTCGGGAGACGCCGTTTTTGACGGCCTCCCCCTTATATTCACGCTTCATGACAGTCATCGGCCGACAACATCCTTATTTGGAAGAGGCTGCTGCTTGTTTCACCTTTTCCATAACCTGCTCCGGTGTCATGGAACCACCAATCAGGGCTTGCAGACTTGAAAGCCAGGCAGCGGCGACGCGCGGTGGGTTTGCAGTATCGAGCCACGGCACCAGATAGGACGAATCCGCGATAACCTTGAGCCCTTCAACGACAGATGGGTTCATGCTCTCGGACGAATAGCCGCCGACAGTGGCGCTGGGCTGCCCATAAGGCGGCGCCGACAGAACCTTGCCGTTTTCCGGAGAAGTGATGAACTTCATGAAGTCGATGGCTAGCGGAACATTCTTCGATGCCGCATTGATCATGTAGCCCTCGGGCGCGCCTTCGATCGATTTGAAGTCGCCCTTTGCATCCTTGGGTGCGGGTAGCTTAAAGAAGCCGAAGTCTTCCTTCTTCAATGCGCCATCGGCTGTGCTCTGGTCGAATTCGATGATTTCCTGATAGTACATTGCGGACTTGGCGTTGCTGAACTGTTGCAGTGCCGAGGCATAGGACGAGCCGTTGGTACCTGCACCGTCCGAACATTCGTCGGTGAGCTGCTTCAATTGCTTCAGGCTCTCGACATAACCTGCATCCGAATATTCGGCGGTTTTCGGGTTGAAGTCCTTTTCAAGTGTCGCTTGCGGTACGTTATAGGCGAGAAGCTGTCCAGCGAAATGCACCGCCGGCCATCCCTCTTTGTTTCCAAACGAAATCGGCACCACATTGGACTTGCGCAAGGCGGCACACGCGCCGATCAACTCATCGAAACTCTTCGGTTCGGCCACTCCAGCCTTGGCAAAAAGCGCCTTGTTGTAGCCCATGAACTTGGCGTCCAGATAAAGCGGAATTCCGTATAACTTGCCATTATACTGGAAGGCGCTCACAGCGGCATGGGCAAGCTGTTGTCCCCATGGCGTATCCGGACCGATGACCTTGGTCAGATCTACTGCACGATTGCCGCGCACGAAGTTCTCACCCCAGCTACCGGTCCAGGTGAAATAGATATCCGGCAAGGAATTCGATGCGACCAGAGCCTTGGTTTTTCCCTTTACGCTATCGTCACTTTCCTGGATAAGCTCAACCTTTACATCAGGATGCAGCTTCTCGTATTCCTTGGCGGCATTAACGAAATAAGGTGAAAGCTGCTGGAGGCCGAACTTCGTCAGAATGCTCAACGTGCCGGAATATTCGACCGGAGCATCGGGTTCGGCAACAACGGCGTCCTTTGCAAGGGCTACATCGATATTGCTTGCGGCCAATCCAAGCACCATGAGCGATGCGAGGCTTGTGGTGCTCAAAAACGTCTTGCGTTTCATTTCAAAGTTCCTCTCTTTTGGCTATTGTTTCTTGATATTCGTCTGAATACGGAAACCCGATCCGGCGGAGCCGGACCGGGAACTGTTTTAGTACTCGACGCGCTTATAATAACGCCGTGTGGTCAGCGGATGGTCGCGCAGCACTTCCAGATGAGCACTCAGGCGCTCCAGCATGGTTGCGAGGATGATCGGAGAAATCAAGCTCCGCGTCTTCTCGGAAACACCCGGCAGCTTGGCTGTGGCTGCGTCGAGAATACGAACTTTATCCGTGTAGCGCTTGGCGAAATTCTCAACCCGGTCCGTCAGCGGACGGCAGGCATCCTCACCCTTGAAAATGAACAGGCTGACACCCGGTTCTACCAGCTCCAGCGTGCCATGAAAGAAATCCGAAGCATGAACAGGACGCGTCCTAATCCATTGCATTTCTTCAAGAATGCACATGCCGTAATAATGAGCCTCTGGCCACGCAGATCCCGCCCCTGTGAAGATATGGTAGTTCTCGTCTTTGATTTCCTGCGCAAGCGCGGCTGCGCTTGCTTCAAAATCTTCCTTCACGGAGACCAGCAGTTCGGGAAGCAGCTTCAGTTCGGAAACCGTTGCATCGAAATCGGCATATTCATCGCGTTCGGCCAGCAGCGCCAGCACGATGAGCAAGGTCTGCAGGTAGAACGATTCCGACGACGTGTCGTCCTCCGCAAAATTCGTGAAGTTGTAATCGGCATCGAGCCCGAGAGGCGTATCCTTGTGTCCGGTCAGCGAAAGGGTTTTCACACCCTTCTTTTTCAAGAACGCGAGAAGCTGCACGCTTTCCTTGGTCGTCCCCGACAGGGACGGAAGGATAACCAGCGCCTTTTCGTCCAGTCCGGCGGGCGCTTCGAGGACAACCTGGGCAGAAAATGCCGCTGAAACCGGAAACACCGTCGAGTTGCGCGCAAGCTCGATCGCGGGCTGGGTCAGAAACTGCACACCGCCCGTCCCCATGAAGAAAATGCGTTCCAGGCCGTCATCGAGCAACTTACGCACCAAAGCGCGTACATCGTCGGCGATTGCGACCGAGCCGCCCTGTATTTTCACAAAGCGATCTTTATCGAAGTTGAGCATTACTACCTTCCCGTTTGCGCAGTTGAAACCTCGAGAAAAGCCCGAACCGGTTTTGCGCCTGTAACTCGTTGAGACAATGTGAGATCGATCTCACATATATCTAGCGCACAAGAATTTTCTTCTGGCAAGTGGGTTTTTGAAATTTTTTAAAGGGCCAGGTTTTGTTCGTCGTCAGCTTAACGACGGCTTACCGAACCTCTGACTATCAGCTTGGTTTCAAAGCTTATTTTCTGCGGAGGTCCCTTTTTCCCCGCGATTTTCTCAAGCAGGAGCCGGCCCGCGGCCCGACCGATTTCCGACACCGGCTGAGCAACGACAGTGATCTGCGGATCGGTAAAAGTGGCCAGATTAAAATCGTCAAAGCCAATCAAAGACACATCGTGGGGAATCGATATACCCATCGAGCGGAACGCCAAAAGCGCGCCCTGCGTCATCAAACTGTCCACCGTGAACAGTGCTGTCGGAGGATTTCGGCGGCTGAACAGGCGTATGGTCGCATCGATGGCGTGTTCAACCGTCGATTGCGAGACCGATATCATTTTTTCATTCGGCTCTATACCATGCGCGAGCAACGCAGTCTTGTAACCATTGAAACGCTCGCTTGACGTAAAGATGCGCGCATCGTCTTGCAAAAGCGCAATATTCTGGTGCCCCATTCCAATCAGATACTCAATGGCCTTTCGCGCGCCGCCTTCATTGTCAACAAGGACGCTGTCGCACTCAATGCCTGGCGCCGCACGATCGATCAGCACCACGGGCACATTCTCATCGATCAGACGTTGCAGATGCTGATTATCCTCGGCTGAGGTTGGCGCTACTATGAAACCTCGAATGCTGAGCGATTGCAAACTCGCCAGCAAGGATTTTTCCAGTTCCAATTGTTCTTCGCTGCTGGCGATGATGAGATTGTGCCCTTCTTCGCGCGCCAGCACTTCCAAATCATGGGCAATTTTTGCAAAGAACGGATTTTGTATATCGCCGAGAACACAACCGATAATCGGAAGTTGACCGCTGCGCAAAGCCTGGGCCAGTCGATTGCCTCTATATCCGAGCTTCTCGGCGGCGGCCTGAACTTTTAGCGCCGTTTCATCACCAACATAACCGTAGCTGTTGAGCGCACGAGCAGCAGTGGCGCGCGAGACTTTTGCTAATGCTGCTACATCCTTCAAGGTCGCCGTTTTTTGCGTCATGTCATTTTCACAACTGATGATCCTTGACAGTAGTTATCATCCGCAGAGGCGCAAGAGTAGTACCGTTTATCAAATGATTTGCAGGATGATCGATCGAAGATTATTTGGGCTCTGATCTATTGTGCGGTGAAAGGCCGGGCATATCAAAACAGCTTTCGTCGTATAGAACGGAATCGACCCGTCAACCATTCTGACACTCTCGTGATGCGCTGATTGCCAGTCAGAACATGCCGGCGCGTTCAGCGCCTGCGATGTCTTGCGATACCCGGCTTACGCCCCTTCAAAAAGTCACCGCCACTTCCGGCCTCCGGATTGAATTGCCGGTGAGCAATTCTGGTTGCATATCACATACCATCTCCCGGGGCGCGCCAGGCCAGTACACCCCGTTAACGAAATCAGGCTTCCGGTCGGGGAGCGCGGAGAATTCCAGCTCGCCAGCACTGACGTCGTTCATTCCTTCTGGACACCATCGCTGGATGGGAAAATAGATATAATCCCTGGTCACGAAAACCACTCCTTGGTTGAATATCATTCCGGGACCTATCCACTTGAGTGATTGAAGTCTGGCAATATGGGCTCTGTTGCCAGCCAATGTCGAATTAAATACACGCTATGCACAGGGGACTGATTATGAACCCACTCCACCTTATTTTCTAAATTTTGCAGTGACGCGCCATCATTTCGGCGACATCTTCCCGCCCCTCTTCGCGCAGTTTTTTGATCGCAGCACGCATATCTGCCGACCGTTCGTCCTGTCCAAGCTTGAACTTGATCTCCATCTTCTCAATCTGCATTTCGTAGCCTACGATATTGGGCAGACGCCGCTCCAGACCACCGGGACCGAGTTCCTTCATCTGCCACGGCTTGTCACGACCCTTTTCCATATGCTTGACGAGCTCGTGGAGATGTTTGGCGGTCGCTGCTTCCGACAGGATTTTGGGCGCGCCATGGATATGAGCAACCATAAAGCTCCAGGTCGGTGCGCTGTCCCTTTCCGGATAACCGGGATACCATGACGATGATACATAATGACCAGCATCCATCAGGATTGCGATTGATGGCAGGCCGCGTTTCAAAAACTCAACATGATCGTTGGATGCAGCAACATGCGAGACCAGCGTGCCGTTTTCGCCGCGTGTCCGATCCATCATGAAGACGGGGTGCGATATAGCAAGGCCTCCCTCATGGCTGGTGATCAAAGTACCAAGCACCGTTCTATCAACGAGATCGAAAACCTCGGTCGTATCGGACGGCTGGAAATAGGGCTTTGTATAGAGCATCGCTTGTCTCTTGATTTCAGGCGTGAATAGCGGGCAGTCGATCAGACCATGGACACATGGCTTCCAACTGACCTGCTAGTTGGAATAGCGGATTTTCGGCCCCATAAGGAGCAATGAACTGGCTGCCGATTGGCAAACCATCAGACGTTTCGTGAAGTGGGACACTCATCGCAGGCAAGCCAGCAGCGTTGACCGGATGGGTGAAGGTTGTCAGCTCCAGAAACTGCCGGGCAAACCCTTTCCAGTCGGGTGAGCGCACGTCGAGCATCCCAAGCGGAAATGATCCAACCGGCATGACCGGGCTTAACACCACATCGCATTCTTCAAACAGACGACCAAAACTGCGCGCCGTACTGTTTGCGGTCAAACGCGCTTGAATAACCTCTGTCGCAGCCAAGCTATCGCCGTAAGCGGCCAATCCCAGATTTGAAGGCTCAAAATAAAGTTCATTGGCAGGCTTTGCCATTGTCGCGGCAACATCTGCCACTTCAATTGCGGTGTAAACGGCGATCAGTTTTTGTACGGCACCCGCAAGCTCAACGCCGTCAAAATCAGGCTTCACCCGAACAACGTTATGTCCGAGCCGTTCGCACAAAGCAATCGTCGCCTCAAGTGCTGCGACTGTCTGCTCATCCAGATCATGACGCAGATCAGACTCCTGCCAGACACCAATACGAAGTTTCCGCGGCGCCATTCTGACACTGTTGACGAACAGATCCGTCTTGGCCGGGGCCGCGTACAGCGAACCCGGTTCAAGCGCGTCTGTCAGATCAAGCATCATTGCGGAATCGCGAACCGAGCGCGTCAGCACATGATGGCTGACCATTCCGCCCCAGTTTTCTGTCGAGACCGGACCGCATGGGACTCGCCCGCGCGACGGACGCAGCCCGAAAAGCCCGCCACAAGATGCCGGGATACGGATCGAGCCTGCTCCGTCATTGCCATAGGCCACAGGCACCATGCGCGCGGCAACGGCAGCTGCCGCCCCCCCGGAAGAACCGCCAATGCTGCGTGTAACATCCCAGGGATTGAGTGCTGGACCATGAAGCGAAGATTCCGTTGCGATATTGCAGGAAAACTCCGGCAAATTGGTTTTACCCACCACCACCAGACCAGCGGATTTGTAGCGTTTGACGAGTTCATGATCGCGCTGCGAGATATTTCCCTCTGCCGCACGACATCCAAAGGACATTGCTGCACCGACATAGGAAGGGCAATCATCCTTCAACAAAACCGGAACACCGCTAAGCAGACCCTCTGGCAGCGATTTAAGCTGTTCTTCCGCTTGATCGCGCATCTCGTAGATCACAGCATTCAGCTTAGGATTGCACCGATCAATCGCTGCAAATGCCTCATGAACAGCCTCATGCGGCGACAGAATTTTTGCGCGAATGGCCTCTCTCAGACCGACAGCGTCGGTCCGGGTGTAGTCAAAGGATGTAGACGTCATGGGGTTATCCCAATGCTAAGCTCGCGAAGCGGAGCGTTTTACTGTGCCTTGCTGATCGTCCAGAAGCGAAGCGTATCACCAGCCCAGCCCTTGAAATCGTTCACTTTTGGACCGGCAGCTGTGATCGATGGCAAGTTTACCAGACCAAGGATCGGAACCTGCTCACCCATCAATGTGTTGAGTTCGTTGAAGAGCTTCTTGCGTACTTCGACGTCGCTTTTCGCAGAAACCTGCTTGAGAAGGTCTTCCGCCTTGGCATCGTCCCACTGGCGTGCGGCATCAGCCTTCTTGTCACCGATCATCGACTGGAAAGATAACAGCGGATCAAGGCGGGCTGAATAAGCGAAAACGGCAAGTTCATAGGCGCCGCGACGATACTGATCGAGCTGGGTCGCCCAATCGCGCACTTCGAGCTGCGCATTGATGCCGGAGGCTGCAAGGAATGCCTGAACAATCGTGGCAACCTGCACGCGGTTCTGGCGGTTGGCGACCAGAAGGCTGATCGGTTCGCCCTTATATCCTGCCTTGGTCAGCAGCTCCTGCGCTTTGGCTGGATCGTATGCAGGCCAGGCAGCCGCCTGATTATCCGAATAGATGGTGTTTGGTGCAATGACCGACGGGTTTGGTGCATAAATGCCCTCACCAATCGCCGTTGCCAGCTGGCTAAGATCGATGGCGTGAGCAATCGCCTGACGCATCTGCGGATCCTTCAACTTATCGGAAGTGGACTGAATTTGAAGCACCATCCATGAAGGCGTCTGCTGTACATTGACCTTCATGCCCTTCGCTTCCAGATCCTTGACACCGGTTGGCTCCACTTCATCGATGAAGTCGATCTCACCGGAAAGCAGACCATTTGTGCGCGTGCTGGGATCTGGAACAGTCATGAACTGAATGGTCTTTACATGGCCTTTCTTGTTCCCTCCCAGACCGTCGAGATCACCGGGCAGAGCCGAATAATCATCGAAACGGGTCAGGTCCAGATAACGGCCACGCTCCCATTTGGAAAAAGCATAGGGACCTGTACCAATCGGCTTTACAAATTTGCCATCCGCATCAACGGATTCCGGGCTCAATATCCAAGGGGTACACTGGATGGTAGCCATGGTGATGACAAAGTTTGGCGCAGGAGTTGCGAAGCTGAAGCGCACCGTGTTGTCATCAACAGCCTCGACCGTCTTCAACTCGGAATCGACCTTGCCATTATAGCGATTGACGCATTGAAACGCTGTATCCGGCTTGAGATAACGCTCGAAATTCCAGACGACATCCTTGGTGGTCAGGTCTTTGCCATTCTGGAACTTGACGCCTTTTCGTAGCTTGAATTCATAAACCGTATGATCGGCATTCGAGGTCCAGCTCTCAGCCAGCATTGGCTTTATGGCGAGATCGTCGCCATAAGCGACCAGACCTTCGGCAATATGGGCAACAACCATATCGGCATTGGCATCGCGATTGACGCCCGGATTGATGCTCGCAACATCAGAGTGAATGGCGACGCGCAAGGTCTCATCGTCTGCAGCATGTGCTTGGAAGGATGTGGCGCTGAGACCAAGAAGCGCCATGCTGAGTGCAGAGCGGATTGAAATTAGATTGAACATTTTGGTTTCCCCTTTTTGTTTTTGATTTTGCGGTATGGTCAACTTTGTGACCTCAGCACGTCCGCGAAAAATGCTTCGACCGGCTCCAGCACTTTGAAAGGCTCATGAGCCACGCCCGGCACCCTGTCCCTGCGAACCGCGATGCGATGCGCTTCAAACGACTTGGCCAGTGCTTCAATGCGGTCGATCCGGCAATCGCCCTGAAGATCGGCGCCGTCCATCCAGAAGGCGCTGTCACGCGGGATGGCGATTTCCCAAGTCGCGGTATCTTCCTCACCGATCACTGTATGAACGCTCACAGCCTTCATCGCTTCAAGATCAATGCGGCAGCCAAAACATGCTTCAACATCGCGAACGCCAACCCACCAGTCATAATCGGAATTGAGCAGAGTAACGACGCCCGGTGCTCCGATAGAGAGGGCCTTCAGCCTATGAGGATGCAGCATGAAAAAGCGCTGGCAGAACTGCCCGCCGCCCGAAAAGCCGTACATGATGGCGCGATTGCTTTTGAGGCGATACTTGGCAGCCACTTCGTCGATCATCGATAGCAGAATATGGTCAAAGCGAATGCCGTGAAACTCGATGCGCTTGTAGTTGGCAAGATCGCCCTGCACGACGATGCCCGCAGGAAACAGCGGCGCCAGAACAATGCAGCGGTTCTCTCGCGCAAAATTTGCAAAGTGATCGCGGTACTGTGCCGCTGTCCGCCCCGTCCCGTGAATGATGACGATCAGTTCGTGCGTCTCGGTGCCGTCTTCATCATAGTCCTCGGGGACGTAAAGGCAGTAACTGAAACGCTGATCGAACTGACTTGCAAAAAACGTGGTCGCTCCGAAATCGTAGAAGCTGAGTTTTTTGCCATGGCCCTGCCGTTTAGTAGCGGGCTTTTCTTCAGTTATGGACATGACCGCCCTCCTCTCCAGACTTCGTATTTGCACTATCGCCGCGCCATTTGAGTTTGACGCCGCCCTCACCCGTCAGTTCGAGCATTGGAATGGCTGACAGAAGACGGCGGGTATAGTCGTTCTGCGGCGCGTCAAAAATCTCGTCGCGCGTTCCCTGCTCTATAATGCGACCGTCATTCATCACGACCACACGATCGGCAATTTGCTCAACCACGCCCAGATCATGGGTAATGAACAGGCAACCGAAGCCATAGCTCTGCTGCAGCTTGGCGAAGAGATCGAGAACCTGCGCACGCACCGTTACGTCAAGCGCCGAGACTGCTTCATCCGCAATGACAAAAGCGGGACGGCGAACGAGCGCACGCGCAATCGCCACACGCTGACGCTGACCACCCGACATTTCATGCGCATAACGATTAGCATAATCTCCACCGAGGCCAACGTCCCCCAGTGTTTCGCGAACACGATCCACTTTCTGGCCGGACGAAAGCTCTTTCGAGAAGCGCAGCGCCTCACCGACCAACTCGCCCACTTTCATACGCGGATCGAGTGATGAATAAGGGTCCTGAAACACCATCTGCGTGTGATAACGATAATCCTGATATTGGGATGAACGCCTCTCGAGAGGCTGTCCCTTGAACAGCAACTTCCCTTCGCTCGGCTTGATTAGTCCAGCCATCACGCGCGCGGCCGTGGTCTTGCCCGAACCGGAGCCGCCAACCACGGCAACAACCTCGTTGGGCAGAACATCAATCGTAACCCCATGCAGAGCACGTTTGCCGCCAGCTTTCTTGAACCAGCCACCCCGGCCTTCAAAATCGACAACAAGATCGTGCACGCTGATCAGCGGATCAGCCTTTGGAACCACGCGCGCAGGCCCACGAACCGGTAATGTCGAAAGCAATTTGCGGGTGTAATCATGCCGGGGCTTTGCCAGAACATCCGCGGTATCGCCCGTTTCAACCACTTCACCATGGCGCATCACAACCACACGTTTGGAATAGCGCGCAATCATTGGAAGATCGTGACTGATCAGCAAAACGGTCGTGCCACGTTCCCGCGTGAGATCGACCAGCAACTCCATAACCTCGCGCTGGATAACCGCATCAAGCGCAGTGGTCGGCTCGTCCGCGATCAGCAGATCAGGCTTCATGAGCATCGCGCAGGCGATCATGATGCGCTGGCGCATTCCGCCTGAGAACTCATGTGGGAACGCCTCAATCGCCCGATCAGGATCGGCAATACCAACACGCAACAACATGGCTCTGATCCAGTCGGCATGTTGTGCCTTCTCGGCTGGAAAGTGCAGTTCAAGTCCTTCTTCAAGCTGCCGCCCGATAGTCAGTGACGGGGTAAGCGAAGTCATCGGCTCCTGAAAGATCATGGCAATGCCATCGCCACGCAGCCCGCGCAAAGCGGTCGGCGACATCGTTGACACGTTCTGTCCCTTGAAGCGGATCGCACCATGACTTGTTTTAATGGACGCCGGAACCAGCCCCATGACCGCCCGCGCGAGCATGGTTTTTCCAGAGCCGGATTCACCAACGATGCCGAGAATTTCGCCAGCTTTTATGGAGAAGGAAGCGCGCTTGACGATCTCCAGCGCACTGTCGCCAACACGCAGGCTTACATCGTCGATTTCAAGCAAGGGTGCGGAAGTCATGAGCGCTTCCTCATGCGTGGGTCGAGGCGATCGCGCAACGCGTCACCTAGAAGATTAATACCAAGCAGCGACAGCGAAATTGCAAGGCCGGGGAAGATACCAAGCCAAACGGCCTGCTCAATGAAATTGCGGCTTCCCGCCAGCATATTGCCCCAAGTCGGCGCTGGCGGCGGCACACCCAGACCCAGAAAGCTAAGCGAGCTTTCCGCGAGAATTGTCCAGCCGCACATGGACGTTGCCATGACCAGAACAGGCGCCAGACAGTTGGGCAGAATATGGCGCAACATCGTATAGATTTCCGAGTTTCCCATGACGCGGGAGGCCTCAACGAACTCCCGTTCACGCAGGCTCAAAACCGTGCCACGGACCACGCGGATCACCGAAGACATATAGGCCAGAGCAAGTGCTAAGATGATGCCATTCTTGTTGGCACCAAAGACGGCCAGCAAACCAAGCGCCATCAATATGCCAGGGAATGCCAGCAAAGCATCATTGACCATCATCAACAGCCGGTCGAACCAGCCACGCAAGAAGCCGCTGACCGCCCCGATAAGCACTCCGCCGAGGGTGGCGAGAGAGACTGTGAACACGCTGATTGAAACACTGGCCGATGCGCCTCTCATAAGACGGCTCAGCTGGTCGCGCCCAAATTCATCCGTACCCAGCCAATGCGCAGCACTTGGCGGCGCAAGACGCGCGGCAAAGTCGAGGGCCAGCGGGTTGTAAGGCGTCCAGAAGGAACCTACCACCGCTATCGTGAGAAGCGTTGCGGTCAGGGTTCCGCCAATAATCGCGTTGAGAGAGAGATTTTTCATTTCGCCGTCACCTTCGGGTCGAAGAACGGATAGAGAAGGTCCACGATCAGATTGACCAGCACATAAACACAGGCTGTGAACAGCAAGCAGCCCTGAATGACGGGATAATCGCGAGCAAAGATCGCCTCAACCAGAAGCCTGCCAAGTCCGGGAATCGTGAAAACCGTTTCCACAACTGCAATACCACCAAGCAGATTGCCAAGGATCAGCCCCAACAATGTCCAGGTCGGGCCAAACGCATTACGGAAAGCATGACGCCACATCACGGTTGCTTCCGACAGTCCCTTGGCGCGGGCATGGGCGATGTAATCCAGATTCAGCACTTCAAGCGTCGAGGCGCGCGCCATACGTAAAATGACGCCGATTTCATGCAGAAACAGTGTGGTGATCGGCAAAACCAGATAAAGAAACGCTTTCCATGGGTTCTCACCAAAGCTGACATAGCCGACAATCGGCAACCAGCCGAGCTTGAGGCCAAAGGCCAACAACAGCAGCAAGCCCATCCAGAATGTCGGAACCGAAAGCAGCAAGGTGGCACAGGTCACAAGCGTCAGATCGGTCAGGCTGTTCTGCTTCCAGGCTGCGATCATTCCAAGCGGAACAGCGACAAGCGTAGAAAGCGCCACCGCTGACAAGACGATACGCGCACTGACCGAAAAGCGCTCCAGAACCAGCGAAAGAACCGGCTGCTGGTTGGCAATGGAGACACCGAGATCACCATGCAGAACATTGCCTCCCCAGATCAGAAACTGGGTAAAGACGCTGTGATTGAGGCCCAGCTGCTCGCGCAGCGCGGCCAGCGTCGCAGCATCCGCAGAATCGCCCAGCATCAGGGCTGCAGGATCGCCCGGTATCAGCCGGACAATCACAAACACAGCCACTGCCACGATCAGCAATGTTGGAATGGCCATGCCTATTCTGGAAAGCGCAAAGCGCAGCATTTCTTTAGCCTTCGATAAAGAGGGATTTCGCGCGTGGCGCGGCATCGGACGGTAGCGGCGTATAATCCTGCAGACAGTAGGTCGCAAACTGACGGTTCAAAGCTGGCAGCGGCGCGATTTCCATCATGCCAAGCGCTGCTTCCATCACCACCATCGCAACCGTGGCCGTTATATTGTCGTGATTGCCGGGACGTGGCGGGCGGCAGACTGCATAAGGTGTCAGGAAGTCGTCGAACAGTGCTTCCTTCAGCTCCTTGCGACCAATTTTTCCACCACGTGATTCAAGAGACTGGCGAACGCGCCAATCACGGTAGAAGCTTTCAGGTACAAATGGGATGCCGGTGTCGCGCAGCTTTGTCAGCGCAATTGGGCTGACCCAATGATTGGCATGAACGATCAGATCATTCTCAGGCAGGATCGGGAAGGACTCATCCGGCGCACATTCAAAATCGATGCCGAAACCGGCGCTCGTCGCAATCATGATATTGTTTGAGCAGGATTTTGGTGTCGAAGCCACAGCCTTTATTGCTTTGGCAAAATGCTCCTGCTCAAGCACCTTGCGGCGCACGAGACCCAAAGGAACGCCCAGCTTCTTATAGTCGCGTTCGCATTCGAGATAATTGGCGGTGATAGAGATTCCCGCTTCATTGAAGCCGCTGCGCGCCAGCCCACCAGCCTCGACAAACGTTACAAAATCAGGGCCGTTATTGTTGCGAACACGCAGCACAATGCCGGTTTCCACACATTCAGAACGCCAGTCCCAGTTCTGGCCATGAACCAGATTACCAGAAGCACTTTTCGCAGGCATGATGAGAGCACCGGTGCAGCCATCATCCTGCTCTTCGGGATCAGGCGAACCCGTTTCCGCACGCGCCATCGCAACGACTTCCGTGCGTGCATTGATCATGACGATCTGCTCAAACGGCACATCCGCACCTTTGGCGATGCCGCGCATTTCCTCTACATAAGTCGCGTCGAATTCCTCGATCCGGCCAGTAAATTCTTCGATGAGACTTTGCCTGCGTTCAGGCGAAAGACCGAACGCGTCGAGGGTGTTGGAATAAAGACCAGCGCTGCGCCGGATGCGTTCTGCTGCCAGAACCCCATATTGGCGCCCACGCTCTTCCGGCACACCCGCAACTGTGATGAATGGAAATGGGGTAACTGACATTCTCAATCCATTTTGTATTTTGAATCGTATTAATACATTTCCCATCCATCTATTGCGGAGTCAAGAGTTTTTTGATATTGTTTGGTACATTGAAATTATGCGCCCACCAACCCGCAGCCAAAGTGCAATTCTGGCGAACATGGCTATGCAGAACAACGGATCCGCGTTGAGAGGATGCACCACGTGAAAATAAACCTAAGAAATCCTGCAGATAGCGGATTGGGTCTAAGTAGTCTTCAAGCGGAAGTTGCACACAAGATGGTATCGCTTATATCCGCCGAACGCTGGAGTATCGGTGATCGTCTGTCAGACGTCGCGATTTCAAAGGAGCTTAGGGTGTCGCGTACACCCGTGCGACAGGTACTTAATCTTCTTGTCCAGCAAGGCATTGTAAGCCAAACACCCAATCGGGGATATCAGTTGCACCGCATCCCCGCACCGAATGAACTGAAAGACAGTATGCTGCCGCCGTCTGAGGCGGAGGAACTCTACCGCCTCCTGATGAGCTCACGTGCATCTGGCGTTGTTGGCGCGGAAGTGTCGGAAGCCGAACTCGCTGATCGGCTGGGTGCGACTCGAAGTGCCGTACGTCGAGTACTTATGCGATTTGCCGCTGAAGGTCTTGCAGAACGCCTCCCCGGCCATGGCTGGCGTTTTGCCGAGTCGCTCGATAATGAACGAGCGGTAAGTGAGAGCTACACTTTCCGTCTTGTCATCGAATGTGGCGCGCTTTTGCAACCCGATTATGCGCCCGATCTAAGCCAACTCGCAGCCCTCCAACGAGAGCAGATTCATGTATCTGCCTTACCTATCCATAACCTCACAAGAGATCTCTGGTTCAACGCCAACGCAAACTTCCATGAAACTATTGTTTCTTGGGCTAATAATCGCTTTTTGACCCAATCAGTTCGCTGGCAAAACCACCTACGCCGGATGACAGAATATTCCGACTTCGACCGGTTGGGTGAATTGCGGATTCGTAGGGCTTGCAGCGATCATTTAAGCATTCTCGAAGCTATCGTTAGCGAGGATCTTGAATTCGCTGCTGCCTTACTAAGGCGTCATATAAGCCGCTCAGCCGCCGAAGATGTTTGATTAGCTAGCTCGCATTTCGAATTGGTAGGAGACGACAAAGAAAAAGTAAACCCTATGTGCCTTTTAATGGTCGCTGGTGTGTCAATCGCCGTTTAGAAAGAGCTCCGACGCAGTTTGGGGGTCATCAGCCCATGAAATAGCTCAGCTTCTTACAACTGGTAACCTTTATCACTGCTCATTGATAAAACGTTTGCATCAGATCCTAAGAAAGCCCGAACTTATACTAAGCTATCAATCCTGCCATAAGTGAGCATAATAGCCTGATTGCCAGTCAAGAACGTCTCTCCGTTGTCAACGTCAGTAAGGAGGCCCGAACCAGACGGTCTGCTTGTGATGCAAATTTCAGTCAGCTTCGACAATTTGACCCACTGGCGACAATGTGTCGAAACAGCTTTGCCTATTGACAGACTATTTATATCCATTATTCTGGATATATGGAAAATGAAGAAGCAATAACCGCTTTTGCCGCCCTGGCCCAACCGACCCGGCTGGATACCTTCCGTCTGTTGGTGCAACACGAACCTGCGGGCATTCCTGCCGGTGAACTGGCGCGCATGCTCGATGTGCCGCAGAATACGATGTCTGCGCATCTGGCGACATTGTCTCGCGCTGGACTTGTAAAAGGTGAACGTCAGAGCCGTTCGATTATCTATCGCGCCGACCTTGACCGTTTTCGCGAACTGACCCTTTTCATGATCAAGGACTGTTGCGGCGGCAGTGCTGAACTCTGCGCACCCCTCATAGAAAGCCTGACACCCTGTTGCGAACCGAAAGCCGCCACACAATAAGATAACGCGGATGAATTCGGCCTTTCACCAAACGGACTGATACAATGACAGATCGGGCCTATAGCGTGCTCTCCTTGAGCACAGACGATTTTGCACGTTCAATTTTGAGCGAGGCAACCTGGAATGTGGAGAAGGATTGATGTCCACATTCGAACGATATCTGACTGTCTGGGTAGCTCTGTGCATCGTCGCAGGCATAGCTCTGGGCCATTTCTTTCCGACAGTTTTTCATGCAATCGGATATGCTGAAGTCGCCAAGGTCAACATTCCGGTCGCCATTCTCATTTGGCTCATGATCATCCCCATGTTGCTGAAGATCGATTTCAGCGCCTTGAGACAGGTCACTGAGTACTGGCGTGGTATCGGCGTCACGCTCTTTATCAATTGGGCCGTCAAGCCATTCTCTATGGCGCTTCTCGGTTGGCTATTTATCGGCTGGTTGTTTCGCCCTTATCTGCCTGCAGACCAGATCGATTCCTACATTGCTGGACTGATCATTCTCGCAGCCGCCCCTTGCACGGCAATGGTGTTCGTCTGGTCCAACCTGACCAAGGGCGAGCCGCATTTCACGCTGTCGCAGGTCGCACTGAACGATGCGATCATGGTTGTGGCATTTGCCCCTATCGTTGGGCTGCTGCTCGGACTGTCTGCAATTACTGTCCCGTGGGCCACACTCGTTCTGTCGGTTGTCCTCTATATCGTCATTCCGGTGATTATCGCGCAAATCCTGCGCAGAAGCATTCTCGCCAGCGGTGGAGAACGAGCTTTCGATGCGATGCTCACAACGCTACAGCCATTGTCCCTGATTGCGCTTTTGGCGACACTTGTTCTGCTATTCGGGTTTCAAGGAGAGCAGATCATCGCACAGCCCATGATCATTGCGATGCTGGCCGTCCCGATCCTCATCCAGGTCTATTTCAACTCTGGCCTCGCCTATCTATTGAATCGCATTTCAGGCGAGCAACATTGCGTTGCTGGTCCGTCAGCTTTGATTGGCGCATCCAACTTCTTCGAACTGGCAGTAGCAGCCGCAATCAGCCTTTTCGGCTTCTCATCTGGCGCGGCGCTCGCAACAGTGGTTGGCGTTCTTGTTGAAGTGCCGGTCATGCTCTCGGTCGTCTGGATCGTGAACCGCTCCAAGGGCTGGTACGAACGCGGTGCCAATCAAAGGCCAGTCACCGAAACAGGAAAACTCTGATGTCAGTTACGATCTCTCACAATCCGGACTGTGGCACGTCTCGCAACACATTGGCCTTGATCCGTGCCAGCGGCGAAGAGCCTGTGGTCATTGAATATGTACAAAATCCGCCATCGCGAGAACGACTTGTCGAATTGCTTCGAGCAATGCAGATGACGCCTCGCCAAATCCTTCGCGAGACAGGCACGCCATATGCCGAACTGGGATTGTCCGATCGCAAATGGACCGATGATGAACTGGTCGACTTCATGATGGCGCATCCTATCCTGATTAATCGTCCAATCGTGGAAACGTCACTTGGCACCAGACTGTGCCGTCCGTCAGAACTGGTTCTCGATATTCTGGAAAACCCGGTGTCGACATTCACCAAAGAGGACGGAGAAGTCATCACCTATGAAAGAAAGCCCCGCTGACATGGACCTGCCGAACCTCGATCAGAATTCCTTCGCATTGCCCGACCTGGATGCACTACGCGCCGACTTTCCAAAGCATAAGCCTCGTATCCTTTTGCTCTATGGCTCACTTCGTGATTGTTCTTACAGTCGGTTCCTGACGCTGGAAGCGCAGCGCCTTCTCGATGCGATGGGCGCTGAAACGCGTGTCTTTCATGCCAATGGTCTTCCCTTGCCAGACGACGGTTTGGCAGAGCATCCGAAGGTTCAGGAATTGCGTGAGGCAATGCTTTGGTCAGAAGGGCAAGTCTGGACCAGTCCGGAGCGTCATGGAGCCATGAGCGCCGTCATGAAATCGCAGATCGACTGGATTCCGTTGCCGGGGGGAGCAATTCGTCCGACGCAGGGCCGAACTCTAGCATTGATGCAGGTATCCGGCGGATCGCAGAGCTTCAACGCCGTCAATCAGATGCGCATTCTGGGGCGCTGGATGCGAATGATCACCATTCCCAACCAGTCATCCGTCGCAAAGGCGTGGCAGGAATTCGACGACGCTGGACGGATGAAACCTTCGTCGTTCTATGATCGCGTGGTCGATGTGATGGAAGAACTGATGAAGTTTACACTTTTGACGCGTGGCGTCTCGGATCATCTCACAGACCGTTATAGCGAGCGCAAGGAAGAAGCGGCCAAACTCGAAAAGCGTGTATCGTTGAAATCAATATGAGCGCTGAACGGCTTCCCATTGCGGCCATTGCCGGTCTCGGACTGACCCAGAATATCGGTTACGGCACTTTATATTATTCCTTCAGCATTCTCGCGCCGTCCATGGCGGGGGACTTCTCCGTTTCCAACGAATGGATTTTCGGAGCGCTGTCATTTGCCCTGCTAGCCGGGGGCTTTCTGGCTCCCTGGTTGGGCAAATGGATTGATCGCTACGGCGCAGGTCGCATGATGACGATAGGCTCAATACTGGCCGCCGTCTCTCTCATACTGTGTTCGTTTTCTCCAAATGCTTTGGCGTTTGCAGGAGCGCTGACGATCATCGAAATCGCCGCAAACCTCGTCCAATATGGAGCAGCCTTTGCATTATTGGTGCAATTAGCGCCAAATGTCGCCCAGCGTAGCATCACCTATCTGACATTGATTGCAGGCTTTGCCTCGACAATTTTCTGGCCCATCACAACGACCCTTCAACATTGGCTCACCTGGCAACAGACCTATTTGCTGTTCGCTTGCCTCCATTTGTTTCTCTGTGTGCCGGTACACCTTATGCTCGCGCGTTCGATTGCCAAGAGTGATCGGAAGCGATCAACAAATGGAACAGTCACAACCGCCTCTTCAGGTGATCTGCCTGCCCATCAACGGCGCAAAGGTTTCGTACTTATTCTCGTGGCATTCTCGACGCAGGCTCTCGTTGCAGCGGCCATTCTGGTCCATATGGTGCCAATGTTGGGCGCGCTCGGTCTTGCAGGTTCTGCAGCTTTTATTGGCGCGATATTCGGACCTTCTCAGGTAGCCAGCCGCCTGATCAATATGCTCGGTGGCAAAAATCTCGCTCCGATCAGTCTGGCAGTAATCTCTGCATCCTTGATGGGGCTCGCCCTCATTGTTCTGCTATTCGGTGCTCCATCCATTGTTGCGACGATGCTGTTTGCCTGTCTTTTTGGCTTCGGAAACGGTCTCTTCAGCATTGTTTCCGGAACCTTGCCTTTGTCACTGTTCGGAAGTGACGGCTATGGTGCCATGCAGGGCAAGATCATGTCAGCCAGACTAATCGTGTCTGCGACTGCACCATTCGCGATGGCTTCCGGTATAGCGAATTTTGGTGCGAGCTGGAGTCTCTCAATTTTGGCTCTTTCTTCCGTGCTAGGTGTCGCGATGCTCACAGCGCTGAAGTTGCTTCGCTAATGTCAGCTTTCAATCAGTCGCAGTTGGCAGCGAGATGACCGCAATTGGAGCGCAAAGCGGTCAATATCCGCCGAGCCCTGAAACGGATAAACTTTTTCTAACGTGCTATCAATGAAGCTTAATTGGATGTGAGGCTAGTCATCCAACAGTCGTTGCCCCAGTGAACGTGTAGCCTACGCCGTAAACAACCATAATTGGAGCTGGCAGTTGTGCCTGGTTTTCGATCTTTCGTCGTAGGCGACTGACGACTGCGTCAAGATAACGCTTGTCAAAGTTGGATCTCTGTCCTGCCAGAGTCTCTGCAAGGCCGTCACGCTGGACGATCTCTCCACTACGATCGCACAAGGCCTTCATAAAGGCGAATTCCGTAGCCGTCAGTTTTATGATTTGTTGGTTAGGCGCAATTAGCGCCCAGCCCGCACTGTCCAGCACCCAAAGATCAACATCTTGTTTTTCGCGCTCAGCAAGACTACCGGCTCGTCGCAACAGACTGCGAATAGCAGCCTCCACTTCGCGCAAAGTACTGTCTTTCACCAGATAGATGTCCGCACCGCTGTCGAAGCCTCGCACACGGTCGTCACTATCGCCAAACGCTGTAAGCATGATGATGGAGCAAGAGTGAGACTGGCGAATTTCGGCTGCAAGTTCGAACCCATCGCCGTCCGGGAGGCCGACATCAAGAACGATAACGGCGGGAGGTTGCTCGCTCTCCAGTGCATCCCTCATCTCGCTGGCTGTCGCGGCTCCCTTCGCCGAAAATCCACTTAACACGAGAAAGTCGACCAAATCTTTGCGCAGCCTAGGTTCATCTTCGACAATCAGAATATGCGTCACCGTGCGAACTCCTTTACAGACTGAATCTGTGCTGCGGTATGTTCCAGTATTGGTAACTGTACCATCGCCACAGTTCCCCGCTCACCGCCGGGACCAATCCGAAGCTTACCTTCGTGATAGGCCAGTAATTTTTGTGCATTATATAGGCCAAGACCGGTACCTATTATCGCTTTGGTGTTGGAAGCACGAAAAAAGCGACGTCCAATTGCGCCCAGTTCTTCTGCTGGGATGCCTATGCCATTGTCACGTATCTCTATCGAGATTGATCGGCGATCCGTTTTGGCATTGATCCGGACCGGTTGGCTTTTGGGTGAGTATTTGAGAGCGTTGTCAATCAGATTGATGATTACCGTTGCCAGCATGTCCGGATCGGCATGGAAAGCAAAGTTTTCATTTTCCACCACGAAGTGAAGGCGCTCTCCACGTCCAGTCATGTCGAAATGCAACTGCACATCCCCGATAAGCGATCCTATCGTTATTGTTTCCGGCTGATAGCCATTTTCGCGGTCTTCTGCCATGAAACGGTTGATAAGTGAAAAAAGACGATTGAGAGCTTCGCCTATGCCTGCAAGCCGTTCCCGTGTTGCTTCGGGTGATTTGTCGCCAACAAGCCCGATCATCTCTGTTGCATTGCGGATCACCGCCAGTGGAGTACGGAATTCGTGGCTCACGACACGCATGAAATCCGCTTGCTCGTCGCGCAACGAACGCTCGGTTTCAAGGCTGGCATTCAACCGGACTTCTAGTCGCCGTCGCTCCTCTACTTCCTGCTGCAATGCCCTGTTCTTCTCCCGCAGATCAGATGACAAGCGAGAACTCACCATGAAGAGCAGACATGCGAAAAACGCGATTAAAAACAATGTGCCCTGCAATAAATACCATGCGTTGCGATCGGCAAGCACTGGAGGGCTTTTGAAATCGGCAGGCAAACGCAGTTCGATCACGCTCTGAACGATACTGGCCGACATGTACTCCACAAGAATGGCTATCGTGATCCAGCGAAGCAGTCGGGGTTGAGTTCGGTCGCGCGTGAGCGCCAAACACATTATCGACATCATAATGACGGTGAAGATCGTTGACGAGTGGATTCGGATCGCAACATTGCCCGGATCGACCCACACGGCTGCGCTCCACGCGGCGACCTGGAAGATCAGCAGGATGACGCCTATCAAGGTGTAGCGTGGCTGGCCGAGGAATCTTGCCAAGCCTTCTGCGAGCATGACGAGGCCGAGCTTGATCATCGTGTTGTGGAAAACGATTTCCCACCATGTTGGACTATGGCCACGCATAAGCATCATCAAAACACCGACCATAATAGCAATAAAGCCTGCGGCCAGAAACTTCAGTTCGTAAAGATGCCGCCATACTCCCCAGACGAAAATCCATGCGACAGCCTGCAAACCGGCCACAGCTACGGTGACAACCATGATTGTTTTGAGATCAAGCATTCGTGCCCGGCAGCATAGAGCCCCTCCAACTGCTTCGATAAATTAGATGAATTTTGCAGCTATGATGCGAGTAGGCAAGAATAAGATTATCTCTGCAAGAATTTATAAGAATTGGGTAGGATTGAGTAGTAGAACTGGGATTAAATAGTCTTTAATCTGCCACACAATTTCACGAGGGAAAATTTTTCCGACATATTCTTTGGGAGCCGGATGAAAACTCAAACGGCTTCGGCGACCAGTCAGGGGCCTCATTTATGCGCTCATCACGAAAAGCTAAACTGTTTTCTACAGCCTCATTCTCCAGCTTTGTGGTCGTGAGTTCGGCGGCACTCGCGGTTTCGCCTGCCTTTGCGCAGAGCGTTTGGACCGGCACAGACTCATCTGACTGGTTTGACAGCGCAAATTGGCAGGCTGGCACAGTGCCAACTAGCCAAGACAGCGTGAGCATCGACACATCTCTTCCCTATTCCGCCGCTATTAGCGGAGGTACCGCTTCAAGTCTGCTTGTCGACATTGGCGTATCGAGTGCCAGTGCGACAGGCTCGGTAAACATCTCTGGTTCCAGTTCGCGATGGGAGATTACGAACCAGCTTAATGTCGGCAATCTAGGCAGCGGTAAGCTTACTATTGAGGACGGAGCGGCAGTCAACAGCAACGAGGGAGCCCTCGGACTGTTCGAAAGTGGCGGGGGCACCGTTAAGGTCAGTGGCCTGGGATCAAGCTGGACCATGAACGGCGACCTTTATATAGGCAGGGAAGGCAGCGGTACTTTGACGATAGCGGGTAGCGGCGTGGCCTCGAGTATGCGGGGCGTTGTTGGTTACTTTGCCGGATCAACGGGTACTGTAATCGTGACCGGAGAACATTCCAGCTGGACGATTAACGACATATTGCAGGTCGGCCGAGCAGGTACGGGTGAGCTTCTCATTGCAGATGGCGGCACCATTAGGTCAGGATATGGATCGATTGGTTCTGAGATTAGGGATGCGGTGGGCACTGCGGCAGTGACAGGTAGAGGTTCGTCTTGGATCATTGACAATATGCTATATGTCGGCCGTTTCGGAACAGGTGATTTGCTTGTTGGCGAGGACGGCGTGGTTTCCTCTGGTTTTGGCACGATCGGGGAGGGTTCGAACTCTAGTGGGATTGCGGTCATTGATGGTCCGAACGCGCGATGGGAGAATGCCGGTGAATTGGTTGTGGGAGTGGGTGGTTCCGCCTTACTCATTGTGAGGAATGGCGGTGCAGTATCTGCCGATAGCATAACCTTGGCGCAGCGAGGTTGGGGTACGGGCACGCTGGCGATTGGCGCCGATGCAAGTTCCCCTGCAGACGTACCCGGTATCGTGGCGGCACCCACCATCGCCTTTGGCGACGGCAATGGCACCATTGTTTTCAATCATACAGCGAATGATTACGTGTTTGCCCCGACGATCAGCGGCAATGGAACGGTTAACACGGTCTCAGGCCGCACCAGTCTGACGGGGGCGAACACCTATACTGGCGGCACAACACTTTACGGTGGAATTCTTCAAGTCTCATCTGACACTTCTCTCGGTGATGTTTCGGGCTTCCTCACCTTCGCCGGTGGCAGGCTTGCCACAACTGAAAGCTTCGATAGCAGCCGCGCCGTGATCGTTGATACAACAGGCAGTTTCGACGTAAAATCGGGGACAACACTGAGGCTTTCCGGCGAGATTACCGGAGCGGGTGATCTGGCCAAACAGGGCAAGGGAACTCTGTTTCTTAATGGCGACAACTCGTCGTTCGGCGGCTCCACCACTGTTGAAGAAGGAAAATTGGTCATTGGCGACAGCGACCACAGCGAGGCAGCATTTGGTGGCGGGATCGTCGTCTGGACAGGCGCGGCACTTGGTGGCTATGGAACGACTGGAAACGCGACAATATTGTCAGATGGCGTGCTGTCGCCCGGCAATTCCATCGGCACGCTTACAGTCGACGGCGATCTGACGCTTAAGCCTGGCTCAGCGCTTGAAATCGAAATAGCCAGCGATGGCGCCTCCGATCGCGTCGATGTAACCGGAACAGCAACGATTTCCGGCAGCAATGTCTCGGTCACGACGATTGACCCAGAAACCAGCTACCAAAATGGCCAACTCTACCATATCCTGACGACGGATGGCGGTATCAGTGGTGAATTCGCAGGCGTTGTGTCGAACTCAGCCTTTCTCGATATGAGCCTTGTCTATGACGACACAGCGGCAGACCTCAAAATCTGCCTGAAGACAGGTTGCCCAACAACCGTCGACCCGGAAACCCCTGAGCCTGAACTGCCCTCCCCTGCCCTCTTTGCGACTGTGGCTCAGACCCGCAATCAGCTGGCAACCGCTGGCGGTCTGGATACGCTGGCGCAGACAGGTTCGTCACTGGCCTTGTACAATACCTTGTTGATGCTATCGGCCGATGAGGCGCGTGCGGCTTTCGATAGCCTTTCCGGTGAGGCTTATGCTTCCGCGAAAGGTGTACTGATCAACGACGGCCAGTTTATCCGCAATGCGGCACTCGGTCGTCTGCAGCAGGCATTTGGGGGCGCTCCAGCAACGTCGATCAATGCGCTTTCCTACGCCGGAGCGCAAAGGCATATATCGGCTTCCGCCTCTGCCATCGATGCCGTGGCTCCTGCCAGCATTGCTCCTTTTCAAAATCTCTATACCGCCTGGGGCTATGCCTATGGCGCATGGACGAGACAGGATAGCGATGGCAATGCGGGAGCGGTAAAATCATCTGTTGGCGGCTTTGTCACCGGTATTGATGGTGCGGTTCTCGATACATGGCGCCTCGGACTTCTGGCAGGCTACAGCCATTCCAGTTTCGATATGAATGATCGCGCCTCGTCAGGCAGCAGCGATAATTATACGCTCGGCGCTTATACCGGAACGGAATGGACGCTCAACAATGGCCATGCCTTGGCATTCCGGTCCGGTCTTGCCTATACATGGCATGATGTCGACATGAACCGTTCTGTCGCCTTCCCCGGCTTTGCCGATAATCTGACCGGCGATTACAATGCCGGAAGTTTCCAGCTCTTCGGCGAACTTGGCTATAACGTCCACTATGGCAAAGCCCTGTTCGAGCCTTATGCGGGTCTTGCCTATCTTCGCCTGAAGACCGACAGTTTTAATGAAACAGGCCAGACTGCAGCAGCCCTATCCGTTCATTCCGGCACGACGGATACCAGCTTCTCGACGCTCGGCCTTCGTGCATCGACAGAGTTTGCTCTGGGCAGCGTCACGGCAACGGCACGAACCGATCTCGGCTGGCGACACACCTATGGCGATATCACGCCGGTTTCCACCGCAAGCTTCATCGGCTCGGACGCCTTTACGGTCTCAGGCCTGCCAATCGCCGAAGATACAGCTCTCATCGAAGCAGGGCTTGATTTCAAGTTGACCGAAGATGCCACGCTAGGCCTCTCCTATAACGGCCAGTTCGCATCCGGCGCCAAACAGAACGGAGTCAACGCCAAACTCAGCGTTAGTTTCTAGGTACTGCTGGCGGAGGTGATTGCTGTCAATCAACATTGCCTTCTTGCATGACACCGCATGCGGTGTCATGCTGCCCAAACGCTGTATCTTATTGTTTTGGTATGGACTTTAATGGCATCGCATCATCTTAAACCGGTTGTCAGTAGCGACTTCTCATCCAAAATCGGAAGAAATAAGCTTATGCTTAGATTACCAGCCGTTCGCCAGACTTTGCAGCGACTTGGCGGAGACCCGATTGATGAACTCGCTGAAGCCTACGACGCAGCGACAAATACGCTGGAAAGCCTTAGAAAAAATCGCACAGAAAACGTTTTGCTCTTGAACGAATACCAGGCGCTGTGTGACGACATTGAACTAGACGTTCTCACATATTGCCATTCGACAAAGCGTTAAATTTACGGCCGCCCCGTTTCGTTTGAAGCTTTGGTAACATTCACCGACCGAGCGATTTTCTTAAGACAGAATGTCCGGAAAGAGGCCCTTCGCGGACCTTGAAGAACGGATAAACGGAACGACCGCTTTAAAGCAAAGCGGTCATAAGCGCCTTGATTGCCAGTTAAGATTCTGGCTCGGGAGACGCGGTGTCCTGTCGCCAACTCTCGTCACAATTCTTTCTCTGCTGATCGCAGCAACCATCGTCCTATTCAACATTTGGCACAATATATCGTGAGTGTTGCTGGCGGAGTAAATTGGGGCATCGCAATTTGCATCGATGAAGGAGCTTCAGTGGGCTTCACGCATCTTTGCCGTTTTTAACCCAGAAAATTGCCGAACTCCAACCGGAACTAACATTAGCAAGCCCACCATCGATGAGTAAATCTCCGGTGCAACTAATAGAACCGCCGCCAAGACCATCAGGATGTTCTCCCAAGGCTTTGTTCTCACCAACAAAAAGCCTGAGAGCGCAGCGCCGAGCGCGGTAATACCGATGGCGCAACCGAAAAACGCAATAAAGAAGTCAGGCCAGTTGAAATTGGATGTTACCAATAACAGGGACGGCGAGAAAACGAAGACAAATGGCACCAATACTTTGCCCAATCCGAGGCGAAACGCGGTATTGCCGGTCTTGAATGGATCGGCCCCCGCCATACCCGCAGCTGCATAGGCGGCGAGCGCCACCGGTGGTGTTATGTCGGCCAGAACGCCGTAATAGAATACAAAGAAATGCGCGACGATGGGCTCCACACCTAGAAGCCCCAGAGCAGGTGCGGCAATCGTGGCCATAATGATGTAGTTCGCGGTTGTCGGAATGCCGCACCCCATGAGGATGCAGACAATACCGGTCATTATGAGCGTAAAAAGGAGTGTGAGACTCTGCGGTCCAAACCAGCTAACTGGCAGGATCGTCCCAAAAAAGCCAGCGAGCTGGGCGGCCGTCGATGTTACTATATAGGAAATTTTGAAACCAACCCCAGTGAGCGTCACCACGCCCACTATAATGCCGACAGTAGCCGCCGCTGCACCAACGGCAAGAGCGTATTTTGCACCGTCTCGCAGACCGTCGAGTATCTCCCCCACCGTCATGCGCTTGCGGGGATTAAGCAGGCCGACCGCAATACACAAGGTTATACCCCAGAAGGCCGCGAGATAAGGCGTATAACCGGACAACAGAACACCAATCAGTACTACTAGAGGGATAACTGTCGGCCAGTCGCGCTTAAAGGCCTCCCCGAGATCTGGCAACTCCTCCTTGGTCATGCCGCGCAAACCATTGCGCTTGGCCTCGAAATGAACCTGCATCAACACGCCGAAAAAATGCATAAAGGCCGGCACAATAGCGGCCAGGATGATAGTCGTATAAGGCAAGTTGAGAAATTCGATCATCAGGAACGCAGCTGCACCCATGATCGGAGGCGTAATTTGCCCCCCCGTTGAGGATGCCGATTCCACCGCTGCCGCGAAATGCCTTTTATATCCAAGCCGGATCATTGCAGGGATGGTCAAAGAACCGACCGTGACCGTGTTGGCGACTGAAGAACCAGAGATCATACCGAACAGCGCTGAGCCAAAAATCGAGACCTTTGCAGGTCCGCCAGCAAAGCGCCCTGCCACCCAGGCTGCACAATCAAGAAACAATTGCCCCAAACCAATGCGGGTCGCGAAAACACCAAACAAGACAAAATGGAAGACATAGGTGGCAACAACACCGAGCGCGATACCATAAATGCCCTGTGTCGTTAGATAAAGATGGTCAATCAATTGGCTTACAGTCGCACCTGGATGAACCAATATGCCGGGCATGTGGCGTCCATAGATCGCGTAAAGCATGAACAGAATTGAGATAATGGGCAGCGGCCAGCCCACCGAGCGCCGTGTTGCCTCCAAAAGCACTACGACCAACAAACCTCCAAGAACAACGTCTGTGGTGGTCGGGTTGCCAACCCGGAAAGCAAGATCGTCAAGCGGTATTAAAGGGACGTGCAGTACTGCCACAACAGCGATAATCGCCAACGCCCAGTCAATGATTGAAATACCGAGGGGTCTTAGCAGCGAAGAGGTTTCGGGTTGATCATAACCCTTCCGCGAAAAGGGGAAGACGAGAAAAACCAAGCCCAGCACGAAGGAAAGATGGATGCCGCGATGCACCATTTCCGACAAAAGGCCGAAACCCGCAGTATAGTAGTGAAACAGAGATAAAACGATGAGCAGGAACCCGACGATACGAGCGGCAATCGGTGCCAGCGGGCGAAACCTTATCTCGGAATCGAACTGTTCTTCAAGCTCTCGCGCTTTGGCCTCATCCAATTCCATGGGCGAAAGTTTCGTTTCTTGTCCGTTCACCACACCAGCCCTCTTTAGCTTCACATCCATCTGGATGTCATGAAACCCACCCTTGCGCGGGCACCGGTCTGGTGCCCGCATCTCGGAGTTGTGTTTCAACGCGTCCATTCATTCCACTTGGAAAGGATAGGTTTACTTGAGAACACCCGCTTCCTTGTAGAACCGCTCCGCACCTGGGTGCAGCGGAATTCCAAGACTGGTGATTGCTGTATCAAGCTTGATAAGCTTGCCTTTTGCGTGACCGGCGTCGAGAGCCTGCCTGCTTGCATCATTGAAGAGAGTTTTTGTGATGTTGTAGACCAGTTCATCCGGCTGCTTTGCGCTCGTCACCCACTGGGCCGCAACGGCGAGCGTTTCTGTCTGTCCAACATCCTTGTAGGTATCCGCCGGCACGGTATCCTGTGAGAAGAACGTGTATTTTTCTCTGATCTTTTCAGCCTCGGGGCCAGAAATCGGAACAAGGGAAATGCCATTCGATGTAGCAAGTTCCGAGATCGCTCCCGTGGGATATCCACCAACGAAGAAATAAGCATCGAGCGCGCCATCCTTCAGACGCTCGCCCGCCGGACCTGGCTTCAAATGCTCTGCTTTCACGTCACTTTCACTCAGGCCATAGGCCTCAAGAACGATCCTAGCATCAACAATCGTACCAGAACCGGGCTCATCAATCGAAACGCGCTTCCCTTTGAGGTCGGCAACAGATTTGATCCCTGCATCTTTACGCGCTACCAGATGTATGGTTTCAGGGTAAAGCGTCGCGATCAGACGCAGATCTTCGACCTTGCCCTTGCCGTCATACAAGCCAGTGCCGGTATGAGCCCAGTAAGCAACATCCGACTGCGTAAAGCCAGACTCCAGTGAGCCAGATTGAATCGCGTTGATATTGGCGACCGATCCGTTCGATGAAACAGCGGTGGCCACCAATCCAGGGACACCTTTATCTCCGGCACCGGAAATCGCATTCGCGATCAGCCCACCGATCGGGTAATAGGTGCCTGCTGTTCCACCGGTGCCGATGCGAAAAAACGCGGGAGCTTGTGCGAAAGCGATGCCCGTTCCAACGGCAACAAAACCTGCAACAACAGCAAATGCTGCTCGACGACTGAACTTTCTCACTGTCATGTTTCTCTCCGTTCCCTCGTTAATTTTGTTCAAATTATGTCTTGGAGCATGAAAAGCTAGCCATCGCTTGTCAAGCGCTCGATCGGTTTTTGATCGCTGCTTCCGGCCTGAAAGAATTACCCATTCAGCAAAATTGAAATTTTCATCGCTTCTTCAATGTCTAATTGAAGTTTTCGTATTTATATATTTGTTTCTCATCCAAATTTTATTATAAAAAATAAATACAATACGTTATATTTATAATATCAGCGCCATTTCGGCTTCACACGCTGATTTATAAAACAGGAATCTATATTGGCGACGTCAGAATTCCAAAACAGTTTGGGATTTTAAAAAGAATGCTGTAGCGTTCAGCAAGTCTGTGGGAGGACATTTTCGAATATGGCAGGAAAGCATTCTGCATAGGCTTTTGTCTGATCGCTGAACTGATAGTCCAGCGATATCTTTCGAGGTGAGGAGGAAGCATGCAATTTTTTAATCGTAAAACTACCGTTTCTCTGGCCATGGCTCTCGGATTAGCCGTCGGTGTAACGCAAACACGAGCTGAAGAATTTGTAAATATTCTGACGGGCGGCACCAGCGGCGTCTACTATCCGCTCGGGGTCGCGATGGAAAAGATCTATTCCAGCATTCCTGATGTGCGTCCTTCGGTTCAGGCGACGAAGGCATCCATTGAGAATATCAATCTTATCAACAGCGGTCGTGGCGAAGTGGCGTTCACGCTGGGCGATTCCCTGCGTGATGCTTATGAGGGGAATGAGGCGGCTGGTTTTAAAAAGAAGCTCACTAATCTGAACACGCTTGCGGCAATCTATCCAAATTACGTTCAGATCGTCGCTTCCAAGGAATCCGGCATCAAGACGTTGGCCGATCTCAAGGGAAAACGTCTTTCCGTCGGCGCGCCAAAATCCGGAACGGAACTGAATGCGCGCACCATTCTGGAGGCTGCCGGACTTTCCTATGATGATCTCGGCAAGATCGAATATCTCCCTTTCGCAGAATCCGTCGAGCTGATGAAAAACCGCCAATTGGATGCAACCTTGCAATCTTCCGGACTTGGCGTCGCGTCGCTGCGTGACCTTGCCAACTCCGTGGACATCAACGTTGTTGAGGTTCCGGCAGACGTTATCGAGAAAATTGGTGCGCCTTATCAGGTCAACACAATCCCGGCGAATACTTATAGTGGCCAGGACAAGGACGTCGTGACGGCTTCCGTGATCAACTATCTGATCGTTCGTCCTGATATGGATGAAGAGCTGGTTTACCAGATGACCAAGGGTCTGTTTGAAAATCTCGACCAATTGGCTGCCGCCCATTCTTCTGCCAAGGCGATCAAGCTCGACAAGAGCACCATTGTGTCACCCGTCCCGATCCACCCCGGCGCACTGCGTTACTACAAGGAAAAAGGTATCGAATAGGCTGGTTTCAGCTCTTTCGTTGGTTGGCGCCCGCGTAACAATCTCGGGCGCCGGCCCCCTTTTGGCGGTTGAAGCCCGATCGTTCTCCATGGCGTCGTCTCCGAAACCGTTGTTTCTAACATGCATAAACGGATGAAGGTTTGTTCATGACGCAGAGCGAGAACAGCGCCGTGGAATCGGCCGAACATATTCCCGCCTGGGGCACAGGCACAGGCGCAAAAATCCTATTTGCCATTGCCGTGGCTTTTTCGGTTTTCCAGCTTTGGACTTCCGCCTATTCCCCATTGCCAAGTCAGGTGGTCCGCTCGGTCCATGTCGGATTTCTGCTGCTGCTTCTCTTCGGCCTTTACGCCAATGCGAGCACCACGGCTGCGAAACGGGCAGCGTTCTGGCTGGCGGCAATCCTCGCCTTCGCGCTTAGCCTTTATCATTGGGTGTTCTACGAGGACCTTGTGATCCGGGCGGGCGAACCCAATACGCCGGATATTGTAATCGGCATTCTGGTCATCGCACTCGTCTTTTGGGCGGGAAAGAAGATGATGGGCTGGACCTTGCCCCTCATCTGCGCGATATTCCTGGCATATGGTTTGTTCGGCCAATATTTGCCGCAGCCATTCAATCATCGCGGATATGATTTCGAGCAGGTGGTCGAGGTTCTGTTCCTGGGAACCGAAGGAATTTACGGCACGCCGATCTATGTCTCGTCGAGCTATATTTTTCTGTTCATCCTGTTTGGGGCTTTTCTTGAGCGTGCGGGCATGATCCAGCTCTTCAACGACATTGCGATGGGCACGGTCGGCGCATCGCGGGGTGGCCCGGCAAAAGTTTCGGTGATCTCCTCTGCCTTGATGGGAACAATCAACGGGTCCGGCGTCGCCAATGTCGTGACCACGGGCGCGTTCACCATTCCGCTTATGAAGCGGTCCGGCTTCCGCCCGGCCTTTGCCGGTGGTGTCGAGGCTGTGGCGTCAATGGGTGGCCAGATCATGCCCCCGGTCATGGGCGCGGTTGCTTTCATCATGGCCGAAACGCTGGGTCTGCCTTATGTTGAGATCGTCAAAGCGGCAATTGTGCCTGCAATTCTGTATTTTATAACTGTCTTCGTGATGGTTGATCTTGAAGCGCGGCGTCTCAAGATGAAAGGACTCAACAAAAGCGAAATGCCCAGCGCTCTTGAAGCGATCCGAAAACGTTGGTTTCTCGTTTTACCGCTGATCGCTTTGGTATGGCTGCTATTCTCCGGCTATACGCCACTTTTTGCTGGCACGGTCGGCCTTAGCCTGACCGCCCTTATCATTCTGGGCGTGCCGATTTCCGGCCCCATGTCGACGCCTTTGCGCGTGTTGTTCTGGGTTGCACTCGGCATCATGTCGGCAGCGGCTTTCGGTACGACCTTCAACATTTTCGGCTACAGTCTGCGCGGCATAACGCTTATCATAGTGCTTGTCGCGCTTCTGGTAGCGATTAACTTTCTAGTGCGAGGCGGTCGCGAAACGCTCAGCCTTTGTCTTCAAAGTCTCGCTGAAGGCGCTAAGAACGCGCTTCCCGTCGGCATCGCCTGCGCCCTTGTTGGCGTCATCATCGGCGTTCTGGCGCTTACGGGAGCCGGGTCGACTTTCGCCCGCGTGATCGTCAGCGTTGGAGAAAACTCACTGTTTTTCTCTCTGGTGCTGACAATGCTGGCGTGTCTTGTGCTTGGCATGGGCATTCCGACCATTCCAAATTACATCATCACATCGTCGATCGCGGGGCCTGCGCTTCTGCACCTTGAAGTACCACTTCTGGTGTCGCACATGTTCGTCTTCTATTTTGGCATCATGGCGGATCTCACGCCGCCGGTAGCGCTTGCTGCTTTTGCGGCAGCGCCGATTGCGCGCGAGTCCGGCATGAAGATCGGCATGCAAGCGATCCGGATCGCAGTCGCGGGATTCGCCGTGCCATTCATGGCGGTGTATGAACCGGTCATCATGCTCCAAGAGGGCGGACCGCTTTCAGAAAAATTCGGTTTCTGGCCAGCCTTTGTCTATATGTTCATCAAGGCTCTGCTTAGCATTCTGCTTTGGGGCGCCGCCGCCATCGGTCATCTAAAAACACCACTGAAAATGTGGGAACGCATATGGGCTTTTGCTGCAATTGCTCTGATGCTTGCAACATATCCCTATAGTGATGAGCTTGGCTTTGCTGCCTGCGCCGCTTTCCTGATATGGCATTTCTGGAGGTCGCGTCCTTCCGTTGTCGCGTCATCCGGTTGATGGCGGTCTGCATTGCAACGGCTGGCGGCGTCCTGAAAATCGCCACCACAAGCTTCTTGCTGTCATGGACCCACAGCGTTGAAAAAGTGCCATGGCAGGAGTCCTGGACCGTCTCATCTCAGGGGCTGGTCTTGTCGGAAGCCCGCATCAAGGGCTCCGGCGCGGGGATGGATCCGCCAGCGGATGCAGTTCTGAAAGATGGTTGGTATGTTTATCACCCGGCCATTCCTCCTAGGCAGGAAATCCTTCTTGCTGCGTCTGGCAAGACGAGTGGAGGCTGGACTTTCTGTTCGAAACAGCAATGTATGGAGCTGGGTAGCAGCGAAGAAGAACCCATCCATATACAAATCTGCAAGTAGTTCTGTTCACTGTATTTCAGCGAACGTAATGATGCGGGCAGCTGACAGCCCGGCCAGCCATCTGATTGCCAGTACAGGTTTCCTGCCCCAAATCTGCATGAGTAGCAATATCGCTCCTTACGCCTTGAAGGGTAATGAACCCGCGACCTGAGCCTTTGGTCTTTCCAAGCTATTGATAGAGTTGCACAATGAGCTGAAAGTACTCCTCAGTCCGAAGCAGCCCCGAGAATTGCAGACATTGCAATAAAGTCTGAAACAATAGATCACCACCTCATTCCGCAAAGTTGGCCAGTTAGTATCGCTCCACGCCCTGTTCACAACATCAATCAGAATAATTTTCTCCTGCTTGCCTTTGCAATCGATATTGCGGACGATGTTACCGGATACCCATCCGGGAGAACTCTTGGGAGGAAAGGCATGCAGCATTACACACTGAAATCACTTTCCCTTGCCGCTGTCGTTGCCGTTGCGAGCCATCTGCCTTCGGCTTACGCAGCATCACCTGCGCCGGCAGAAGGGCAAAACGGCATGGTGGTTACAGCCCAGCATCTTGCCTCGCAAGTCGGTATCGATGTGCTGAAGAACGGCGGCAACGCCGTCGATGCGGCGGTTGCGGTCGGCTACGCGCTGGCGGT
>NZ_JACGXB010000023.1:0-42009 GCF_014138065.1 Ochrobactrum sp. P6BSIII | reverse complement strand
CTGGCACGAATTAGGGTGAAAATACTTAAGTTGTTGTTTTAACGTAATTTTATTGCCATAGCGCCCTAATTGGACGCTGAAGACGTGCCGTTGAAATCATTGAATAATCCCGGCCCATGCCCTTACCATAAATCACATCTGGATTGATTTCCCTAGCGCCCTACCTCTCTAAGACAATCAGGGAGGAAAGAATGAACGGACCAAAGAGACCCGGTGAATATCCAGACCGTGAAATTGACTGTCAGGAAGATGTGGCTGCCAGACTTATCATTGCCTTGGATGATGCAGAAGCCGCAGGGTGGGATAGGATCGAAGCCGCGAATGCCATCCTGGAGGCAGCCAAGGCTATTCAGAAGGGCGAGACGGGCACGGACCCGGAGGAGTAGTCACTACCTTGGCTGGTTGCTCCGCTGCTCGGTGCTATCCACAAAACGCGCCACCCGGTCGATATTAATCGCCATGTTCTGCAAGGTGACTTCCATGCGCGTCATTCGGTCGCGCACATCGCCGTTCTGGGTTTCCAGCCGATCAATACGAGTTTCCAGCTTTGTGACATCGATCTTGGTCCGGTCTACGCCTTCCCGAATAACTGCATATGAAACTGAAATCCCGACAACGACGGTGAGAATGGTAATGATGTTGCCAAGGCTCATTTTCATATCAATGTTCATTCCCATCACTTGACGGTCGCTCATGGGATTTTCCTCCATCACCAACAGCCCCGCGATTTTCCGAATGCATTGTGAGAAGCGATCCCCTGCCCAGCCGGTATATCGTTCCCCACGAGATAGATAGCCGTCGCCGGTTTAAGGCTGATCTGCTTCCACCCGGCGCAGTTCGTTGCATTGCTCTGGCACCCCGCCAAGCTCAAGGCAGAGAGCAGCAGCATCCATACCGATAATCTTTTCATCGATGTTCGCCCTTTTTTCTATGGCCTTAGCTGTCGCCTCTGCCGCCGCCACAGCGGCCCGCTGACGCTCTTTGATGGTTCCGGCGGCGTATCCACCCGCCAGAAGCAGAAACGCCACCACAAGGGCAGCGAGCGAGTATTTCAGCCATGAGGGGATAAGTGCCCAGATCGCGGTCATATCGTGTCAACCAGCTTTTCAAGCTTGGCCCTCGCCTGAGGCATGGTGAAAATAGCGTACCCAGCTATGAGGATAATCGCCGCCACGATGACCAACTGCACTTTCCAGTCCACAAACGGCATGACTGCCGCACCGCCGCCCGATCCAAACCATGTCCAGAAGCGAGACGATTTCGAGATGGGCTTTTCCTCAACAGGAGCGGGAACCACTTCGGCAGCCGGTGCGGTCACAATCTGCTCAACACCGTATCCCTCGGTCAGTAGTGCCTTGTCATATTCCTTGGCGTAACCAGCGATCAGTTCTGCCTTGTCCATACCATTGACGATCCGGCGCGCGTTCTTGAAGTCGGACTTCTGCAAGGTGATGTAATCGGAAAGCTTCTTGCCGGTGAACCAGCCCTCAGACATACCGATGATGATGATCGGTGCGGCATATTCAGGCTTGAGAAGAAGCTCCGGGCTTTTGACGAAATCGACGCCAAGGATTTTACCTGCCCGTTCGTAGTTATCGCGCCAGGTGATCTGAACGTACCCGCGACCGAAGAACGGCCAGTATTTTTTCGAGCGGAGATACTTCTCCCCGCCCTTCTCATTGATCGGCTTCATCGTATGTGCCGTCTCGTGAAACGCCGTGGCCAACACATACGCCATCTGATTGCGCAATAAGCCATGCTTTCGACCCTCCTCAATCAAGAGGCGGGTATCGCCAAGGTGCATATCCAAGGTGATGTCCTTTCGGCAAAGAAAAAGCCGCCTCAGTGGGCGGCAGGATGTCAGCAACCAATCTTGCTAACGTTCATTTCCAGTTGTATGAATTCATCGGGCAATTTATTTGGGCGAGGCTGTGTTGAACTTCCTTAACAACAAATTCTTAAGTGTGTTCTCTTTTCCGCGGTTAGAACTTAAAAAAGGGCAAGACCCGTGGGAGCGGCACTTCGCATGGAAGTCCGTCCCCACCCCCGGATATATTCATGATACGTCGTGGCTGGAGACAGTTTTGCGACGAAAAGACCCTGTTTCAGGAGAATGGGTCTATAAGAAAACCTATACCCCTGAAGAGGAGAACGATCTTCTTGTAGACCGGATGTCGTGGTAATCACGGTGTGTAGTAGACGCCGCAAATCGTAAGAGATGCCGCCGTGTCCATTGGTACAACCACGAATGCTGAACCGCTCTCAGCCTGTACTACTTGGATTGCAGGGGTGACGGAACCCTGTACGCGGCAACCTACTTGCCCAGCATATGTTAGGTTCGAGAAGAACACATTCGTTGCCCACGTGCCATACGCTGGGTAGGGCAGGCCATTAATCTGCATTCGCCCCGTGCCTGTGTGGGCCGTCCATGTAAGTTCAATCTGGAAATCGACCCGCCTTCCGACCTTCCAGCATCTGCCAACCTGAGTTGTATATGTGCCCGTCCCAGCCGTAGTGGTCCCGACTAACACCGGCGTGAAAAGAACTTCATCGACATAGATTTGTCCCGCTTCCATATCGAAGACAAACTGTTGTTGAATGCCGTTCGTTTTGCCATTAAAAGCATCAACACCAAGTGCGCCCGCCAGTTCATATCCGGCTCCATTCATATGAACGGTTGGCGTGTCCATCCAGTACGAGGCCGGGATAGTCGCCGTATAGACATATTTTCGGCGTTGTGGGTCAGCATTGACGACCCCTTGCAACGTCATGTTCATGTATCCGTAAGTTAAATCGCCGGATATGGTCCCATTAACGGTGCCGAAAACTGTTGTTGTGACAGACTGCGGAAACCATGAGTTGGTGCGCATTCTGGTGATCATCTGCTCGAATTTCGCAGGGTATGCCGGTCGAAGACCTCTGTCACTCTCGCCTTGCCACCACCAATAACTATCAATGCTAGTTCTGCCAGCCGCAGCTAAAGCCGGAGGAATGTTTAGAACGATGTCAGCATAGACATCCTTGCCTTCTGGTGCACCGGGTAACCACCCGTCGATTGTATTACCAGAAAGAGCGATGTTAACAACATAGACCTGTTTTTCTGGGTTCTGTTCGGCCAAGCGTTTTCCGATGCCGAGTGCTAGGCTCATTATATTTCCGGCTGGTTTTACAAAGGCTGTTCCTATATTCCCCTGGGTTTTATTATAGTTCCAGATAAGAAGATTGTTTGGCACCGCCCATGAATAAGACCGCTCCAAGGTAGCGTTTGACTGCCCTGTAACGAGGATGAAAATCGACCTGTCCTCAATGCGAGAGATTACATTCAGCGCGCTTTGGGAAAGCGGAAGGGTGTCCATACCTGTATCTGTGAAGATCGGTACGGAGTTAGCATCCCCTGATAAAGCATCCATCGTGCCAGCACCGGTAAAGTACGGTAGCGTCTTGGTCGCGCCGTCAATTCCAGCTAATGCATCAACGTTCCCGCTCGCCAACTTCTCAATCAGATCACGAACCGCGCCTTGATATCGGCTGCCATCTGGCTGAAAGCGAATGCGAAGGGGCTGGCCCGCGCCTGCCGCTGATGCTGGGCAGTTCTGATAGAGAGTTCCGGAGTTCTGACCTGTGATTGTAGCGATGATGAGGACGTCACCGGATCGCGTGATGATTTCGTCACCTGCCTGCACGGCGGCAGTTTGGAGCGCTGAGCCGCTCGTGGTGAAGTTTGCACTGCCAGACGTAAGCGAGAGCGTTCCAATCGTGTAATCGGGGCGTATTGCCATCAGTCTTCACCCTCCTCCGTATCGTCCACAGCGGGAAGCATGGTCCGGAGACGATCGTTCTCTTCTGACAAGTCAAAAGCCTTCTGATTAGCCGCAGACAGATCGGCAAAAATCACTTCTCGTTCGGCGCGCAGGCCATCGAGTTCGCGGTCGGTTATTTCCTTGGCGTTTTCAGCCTCTACGGTTGCCGCGTGAGCAGCTTCCAATTGGCGCGTTAGCGTTGCGATCTGATTGGCCAAGAGAAGCGCTCTTTGGCGGTAGAACTCATTCAGCGCCATAGCCTCGCTTGCCGCCGCCATCGGATCGATTTGCACGTGCGAAGGCTTCGCCGGTTCATTCACCGTCGTGTCGGTCATGACTGATTGTCCTTGGGTTTAAAGAAGCACGTACCAGGTGATGGTTCTGGCCACGCCGTCAAAATTACGGATGCGAACGGTTGTGTACGGCTCCCACATCTCGGCACCGAAAGTGATCCGCCCCGGATATGTGCTTTCAGAGGAGCGCATCACCACGTAAGGAATAGCGCCGGTCGGGTTGCTGATGGCGAAGTCTTGGCTGCCGCTGCCCGTGAACGTTGCCGTGCCGTTTCCAAGCGGGCGCATCGGCTCCATGCCCGGATACATCGACAGGTTTTCTTGTGATGCCGTGTCTACGTCGAACCCCGGCTTGGAAACATAAATGCCGCTCGTGGTGATCTTGATCCGCTGGGGCATGGTCACCTAAGCCTGTTTTTGAAGATGATGAACTTGACCTTCAAGTCTTGTGCGAAGTTCTGCCCGGTCCCACCTACCCATAAAGCATTACTGGTGACAGCAGCTTGCATAGAAAACGGATAACGAGCGGTCCATCCGCCCTCATCCCACGGATAGATTACGCGGTTATTCAGGCTACCTTCACTGTCTATGCAGATCGTGTAGAAGATGAAGGGCTGATATCCTAAGTCTGGGAACGTTGTATAGTACGAATACCGATACCGTCCACCAGCCCCCGTAGCGCTGTGCCTGGTCATGTTGACGCCTGCCGCAGCCGATCTGACATGTACCCGCAAATAGTCATTATCCGATGAGAAAACCATCGGGTTGCCACGTGTAGAGGCATCGACGCCAGAAGGGGAAACGCGCAGCGTGGCGTTTCCATTCTGATACCCCATAAAGATGCGCGTCGTCATGCTTCCATCACCAGAAAATGCGAGACATGCGCATACGCAGAAGTCGTATACATCGGTATGTTTGTGATGCCTGACGTTGAAATGCGGGTCGGCGTTGCCCCACTCCACGTACCCGCACCCAAGTTAATGAAGGCTGCATTGCTAGGAACGGCCACACCCGATAGTTCCATAGAAGTCCGATCATCATTGGTCGCGTCTGATCCGTAATTATAGACCTTCACACCAACCACAGAAGGTATGTAGTTCAGCGCATACGGGAACGAGACGGACGAAGCAGTCATACTGTCAACTGTGAGGTGCCATTTAATCCCGCCGCCAAAAAACCAGTTGCTGTCAAACGTCTTGTTCGTGTCAACTAACGAAGCTGAGGCATTGAAGCCCGGCTTACTTGTGATAAGCCGAGCCGCATTTCCATCGATTAGAACACGCTGAGCCATCGTTCCTCACGTATTATCGCTAAAGATCAGCGTCTTTGCTGCCAGATTGAACACGACCTGATTGTCAGGTGAACGAAGAATGCCCGCCGTCACATCACCGATATTTGCGACCTGAAGGGCCAAGCCGCCGGATATGAATGTGAGCGGGGCCTGGCTGTTCGTGCCATTGGTGACGATGAACTGATCTGCATTGATGACGACACGGGATTGACCACCTGTCATCGCGTCCAGAAAGATCGCTGCCGATGACGTGGACCCGCCTCCTGTTGCAGCCACACTCAAACCGATACGAGCCAGAGCGCCAGATGGCGTTGCTTGCACTGTGGTGCGGAACAGTCCTGAAGCCGAGAAGTTGCCCACGGTTGCCGTCAGGCCTGTCACAGCGTTAGCCGTGGCGACAAGTCCAGTTCCGGGATCGTTAATCTGCACCTGCAAAAGATCAACAGCGCTCGCGGTCGCTTCCAAGCCCGTTACCGGGTCGTTGACGACAGCTTCAAGGCTCTCAATCCGGGTGACGATTGCCGAACCGGGACCAACAGCTACAGCGATGGCTTCGGTATACGAAGCTGTCAGCCCTTGCGCCGATACGGACAGTTCCCTGCGCAACGTCTGCTTATCGAAATAGTTGGCGCTGTCCTGCTCGGTCGCCATCGCGCCGATACGGTCAAGCTCTTCCTGAACATATCGGAAGCTGTCGCCAATCCATTCCCAATTGCGCTGGATGTCCTCATTCAACTGATCGATGTCGATTGGGTAGATGTCGAGCGGGCCAAGCCGGATATCCAGCGTGGTAACGGGTATCCAATCGGACCAATCAAAGGGCCTGTTTCCGGAATAAGTCGCATACTGTGCTCGCACCTGATACCCAGTGTTTGGCAGCAGCGTTCCAGGTGCGATCAGCATCGACCCTTCTTTTACTCGGTCATTTCTACCGACGTAAACCACGGCAAGAGACGAAGCCAATCGGACTTCGAACTTGACTAGGTCAACATCTGGCTGATCCCCGTCCCAAATTAACAGGATCGCGCAACGTCGATTGTTACCGTTATCGTCCTGAGCAACCGCTGGCAGTGCTCCGAAATCGACAATCGGCTGTGGCGTCGGGCGGATCGTGCCAATCGGTGCGAAGACCGGCGGCGTGTAATCGGTATCCGGGTCCCAATCGTAATCGGATGGATCGACTTCCGTCAGGTCCACCACGACATCAAGATTGGCCTTGTCCGTCACGCCATCAACGCGCATCAGCTTGTTAACGTAGCCGTTACGCTCCGATGTCCAAGAAATCACATCGCCCGGTTCCAGCGTCCAGTAAGCCGGTGGCAGGACGAACGTGTGACGACGGGCGCGGCGAGCCTCATTCAAGGCTGCTTTCATCAGGCGCTGTACCTGACCAGACCGATAGACATAATCCATCGGCACATCGGTCAACAGGCGTCTATTGCCGTCCTCGACCTCATATGTGGCGTTATGGAGCGGCGGCGCGGCCTTGGTGTTCCAGCCTTCGTTCGGCTCTGGATAGGTCGCCGTGATGCCGTTGACGGTTTCCGACAGGCCAAAGAACGGCGTAAACGTCTGTTCCTCTGTCGAGAGAATTTCATCATCGGTGAAGAAGGCCACCGGCGCATCAGGCTCACCGACACGGATTTTATAGATACCGGCGCTCTCGATCAGGCGCGCATTGCCGCCGGTCAGGAGCTTATCGGTCGCATCGCCAATCGTCGTATCAACTGTGATCTCACCGCCAGTTACGAATTGCGGCTCCAGACCGTCAGGGCCTTGCACCGGCAAGCGGCACTTGTTGATCTGGGCAATCCAGTCAGCGGCAGGCAAACGCGCACTGGTGACCGTCTGTAGGCCGTATAGCCACTTGTTTTGCTCAATAATCCCGCGAAGGACGTTGTAGACCTGAACTGCAAGCAGATCGTCGCCATCACCGCCCCACGTTGACGGGGTGCTCCAGCGATGCGTACCCGATCCGCCTGCCGTGCTGTCTTTCGAGATGTCGTAGAGCTTGCGGCCCTGAATTTCGAACTTGAAGGACGGAAACCCGGTGAAAAGTTCAGGATCGACCTGTGCAGTGATAACGGCGTAGGCTACGCCCTTGCCAACGCGAGTGCTCCCATAAGGTCGTTTGCTGCTAGATACCTTGTTGACCAGTAACGGATCGGCTGCCGTCTGGGTGCCGTCATACCATCTGATCCAAAGATGATGGTCATCGCCGCCAGTCGTGTACTCGGTGACCGGATAGCCTTTTTCCGAAGTCGTAATGCTGGTGTCGATGGTGACAGCATCACCGTTCACCCACAGGCCGGTTAGGCTGCTGATCGGGTGATCGGCCAGAACGATGACCTGCGTGAAATAGGCGTTTGGCGTACCGTTCTCTTCGCCCCAGGTATTGGCATAGACCAATGAACCAGCCGTGCAGGTGCGCCCGAACACAACCGATCGCGCAACGTCGCCACCAGCCTGAAGCTTGCCGTTGACGCCGCCTGCTTCCGGTGTCTTTTCTCCAGACAGAGCGCGAGCGGCCAGTGAAAGGCCGACGCCAACAGCGATGCGCAACAGCGCACCACCAAGTGCACCTGACAAAAAGGTAGACGAAAGCAGCCCGCCCACGATTGTGGACAAGCCAGTAAAAACAGCCATTGATGTCCTCGGAGAGCGGCTAGAGCCGTTTCAAAAAGTGTCGTTCCTGCGCCGTGAAGCCATGGCGCTCGTAAAGCCGGGTCGTGACCGGATCGCCGCCCAGGCCAACCATATTGATCGCCTGACAGCCCTTTGACCGTGCCCACGCCTCATATTCGGCAAGCATCTTCACAGCGCCTCGGCCCCGATAAGCAGGATCGACCCACCAGACGAGTTCTTGCGCGCAAAGCTCTAGGCTGAAGAAATGCTGCTGAATGATCGCGGCGAAGATGCCTCGCAGGCTGCCGTCAAGTTCAAGGACGAGAGCGAGTGAGTTTTCATCCGCAAGAACCCGGTCGATGGTCTGCATAGCCAGCGCTGGACTGAATGCCAGACCGGCGCCGCTTTCAGCATGGAAGCGCTTCACCATCGACAGGATAGCCAGCCGATCCGAAGCGATAGCCTGCCGGATCATTGGTTGGCTGCCCTGACATTGGCACCGATACGCTGTGCTGCTGCTGTCGCTACCTTGCCTGCCTTCTGCCCCCAGAAGTGTTCCCACTCTCCAACTGTCGATGCATCCACGAAGAAGTCATCGGAAGGGTCGCGGAGTTTCTGATCCTCGTGTGACCGGGTGCTCGGATTGTACCGGGTAAATTCGTGGCTGTGGCTGGCACAGGTGAGCGTTACACTGCCCTCCTCGCCTTCCTTCGGGGTCTTGATCTCGATTTCATCAACAAAGCCGATGAAGCGATTGACCGCAGGCGCGACCAGTTGACGAGTGAGCGGCGAGAACAAGCCACGGTAAACCTCGACCTGCCCTTGCTTCAGATCATAGCCGCGAACGATGTTTTCGACCGCCGCGTCAATCTGGTTCATCACAACCGAGATCGTCTGAACTGTCAGATTGGCGACACCCGGAATATCGCTGATCGAAATCAGTGTGCCGGAACCTTCGAAGTTGCGTGTCTCTGCAAGGCCGGTATTCGGATTAAGCATCGGCGCTTGCACATCGCCAACATCTGACCAGAAGCCGTAGGAGAAGTTTGCTCCGGTCACCCGGTCACGCGCTACCAGCCATAGGAAGTCCCGCGCCACCAGTTGGCGAGCTTGCAGAGCCGCGTAGTTTTCAGGTGAAAGGTTTCTCATCGGCTCTCAAAACCCTGAAAAGTGATCACCCCTCGCCCGGTAGACAATTCAGCCGTGGTATTGATCGACCCCGGCACAATGGTCATCAGGCATGACGGCTTAGCCAGCGTCACAGCGTCACCGACTGCCGAGACCGGCCAGAGGTGCGGCCTGACTTCGACCGACGTTCCCGACACGTTGACAATCTGGTGAAGGTTGTTACCGCCGATTTGGATGTAATCGCCAACGCTGGCAACGTACCCAGCCGGAAGGCCGGATAAGCCTACCGTCTTTCGATCCGTGGAGATGGAGCCGACCGTTACCGCCGATACGCTGCCCATGCCGGTACCGTTCGGATAGGCAATCGGATAACACCGACTTGTCGGTCTGCCCCGGAACTGTTGCAGCCCTCCTTCCAGCGCCTTCAACCGCGCGCGCCAAGCGTCCAATTCATTCGGGCGCATAGATCGGGATTGGTATGAAGCCGTCCAGAGTGGCGAACCGAAGTCCTTGACGAAGGTCTGACCGATAGCCGTTCGGCTCGTTTCCTGCCGGTAAGCCAGATCAAAATCGGCAGACCAACCCGGAAAGTCTGAAAGGATGTCGTATGGGTACGTGATCGCCACTTAGCCACCCCTCCAGTTGCGGGTTGATTTCGCCTGTCTCATGGTCTCCACAACGCGCCCGCTGAACTCGGCCTGTTGCTTGGCGACAACCTGTTCAAGCCGTGCCACCGCCGCGGTGTCAGCACCGCGAGCGTCAATCTGGGGAGCGAACGTGAACGACCCGCCGCTACTGGAAACACCAGATCGGAGGTTAGGCATCATCGGAGCGCGGAGCTTATTGTTCGGGATGACCTGCTCGCCACCACTGAACCGGACCAACTCAGGCCCGTTCTCTCCCACGACGGCCAAGCCACGTGGCGCGGAGTTCGTTCCTTTGGCGAAGCCGGGGATAAGGCTCCCCAATCCACTGAACAGGCTCCCGAACAGGCCGCCGCCGGTTCCGCCAGTCGATGGCTTGAACAGAGCATCGAAAGCGGCGTTCAGAAGCATGTCTGCGAGCTTGTCGAGAATGTTTGAAAGCGCATCGCTGAAGCTCTCCGCCCCACGAATGGCCCCTGACATGCTCGACTTGAACGTGTCGTAGAACTCACTTGCGGCCTGATCCGCTCTATCCTGCTGCTCCTGTACCCGACGAAGCTCATCGGCCTGCCGTGCATAGGCATCAGAAACCTGATCAATCTTGGCGCGCTGATCTTCTGAAAGCTTGATGTTCGAAAGGTCAGTCTGACCCTTCTTAATCGCCTCATCGCGCAGCTTGGCTAGTGCCTGCTGCTCCAATTCCAGCGACATGCGCCGCTTTTCCTGCTCCTGATACGATTTCCCGACCAGTTGCGTTTCAAGCTGCATGGCGGCAATTCTGTCCTGAATTGCACGTACATCGTCATCGATCTGTTGGTCAGCAGTCTTCTGGTGCGTTTTGGAACCGGACCCTGCCGCCTTTGCCTTGGACGCCTTGGCCGGTACGGCATAGTCAGCAAGCGAAACTGGTTTGATCGGCTCGGCAGGCTTAGCGGTTACGCGGTCGCCCTTCGCAGTGGTTAAAGGGCCGAATGCCTCATTGATGCGTTTGGCCGCATTGGCCGAGACTTCAGCCTGCTTGTTAAAGTCAACAACCTCTGCTGCCGCATCTTCAAACATCCTGCCGACATTGCGCAGGCCGGTTTTCTCACCAAGCCATGTACCAAATTCGGTTGCAGCGCTGTTTATGTTGTTGAGCGCTTCTCCGAAATTATTGGCCCATCCGATGGCTTCATTAAACGCATTGCCGATGTCCCGGATAAGAGATGCCAAATCCGCAAAGACCGGCTTCATTTGCTCGGCTACGTTGGCATTTTCGTTAAACTTTACAGCGGTATCGACCAAGATATTATAAAGCTTGGTGAATTCATTTGAGAGCGTTGGCGTGGTCTTGGACGCCAAGTCCTGAATTACTGGTGCACCTGCCTCAAATGCCGCAAAGAATGCCTTTGATGACACTTCCCCGTTCTTGACGAGGTTGGTCAGGGCTGCGACATCGCCGCCCGCTTCCTTCAAGCCAGCCGCTACAGCGCGAAGGACAACCGGCATACCTTCTTGGATGGAATTGTATTCTTCCGCCCTGACGATGCCCGTACCAAGCGCCTGAGCAAGCTGGAGCATCGGACCTGCCGCTTCGGCGGCGCTGATCCCTTGGGCCTTCAGAGAGGCTGCAAGGTTATCGGTAAAACCAAGAAGCTGTTCGTTCGAAATGCCCAGCTGGTTCTGTACAATGGCAACCCGGCCATAAACTGTCGCCAGAGTGCCGATTTCAGCGCCATTCTTCTGCGCTGACTGAAAAAGCGCCTCATAAGTCTTCTTTAGGTTGTCGCCTTCAAGACCTGCCACTTTCAGGCTGTTGGTAATCTTGGTCCCGGCGTCGATGATCTGCTGTGCGCCCTGAAGGGTGAAGCCAGCAAGAAGACCTTTTGCGAGGTTTCCCGTATTGCCGCCAATGCCCCCAAGGCTGGCATTGATACGCTTGACCGACGCCGACGTGGTGCGCTCCATTTGTCGCATCTGACGAGCCATGACGCCATTCGCACGGTTCATCGAGTTTTCGAACTTCTTGTAATCAGCCGATAGCTGTACAACAAGACGCTCAAGATCAGTCGTTGCCATCAGGGGGCCTCATGATGAACCGAATTAATTTGCTTGCGATTTTTGCGTTGCTATCGGCTAACGCTCATGCCGAAACTGCCGATGACGTTTGCCCTTACGCTGGCAAACTGGCCGAACAGATTATGATTTCACGACAGAGCGGCGTGGAGATCAGCCAATTTTTGAAGGACGTTAAATTTGAACCAGAAATAAGGAAGTCAGCCCGGAAAATGGTATTTGATGCCTACGCGCTACCCTTGATGAAGAGCGAAGCATCAAAAAAAGAGGCAATCCGAAGTTTCAAAGAGAGCGTAGAGGTTCGCTGTTACCGAGAACTTTCGGACTAGCCCCTCGCCTGCACCATTTCCCAGAGTTCGTCCTTGTCTTTATCCGACAGCGCACCGGCCTTTTCTGGGAAGTGCACTTTCGCGTAGCCATCAACAGATGCCATATATTCCCACATAGACATCTCTTTGACCTCGGCCACTGAAAGACCTATTGCGGCTCCGTTTCCGTAGATTGCGGCAAATCTGATTTTTCCGTTGGGGAGGTCATCGATTGGCTCCCCTGATTTGCCGCTTCGTCCTCCCCCACCTTTTCCTCCGGCGCTCCCATCAGGCCAGCCGTAAGAATGGCTCTCGCCAACAGAAGGTTCTCCATGGGTGGCCGAAGTTCAACGTATTCGCGAACCAAGCTCAGGGCGGCGGGAGGAGTTAAGCCCCCGCCGATAAGTCCGTATCGGATAGTTTCGCGGATATCGTTCATTTTCCAAGTGCCGCTAACCAAGCGGTCGAGGATGACATAAGGACCGGCATCACAAGCCTCTTGCAGACTTGCAAGCTGGCCCCATCTCAGGGCGAACGTATATTTGTCGTTGCCGAAGTCCGTTGTTAGGCTCGCGTCTCGGCTCATGGGGTTACCGGCGTCCAGGTTTCGGTAACTTCGCCATCGGATTGCATCGACACATTGATGGTAACGCGCCCGCCGCTTTCCGCGCCAAGCTCGAAACTTTCAAACTTGAACTTGCCCAGATAGACAAGCGTACCCGTCGAAAATTCGATCTCGATACGGACCGATACGCCGTCCATGTTTTGGCGCGCTTCGGACCAAGTTGGAACTGCTTCAGCCGCCAAGACACCTTCACCGCTGATCTGGGCAGACATCGACTGAATATCGCGGGCCGTCCAGAACGGTGCGTCAGGATCGTCGCAATCTGGGATTTCAATTTCGTTCAAATTGTTGGAAAGCGTGAATGACTTCGAAGTGAAGCCGCACGGCATTGCGAAGGTTTCAGGCGTTGCGCCGTCGCCCAGAAGGACGAGGAACTTGCCGAAGCGCGCAGTTACTGGTCTTGCCATTGTGGTTGCTCCATAAAAAAAGCCGCCCACAATGGACGGCGTTCAAATGCTCGGATTTTGGTTGTTATGGCTGTTCTACAAACGCCTCGAAGGTCATCGCCCCTTGGCTAGTCAGGCCATCGGGATCGCTGATCATGCGTGTAATTCGGTGTGAGAAGGTCACGAGCGCGTTAGTCGGAAGCTCGACGCCATCTTTTGGCAGAGCATTCCTGACAGCATCTGTGATCTGTCTGCATTCTGGGAAGCCGACCGCCCGCGACCAAGCGCTAAGCTGGATGGTGATATCAAAACCGTCGATGCATTCCGCGTCATCACTCGTTTCTGTAAATGACCCGAATGATACATATGGGAACTGTGCGTTTTCCGGCACTCGGTCGTAAATGCGGCCATTCACTAGTGCTGTTACGGCAGGATTGCCCCTCAGCAGATCGAAAATAGCCTTTTGCAATTCCAGAGACGGTGAAGTCATTGGGATGCTACCTTCTTCGCGGCTCTGTTGATTGCTCTCGTTACCCGGCTGCGGGATCGCTTTCGAAGTGCACGGAATGCCGGATAAAAGTAAGGTCTATCCTTCATTTTCTGGGTGCCGAACTCGACCCACCGGGCGTAATAGGCTTCACTATTACCGGCGTAGATTGTGATCGTCAGATCGCCAGCTAATTGCGCTGCCCTGACTTTCCCCAGCGTCATTGCGCCTTTTGGCACCTTTCCCCATGTCCAGCCGATACTGTCCTTGAGGTCGCCGGTATCCATCGGTACGAGGCTTTGAGCTAAAGTGACGATCTCGTCTGCTGACTGCTCAAGGGCGATTTGGATTTCCTGCCGTGCGATCTGCGGTATGGCACTCAGCTTCTTTTGGAGCTTTTGAAGCCCTAGGATTTTTGCGTATGTCGCCATTCGCCTTTCCTCGGTGTCTTAATGCGCTCTGCCTTCCCCTGCTCGACAGCCTGGGCGGCACACGTTGTCGTCACCGATCCAACGAACCCCACTGGATAAACTGTCCGGCATTGAGGTGTTGGCTTGAAAACGAACGGTTCAGTAAACTTCACCCAAGGCATGACATCACCCCGTCGCTACGCCGCTTTCGCACGTGAGCGCGATGAATTGGCGGTTAACTTCGTGCTCTATATCTCTGATATTGAACGCTTTTCCGGTACGCACATCCCGAAGCATCCAGTCCGTGGAAATCAGCCGCGTATTGGACGAGTTGCGAACCCGGATAACCTGGATGTGCTTGCCTTGAAGACGGCCAGCCATAACGGCTTCGGACCCTCTGAGGTGGATGAACTCGGCGCGGGTCTGGAACTGCTCGACAAATTTGCCCTGAGTATTGCCCTGACCATCGTCAACGTCTTCGCGCTTATCGAGTGCGACCTTGTAATAAAGGCTTCCTGCGGAGCGGTTGTCTGCCATGGCTGCCTCTATCAGTATGCAAAGGATCGGTGATGGGCGGTCATCGCTTTGACAGCGGCGGGTACTTCCTCGCCTGACTTGTCATAAAAATGCTCGGCCAGCATCAATGACGCCTGAACAAGCTTCACCGGCACATTCCCGGCCCCGATCCCAGCAGTGAAAACAACGGTTGCGCTTTGCACTCGCGGCGCATTATCGATCACAAGGCGGTTGTCCACGATCTCATAATCTGTGATCGCACCCGGCACGCCGACCTCATCAACGTATGTGATCGACGTGATTTCCGGGTTTGGGTAGCCATCAAATGGCAGGAGGAAGTTGGTTCCGGTCGCGGTAAACTCGGTTTCGAGCAGCACCGTCCCGCAAGCGTCCTGTACCCACTCAACGGCTGCATCAAGGTACTGCTGAAGGATCGCATCATCGTCACTGTTGAATACGCCGGTATCATCGGCATTGCGTGTCTGTTTGCGCAGAAGATCGAGCGAGACGACTTCACCGACCGGATTTCCAGACTGTACGATCTTCATGGCACCCTCATAATTGGAAGAACGGGGCGCAATGAAGCGCCCCGCTTGTGATCGATTACGGGGTTACTGGTTCCGTCAGATCGCCGTAGATAATGCCTTCCGGGCGAAGAGTTTCGAGCTGGATACGCTCTTCCAGAAGGATCGTGACCTTGTTGGTGACGAAGTTGTCACGGTCTTCAGTCGAACGGCGAATTTCGATGCCCTTGCGCTGCCAGAGAAGCGTATTGCCGACGAAGCCACCGACGATAAACTTGCCCTGGGGGATACCCTTGGTGCGCACGACTGGCAGGCCCCAAGCGGTATTTCCCGCGAAGGCTGGGTGCAGGTAGTGACCCTCCCCGTCCTTGGTCAGATCGAGCGCAGCGGCGTCGAGGTGGTTCATTACGACAGCCGAGGCAACCAGATCGGCTTCCGCGACCTGTGCGATGGCGATACGGATATCATCCATGGCATTCGTCGGGGTGATATTCGGGACAGTGCCCGGCACATACGCGGTCGAGTTGGCAATCAAGCCATCAACACGGTTGGCCGTACCAGGACCGTTCAGGACTTCCGCTTCTTCCTTCAACAGAAGGCCATAGAGACCACGCTGATTGATGTAGGCTTCGAGGCCGTCAACATCATCCAGCGTTTCTTCGTTGATACGGAAGAAGTGAGCCATCTTGACCATCGGGGCCGATTTGGCCTCAAAGACAAGCTCGGATTGCGGCTTCTGTGTACCGGGAGCAACCGTTGCCGCATTATTGGTATAGCCCGTTTCCTGAAGGTATTCGATCACTGCCGCAGAAGTTGGCGATGATGGAATAACGTCACGCAGGAACAATGTCTGGTTCACCGGCTCGATGAGACCGCGATTGGCACGACGGACGCCAGCAGGCAGCGTGACGGCGCCAAACGAGGCGGACGTGATGTCCTTGATCTCGACGGTCTCACGGCCCATGATGCGGGACTTGAAGTCCTTCTGTTCCGCGACAAGGCGACCGAACGATTTTGCTTCGTCCTTGCGGGCCGACATCTGGCGGGTGACATCAACCATCTTTTCGCCAAGCTCTTCGATTTCCTTGCGGCTATCTTCGATACGGCTCTTGATGTCGGTGATGTCCTCACCGGAAGCCTTCTTCTCATCGAGAAGCTTCAGCTTTTCGGAAAGGTCGGTCTGCGCCTGCTTCACTTCGACAAGCGTCTTCGTTGCGCCGTCAAGCGCTTCCTTGATTTCGATGTCCATGGGGTTTCTCCTATGACGGACAATCAGAGTTTGAAGGCGCGGGAAATGGCCTTCGCGGTCTCCGAAGCGGACGCGTCACGCTGTCCATCGCCCAGAGCTTGCGGCGCGAGCGCGGCTTGCGCTTTTGCCAGCCAAGCAGGGAAGCCCGCGTCTCGCAGGGCATCTTCCACGGCTCGTTTGAGAGGAACGAAATCACCCGATTTCGTCGCCTGAATTACATCATTAACGCTCTTCACAGCGTCCACACCGGCCTCGATTTGCATTGGGAACGGCACTACCGACACTTCGAAAAGCTCGACCTGCTTCAGTTCACGGGCATTGCCCTTCCGATCTGCCTTGATCGTTCGATAGCCGATAGAAAGGCCGGAAATCGCGCCCATCTTCAGCAGATCGAACGTTTCCCGCCCCTTGACGGTCGATAAGGCCAGCTGACCAGTGACGCGCAGACCGTTTTCATCTTCCTTAATGTCCGTCCACTTCCCGATAGGCGTATCGGTGTAATGGCTCCAGAGCATCAGAGGGTGGCGCTTGGTCAAGCTGTCCTGATACGCGCCCGGCACAACGATATCGCCGCCCTGATCGATGATGTTGAAGCGTGAGGCGTAACCCGAAATCACGCCTTCATCGCTCACAGCCTCGGCTTCAAGGCTGGCGAATTTCGTTTCAAGCTGCATTGTTTGCCTCTTTGGTCGTGGAGGACGGGATGAAATCGCCGCCGGTAACCGGGTTCATACCCATGCGGGAGCGGACATCGTTCTGTGTCTCCCAACCCGTATTGTTGCCGAGAGCCTTGGCGGCATAATCGGCCTTCGTCGTCAGATCGCCCCGGTAATATTGCGTTTCATCGAGGTTCACGAACTCGTCAGCCCGGAGAAGCGAGAACTGGATGGCCTGTTCCCACCGTCGCAGCCACGGCGATAGCGTCACTGTGACGTGATAATCCATGGCGTCAGATATGCGGGTCAAAGACTGGCCAGCAGCATCATGAGCAAGGAATATCGGGTGGATGCCATAGGCCCGCGCAACCTCTTCGATGAGAAAGCGGCGGGTTTCCATAAGCTGCATTTCAGCCTGTGTTGGAATGATGCTCTTATACTGCGCGCCACTGTCGAAAATAGGCGTTCCTGGCAGTTTGTCCTTGATCGCCGCATGAACCATCTTCGCAGCATCTGGAGATAAGGTCTGATCCGAAGTGATGTAGCCGGGGATCGACTTCTTTGCGCCGTCCTCATCCTGTCGGTCTTCCAACCGCAGGGAAAGCTCCAGTACCTTCCTGATCTCCGTCGAGATATCCAGCCCCTCTGTATCGTCCCAGCGCGGCGAGGTGATCTCGATGAAATCCTTGCGCGTGGCATTCTCGATAGAGCCGAGACCGGTAATCGTGCCGCTGTAGAAAACTTTGCCGGTATCAGGGTCTTTGCGAGGCTGGAACCCGCCGTCAGTGATCGGGATCAGTCGGCGGATTTTCCCCTTATACCCACGGTCGATATACGCCCGGCCAACTCCCTCGAATACCGCATGAAGCGTCAGAGTTTCGATAAACTCACCCGGCGTCATGTAATCGTTCGGTGCCACGGTCAGGCGCTCGTACAGATCGCCTTCCATTGTCGGCTTGCGAATGATCCGTCCGTCGCCGTCATAACTCTTGGTGCCGGTGATGATTGGCATTGCCGCCACACCTTCACAGATGCGCAGACCGGCAGCGAGAGACGCGGCCACGCGGAGATATCGCTGAGTGGCGATGATCTCCCGCTCGAAGATGTATTCTTGATAGAAGCGATTGCCGTTGAGGTCGTAATCCTTCTTGCCGAATGGCCATAGTTTCATGCGACCAGAACTCCGCTTTCCATGTAGCTGCGCTTGCCCTTGCGATCAGATTTAGACGCCCCGACCGCCATGGCTTTCGACACCATGCCGTCAATGCGCCCGCGAGAGCGGCTCTTGTCGAACATCTGGTTTCCCATCCCATCGGCGCGCAAAACAGCGTTCGACGCGCAAACGTCTGTCATCTTGTTTGCGTCGATGGTGACTTCCTGTTTCAGTATCTTGTCGGTGAACCGGCTTATCGAGTGAGGCATACAAAGCTGCCTATCCTCGAATGCTACCTTCAGGCCCTGGGCATGGGTAACGATCTTCAATCCCGCCCCTGCTGGCTTATCTGGCCCCATATAGCGCCAGACTTGCAGGTTGATTTCCTCGCAGGCCGATATGAAGCTGGTCACATAGGCCGGATCAACGGTCAGACTGTCCACCTGCTGCGATGCAACAAGCTCCGCTACACGGGCTGCAACGAAGGTGTAATCAATCGTTTCGCTGTCGCAGATGGTGATATGACCATCACGCTCATAGGACGCATATGGAATGCGGTCTGAGGCTTCACGTGCTTCCAGTCCGGTCCGTGTGGTCCAATACCAGCTTTTGAGTGAAAGCCTGTCGTCATCGTCACGCCAGCAAGCCGAAAGCGCGGTCAAATCGTTCTTCTGCGACAAGTCGAGCGCAAGAAAGCACGGAATATCCTTGCAATCTTCCTCATTTACCTCGCCCTGAACGGCGCGCCATGCGCTTTCATCATCCAGCCAGAAGCCCGATGAACCCACCGGAACACCGAAAAACAGACGTTCCGTAGCTAGTCGCATTGCTGCGTTGTGTTTAGCCGATACGACACGCTTGCGGACGTTTTCTATAGGATACGTCACACCAAGAGCTGGGAGCGCCTTAACCCAGCAGCTTTCGTCCTCGAATGGCTTATCCTCTTTGTCAACGCGGGCGATGTATGCGAAGGCGCTATCGTCTTCGATCATCCCTTCAACAACACGCTGATAAATCTCCGAAAGATCGGTAGCCACCGCTTGGTCTGATGCTGGCGTATTCGTGCCAAGTATCATCAGCGGGTCGCCCGGCATCTTGTCGATAGCCGCTTTCCAGAGGTCGATAGCCTTGCTTGTGCGCATTTCGTGCACTTCGTCGGCAAATACCGCCATCGGCTTTGGGCCGGAAATGCTGTCAGCAGAAGCGACCGGCAGGAACTTTGACTGCGTTTTCGGGTGCTCGATCTTCCATGCATTATCACCCGTGCCGCGAATAACGACATCGCCGCGAGTTTCCAGCGTTTCCCCGTCCCGATCTGGAATTTCTGACCGGCATAGCGCGACAGCATCAGAGAAGAGAACCTTAGCCTGATCACGATCATTCGCGATGGCATACGCCTCGGCGCGCTTGATCCCGCTATAGCCGATCATGTAAAGCCCGATGGCTCCCATAAGCGGTGACTTGGCCTGCCCCTTGCCCGTCTCAATCCAGGCATGACGGAACCGGCGGCGGCCCTGCGCATCGCGCCAGCCGAAGAGAGACCCGACTACAAAGACCATCCAGTCTAGAAGATGGAACGGCTCGCCTTCCTTCGCGCCTGCCGTAACGGTGAACATCGCTGGGAAGAAGCGGAAAGCCCTGTCTGCCTGTTCCACATCGAAATACAGGCCGCGCTTATGTCCGTTCTTCAGATCGTCCAGATGGCGCTTGCAAGCTGCCCTGACATACCGGCCTGCGATGATCTCACCTGATATAACCTTACTGGCGTACTCCGTTGTCCGGTCCAAGGAACTCGTCACTTGGAGCTGATCGGCCTTTTTCTTTCGGGCCGGTTTCTTTCGCGGTTGCTTCACCGAACATCGCCTTTTCTAGCTTTAGAAGACGGTCATTCAGCTTCTCACAAGCCGACCATGTGAAATTGAATACGTCACCGCCATTCGGGCCTTCCTTGACCGGCCCTTCCGCAGCAGCCACAGGGTAAAGAACCTCATATTCGACCCTCGCCCTGACATACCGATCGGCCCTCGCAAGGTTGACTTCCGTCACCGCGCTAACTTTTTCCAAAGCGCTCGTGATTTCTTTCCAGATGCGCACGGCAAGTTCCGCCCGCTCCTCGTTTTCTCGGAATATTTGCCGATATCGGGGTTGAATGATCTTCGCCATGTTATGTTATTACCCGTACCCTGCCTTACCGGCTTTTCTGAGTGAAAATGAAGGGGGCACGCGGGTCTCCAGCAAAGGCACCCCCTCTTAAAATTCACCGGGGGCTATCCCATTGAATTTACTTGCAATTCCATGGATGTGACGGGTCGACCGGTCTTCCATCCTCATCATGACCACTGATATAGCCTCTGTGAGTGAACCTCTGGGCCTGCTGGTCATGGCACTGCTTGCATACGGCAATGATGTTCTCTTCATCCAAGAAGAGATCGAGATTGCCCTTGTGATCCTGCTTGTGGTGAGCCACTGGAGCGTTGTGTGCGTTGCCCTTGCCTATGAGGTGCTTGCCACATCCCGGCCATTGGCATGTCCAGTTATCCCTATCCAGTACCCTGCGTCTTAGGCTTGACCATTGAGGGAGATTGTAGAGCGCTCGATGCTCTGGTCTGTGTGGTCTACGTCTATCCTTCATATCCCAGCCTTGGCTTCATCGTGGATACGAGAGGCTTGAGAGTGCGGAGCTTAGCCATTCATTTCTCTTGCAATGCTGGTGATGCTACTCTTCAATGCCTTTTCCAACGAAAGGGCGTGGGTCATGAGCAGTCATAAATCTATCGAAGATATCGACAAGGAAATCGCAGAACTTTCAGAGGCCATAGAGCAGCTTGAAAACGGCTCATGGAAGATCGAAACCCAGAAGATGGGTGAACCGAGGATCGATATGTCTAAGTTTCAAGCAGAGCAGTACAAGCGGATAATCAAATACCTTCAGGCTTACAAAGAACGGCTAGAAGCTGAATAGCCTTCTACCCCTTCGCCTTAAGCTCTGATGCTACTGCTGCCTCTGTCTGGTGATCCAGGTAGGCGTCTAGCAGGTCGTGCATCTCTGCCCGTATCTGGTCTGCTGCCTCGGTCTGCTGCCTCGGTCTGCCCTCGCATGATCGCGGCTAGGTGATGGTGCCGCAGTCCTACGATGTCCTGCCATGTGGCTTGCATGAACTGGATGGGCTTGGGCATTACACGGTGAACCGGATCGTATGGTTTGCCAGATCGCAGATAACCTTGCCATCAGCGCTTCGTAGTGTGCCCGCTGTGACGGACCCGATATTGGCTGAATGAACACCCTGTGTTTCAGCGGTCATCCGAAACGTGCCTTTGGCAACCTCGGTCGGCTTCTCCGCCCTTGGCAGCGCCATTGCAGGAACGGCAGCAGCTACAGGAGCGAGGCCGAGGAAGGAAAGGAAGCGGCGGCGGTTCATGAACTAACTCCTGATCCGATGGTAAAGAGCTTGATGGCAAATGCGCCAAATAGCGCTCCCCAGCCCCATTTTGGATTGACCATTCCAACCGCACCGACAACGGCCAAAGTAAACACTACTTCCCGCAACTCATTGAGTGTGGCCATATGCGATCCTCTATTGGTAAGTTCCGGGCCTGCCCACTTCACACCGCTTAATGAGGGCGCATACTCCCCGGAGCGGCAGGTGCGTTTTCTTCAAACACGAGTGTAGCCATGGCCTCATCGCCCGGTGGGATGAGCAAAGGATAGCCGCTCCTCAGAAACGAAAAAGCCGCCACCCGAAGGCGACGGCTGAGATGTTCGGAAATTCCGAATAACTGGATCGGCTTGGCGCATGCCCCGCATTTAACCAGTCTGCCCTATGTCATTAGGTGACGATGTGACTGGCACCGAATTTAGATCAGAACGGGCCGGACGCCATCCCGGCTAGGGTCGAGTGTTACCTGTCACAGCAGGGAACCCATCGTAGCGGCGCGCTTTCCGCTTCCCGATTATTTTGACGATGCGCTTCTGCTTTCAGCGCCGCCGTTCTGATTAGTTCCCGCACATAGCCGGGCCACTTGTCTGTGATCGGTATAAGTTGTTGCTGCTATCCCGGAACAGCACCGATCACCATGTGCGGAATTTCTGCGCTAGTCGGACCCTTTCGGGCGAGGCTCTCACAACGTCTTTACGCCACCCTTAACCGACTTCGGCTATCTTCGCTGGCCGTCAGCTACTTGCGAGGAGCCGCCTCGCATTCCGTGCACTTGCCTATCCAATGGATAGAATTTGCACATCTTTGTCACTTTCACCTCTTGGGCAAAAACCACCGTTCTCAATGGGTTTGGCATATATCAAGCTTATATCTTCGGCAGAAAGCGGCCAGCTACGGGTTCCATCTGTTTCCCAATGATGTGGAAGTACTACCTCCAAATCCTGTGGGAGTGCCTGTAGCAATTGGATTAGTTCTGAAACCTTCATTACGCAATCTTCCGTCTGCCATAACCCCGATTTGGCGCTGTGGGAGGATTTGCACCTCCCGGCAACCGGTTGGACATTCGGTCGCCTGCTACTTGCACCCGCTTATGCCGCCTTGCGCCTTTCAGTGTACTTCTGGCGGCGTCTTTCGTTTCGGGCGTCTGCCCATTCAAAGCTTCGGTCTTCTTCGCTGGAGATGGCCTTGTCATGCCGCCAATGTAGCGGTTGTTTCTCTGGCGCATGGTCTCCGATTGTGACCTGAATATGCCCGTTTTCAGGTGCAACATGCAACACGTCGAAACTGCCCATTTGGATATTTTGGGCGTTATTGCGATGGAAACCGGCAAAAATCTCCAATATTGCGCGATTTTTCCGCCTTCTCCCCGTTTCAACATGAAATCCTTGTTCGCGGCACCATCGACCGAACGGCCTACCTCCAACCTGTGCCATCGCCCAATTCCAGAGGCACCGGCGGCGATCTTCATTTGGGCAGTGCTTGATCATTTCCATGCACCGTTCCCACTCGCCAACCTGCTCATGAGAGAGACGGCTATGGAAGAAGGCTTCACGCTCCTCCTGGTATCGTTCCGCGCCCCATCCATTCATATCGGCCAGATCGTGGGAATATGGCAGGTTCTGCGCCTTCAACTGCTTTGGCTTGGCTGTCTGTGGCAGCCGCCGGTCAACTTCCGCGCCTCGGATGAACAGTTCAGCTATTTCCAACGGCGTCATGCTGTCCTCCTATCGTCCAAAAGGTCGAGTTGTTCGGCGTTCGGTCCAAATCGGCGGAACACCCTTTCATATACCATGCCGCTGATTGCATGTCGTTGCGGGGTTATGCCTGACAGGTCATTGGCGATGAATTGAAGACGGCCTAGCGGTATTGCATCCCATAATTCCAGCCATGCTGACGTATCGCGCTCAATCAGGCCACGGTTTGCAATCACCATGTCGGAGGCCATCCACAGGCCAAATTCATCCAGACATGCCTTGTTATTGGCCGTTTCAGCCAGTGTGGTCATAACCAGCCGGAAGTGACCTTCTCCATGGTTGCGCAGTATCCGGTCCAGCGTGGCGACCGCTCGTGTTTCGCCAATATCCGGGTATCGGTGAGCATCCACAATCTTGATGCCGTACTCTGCGCATATCGAATAAACACGAGGGTCAACTGTCATTCTGTCACCCTCACCCGCTTGCGCTTCTTGATTTCCCGGTCGATGTACCAACGGGCTTTTTCCAGGTCTTCAATCGCATCTTGCTTCAGATCGCAGCGCCAGATGTACTTCACAGCATTGCCAAGGTTAAAGCCCATGTGTTCCGTGATCTGGATGCACTCGATACCGCTTGGATGGCCGTTGTAATGGGCTGGACGGTTCACGTTGTCAGTCATGCCGCCCTCTTCTTGAATGCGCCCTTGCTGAACACCGCTTCAGCATCGGGATATTTGCCGTCAGAGAGCGTTACGCCGTCGCGGTGCATCACTGTGTTCTCTATTGCGTCCTTCGCTCTCCACGCCGCTATTTCGGCGTCATGCGGGTATTTGAAATACTGAGGCTTGTCGTCTTTCTTCACCACATAGACCTCAGTGCGCCAAGCGAGTTGAAACTTCCCGATAAATCCGTCTTCGGTCCATTCAGCATATGCCGTCTGTTGGTTCATTGCAGGAACCCTTCGAAAGCTGCTGGCATTTCAGGAGTGCCCGATTTGAACAGGGTAAACTCGGCTTCGAACTCGATTTCAGCGGATTGCCCCGGCTCGCCACGTCTGCGCTTGTGGTTGATGATCCATGCCTTGCCCTTGCTACCTTCGTATCGACGCACAAGGTCATCTCTCTTTTCCTGCCTGTATTCCTGCGGGATCAGTTCTTTGTAGAGCGGTTCGGGCCGGTACAGGGAGAACCACACATCCAGGTTCTGCTTCACACCGCCGCCGCCGTAGGCATCGCCCATCATTGGACGAAGGCTGCCGCCGGTCTTCCAACGTGCCTTCCATTCATCGTTACGCTGGATCAGGATCACGATTGCCACGTTGAGGCTCTTCGCTATGGCCTTCAGGCCACGGTACAAAGCATTGACACGCTCTGCGAATATCTCGCCTGCCTTGCCGGGTAACTGGATCATCTTGGCGTGGTCGATGAATACCAGATCGAGGCCAACAGACTTCTTCATCGCTTCCATTTTGATGCGAATGTCTGACAAGGTGCACTCTGCAAATGAAACGATATCGAACGGCAAGTCTGTGGACTTCATCATTTCGCCTTCGATCCGTTCCTTTTCGGTCGTGTTGAGCGCGAAAGCATCCAGCCGATCCAAGCTGATCCGGCTGGCCTGTGCCGCCGCCTGCAAAGCTGCCTCTTCGTCGGTGATTTCGATGGAGAAGAACGCCGTTCGATATCCAGCGAGCGCAGCATGACGGCATTGCGTGAGTGAAAAGGAGGTCTTGCCGCCGCCACTATCAGACATGAAGCCGACAAGATTGCCGTGCCTGATATCACCTACCGCCTGGCTAATCTCTGGCAAAAACCACGGAATGAGTTTGTTTCCGCTCACACTGTCCTTAGCCACCCGGTCGATTGCCTTGGGCAAGAGAACGCCATATTTCATCGAACCGGCGCGCTCGTTACCTTCCTGCGCTATTTCAGTCAGGCGATCAGAAGCTATTCCGATGAGCTTCTCCGGCGTCATGTCCACCGGCATGTTCACGCTCATGTCGCGAAGGTCATAGGCGAGATTAACCAATTCCTGCCGGGACCATCGTTCAAGGATCACGCGGGCATTGTCGTATGCGTGGAATGCCCCGACCGCTTCAAGCGAAAGACGCATCAGGTATTCCTTCAGCGTCAGCTCACCGATCTTCGCATTCTCTGGCAGGTACTGCTTCATCGTGACCGGGTTAGCTGCCCTGCCCTCTGCAATCATCTTCCCGGCAACTTCATAAACAGTTCGGTGCACATCTTCGCTGAAATGCTTCGGGTGCAAGATGCCAGCAACACGCCAGTATGCGGCGTTGTCGATCATGATGGCACCGAGCAGCGCTTGTTCCGCTTCGATGGACGTTGGCGGCTCTGGTCTGATTTCTCGTTCGTGGTAGCTCATGCCGCCCTCATCTGAAGCATCTTGTATTGCTGGGAAGCTGTAGCAGCGAAGGCGATACCGACCGCTTCGGCGGCGTCATGCTTCTTCACCGGGATTTTCAGCATCTGGCAGCGTTCCATTGCGGCCTTCTTCCAGTCCTTGCTTGCAAAGCCGGGTTTGCGGCCATAGCCAAGGAACTGTGAACGCCATGTGGCTGAAGGCATGGTCAGCCACGGTATGCGATAGGCTGAAATGATCGCCACGGCGGCACCGGACAAGCTGGAGAGTTGAAGAGCCGAAGGGTTAATCGTCTGTTCCTCCCTCTCGCCCGCCATGTCATGCTTCTTCTTTTTGAAGGTGACGACATTGCGCATCGGCTGTTCGATAGCCACGAAGTCAGGCCGTTCCGCCTTCAGCATCGCCACCAGTTGCAGACCGATTGACGATGCCTTCTCCTCGGCATTCTCGCCGGTCGCCGTGATGATGCCGGTGCGTATCGTGCTCATTGGTGCGCTTGGATCGTACCAGGCAAAGCCTGTCGTGGTTGCGATGTCCATCCCCAAGATCAGCATTCAATACCTCCCTGCAACCAGAGCAATTGGGGCGACGACAACGGCTACCGCCAGTAACGTCCATCCGGTGATGATGAGTGTTCGGGCGACACGCTGGCTCATTCGTCCCTACCTTCCCGAATACGAAGGGCGCTTTTAATGCCCATTCTGCGCAAGGCGTTCAGAACAGTGGTGTGATCCAATCCACCGAACTTCCGACCAAGTTCTGTCAACGTGATCGGGTCTTTCTCGATCCAGACCCGGTAGATGGCTTCAAATCGTGCTGCGATGACTGGACGGCGGCGGGTTTTGCTCAGAATGTCCTTTGCGCCTAAACCATGCTTCTCCGCCACTTCCTTGATGATGCCTTGGATTGAGTTAGCAGCCTCAACATCCGCAGCATCCAGCGGGAACCGTTCGGCGGCGGCTGCGAACATCTGGCGATCGCGCTCGATTTTCTCCTGTCTTGCCCGCTCTTCTGCCACCGGATCGCAGATCAACACGACCGGCTTGGGCTGGGCTGCTTTTCTTCGTGCTTCCTCACGTCGGCGCTGCTCTTCCACTGCTGCCTGATAACGCGGGTTTGCCTCTACATGACGGGATCGGGCGTACATCTTACGATGCCCTCCTTACTGGCTCTTGCCCCGCTTCTGCTCGTTTCTGGTAAAGGGCGCTGCGCTCATACAGAGGATCGCCAGCCAGAATACCGATCTTGCTACGGGTGTCTTTCTTTGGGATTTTGGCGACCATCTCTGCGAACTCAGCCTTGCGCTTCAGGATGATTTCGCTGAGTTCGATAGCGTCACCGGCTTTGATCGCCGCAGTCCGGGCGCGCTTTTGCGCCCGTGCCCTTGCCAACTGTGCTTCGTACCGTTCCGGGTTGATCAATCTATCGATCTTGGAAAGGGTAATACCCAGAGTTGCGGCGATGTCCGTCTTGTAGACGCCTGCGGCCAACATCTCGTTGATCTTGGCCGTGAGTTCTTGTTTCTGCTCTGGAGACATTAGGCCGCCTCCCCGCGAGCTTTGGCGAGCGCTGTCCCGTAAAAGCAACCGCACTCTCCTGCCTCGTAACACCGCAGGGCAGAAAACTCGTCTGGCCTTCCGTTAACCGGGCGCGGACAGTCACTTTTACAGACAACATCATACAGATCAGGCGCTGCGGCGATCAGGCGGGCGTTCGTTCTGAGGGTATGGTCATCCACACCACACCCGAAGGGTAGTTGTGCAATGCACTTGAGACCTGCGTAAACTTCTGTGCCGCAATACCCAGCCGCATCCCACGGCCCCGGCGTGAACTTCGTCTCGGCCATCACGCCGCCTCCTCATCTGGAAATTCCGGGTCAGAGTGTTCACCCTTGATGAGTTCGCTTTCCGGCTCTGGCTGTTCTTTCTGCTTGATGCCAGCGAATAGAATGCCCTGACCTTCGTGCCAGCCACGGGCGTAATCCTGCCCGTCCTGAGTGGCTTCGTTGTACGGGTTCAGGAGCGTTTCGCCTTCCAGACCGGCAGTCAGGCCCAGCTTATAAGCCTTCTCGTCATTGGCACCGGCATTGTCGAACAGGTCGATTTGCGTGTTGATCGGAATGTCGGCATAGGCAAGCGCCTGACGATCCGCTTCAAGCTTTTCCTTGATCGCCTGCAAGCCTTCATCGGTCTTGGCCTTTTCGTAGAGCTTGATCTGATCCAGACCATTCGGTCCAAGGTCAGCCTTCACCGATTTGCCGACATTCTTCAGTTCCGCGTCTGCTGCCTTCTTGGCTGCAAGCGCCTTCAGGTATCGGTGACGCTGCACGAAAAACAGATTGCGGCGATCCTGTTCAGAAATGCTGTTGTGACCAATCATTTCACTTCTCCCGGTGCTGCGCGTTGATTAAGCCGACTGTTCGTTACGTTCATGGATAGCGCTCATTGCTTCCGCATACTTTTCAGGGAAGAAAGCCTTCAGGCGCATCAGACGCTTACGGTCGCCACGAGTGAGGCCCTGCGCATTCGTCTTTGGTGAAGCTTTTGGCTGTCTGAAACCATTGCCGCCACGAAGTGAGGCAAAATGATTTTGACGGCGACTAATCGCCAGAGCGTCATCCAGTGGATTGCCAAGTGTCACTTCCTTAGAAACCTGTTTGGCGATCAGTTTGTTGAAAATATTCACTTAGGTTCTCCCGGTGCTGGAATGTTGAACTCTTCTTCAATCGTCGGGTAATCGGCCAACTCCGGGCAGACGCGATCAGCTATGTGATCGGCATTAACGCGAAGCGAAACGGCGAGACGCATTCGTCTGCGCAGCGATAGCCACCTGAGCAATGCGAGCGGTTTTGGCTTTGAACGCCTTCGTACGCTTGCCTTCCTCTTCGAGTTCCGCTTGAAGGCAAGCAGAACCCTCTCCCATGTCCTGTTGGACAAGCTCGTTAAAAGTCTCATGGTTTGCTCGTAGATTTTGGCGCTCCGCATAATAGCGGGCGGCGGCTTCTTCATTGCGCTGGCACATGTCGTTGTATGCCAACATGAGCGCCCGGTAGGCCGAACCGGCCACATCGGTCATTTCCTCGTAACGGTAGCGCAAACGCTTGAGGTAACTCTCTGAAACACCTGTACGTTTCGCAACGCGGTAACGTGCGGCCTCGCGTGTGTCGCCAAGGCCCTTGTACTCGGCTTTTTGCAGCTCTTCGGCCCAATAACGGGCGTCATCTATGGCTGTAAAACCCATGCTCATTTTGTTGTCCTCGGAAACTGTTTTCCCGTACGCGGAAATTCTTTGTTCAGACATGCAATCTCTCCACGGCTAAGTTGAAGCCGTGGAAGAGAGCTGGTCGTGGTGACCAGTTGTCCTGAAGGGAACTGAAGTGATGAAGATGAAACGGACAGCCCGGAAAGCCTGGAAAACTGATACGGGCGTCCAATTGATCTTGTACTCATGGCCGGAGGCTCCTACTGAACCCACGGCAAATGCCAGCCGCAGCCGCAATCATCACGCAAAGCGGCCAGCCTATTACGAGAACCCATTTGATCCATTTCGGTGATCGGCTGGGTGGCGAGAATTCGAGAACCGAACAGGCAACGAAACCCGCAGTGTACAGATATGCGATGATCCAGTTGCCGTTCATGGTTTGATACCCTCATGGTTGAATTAGATGCCCGACGCTCCGACAGGGAGTGCTCAAAGCGTCGGGCGGTTGCTCACCGGGGCGGGCTTGGAGGCTTGGGGAACCCGGTGGGCAATCAGTTAAGCTGCGGCGAGAACAGCCGATGCTTCGGCCCTAAATCGTTCTCGTGATAATTCCGGCATATCGCGCCAACGCCGCTGTGCGGCCTCTTCTGGCGTTTCCAGACCCATGACATTGCCAATCATGTCCCGCTTGGATCGGCATGTGCCGACCGCGTTTCGAATGAAGGACTGGAACAATGCAAAAGCGCACCGCTCAATCATGTCATCTCTCTGGTTCAAGCAGCACCTTTTGCCTGCTCGTTCAACACGTGCATGTTGACCAACATATCGTTAGTCAAAACGATGTCCTTTTCGAAAGCGACACCGATCAGCCTCGGCCAATAGCGCACGGGTATGGACTTCCGACGCCGCATTTCCGAAGCGGCAGAAGGTTTGATTTCGATGGCACGTGCAAAAGCCATCGTGCCTCCAAACTTCTCGAAAATGTCGTCTACGTGTTCCATGTCGTCCAATCAACACTATTCGTGTCGGTATGTCAACATGATTTATGTCGATTTATCTGAAATGTTGATTTTCATGGACACAATGGGCGAACGATTAAAGGCTGCTCGTACAGCGGCAAACTTCACATCTGCGGCTAAAGCTGCGGAAGCATTAGGTATTTCCGCTTCAACATACCGTGCACATGAGAACGGGCAGAATGAGTTTCATGTTGATGAAGCGAAGCAATACGCCAAAAAATTCGGTGTAACCGTCTCCTACCTGCTGGAAGGCACACCGCTTCCTAAGAAGGGAATGGTCTCCAGCTTCGACCCTGACGAACCGGACGAAATTGAAGACGAAACCTTAACCTTTGGCCGCGAGACTGGTTTCCGTGGAGCGCCGGAGGGTACATCACCTCAGATTGACATCACCGGCGGCATGGGTGCAGGCGGACTGTCTATCGTGAATGAAGGTGTACCAGGTCATAAGGGGATGACATTCGCAGCCGAAGCTGTTTCGGACTACTGGCGGCTTCCGCCTGCCGTTTACACATCTCTCGGCCTTCATCCACAAGACACCGTCTTTATACCTGTGCAGGGCGACAGCATGTATCCGACGCTCGAAGAGGGCGATGTGGTCGTGGTCGATACCCGCCACCGGTGGCCCTCGCCTGACGGCATCTATGCGATCCTTGATGAAATCGGCGGCCTTGTTGTGAAGCGCCTCGAAGTGTCGCAAGAGAATGGCGAGAACGTTATCCGTATCATTTCAGACAACACGCGGCACCGGATCAAAGAAAAACGCCCTGATGACGTTTTTATCGTTGGGCGCGTTCTCAGGCGGTTTGGCGTCATTAAGTGATCTCTGGCCTTCGGTAGTGTTGTGGAGAAAATCATCCGATGAGTGAAATTCAGGGCTTAGTCGTGCCTTCGCCGTTCTCAACTCCTAAGACCGTTGCCAAGGTAGTGCGCGGCCATACCATGGGAGCTATACGCGACGGCTGGCTGGTTTTTTATGAGGAAGAATTTTTGCCACCGCATGCGGGGCTTGTTGATAAATTATGTGTAGTGGTGACTTCCGATGGCCGAGACTTGGTTCGGTTCATTAAGAAAGGTCGCAAGCCGGGACGATATGATCTTTTGTCCGTTACTGGTGAGCCTATCCTTGATGCGAAACTGGAGTGGGCCGCCGAGGTCGCGTGGATAAAGCCTTATATTCCTTCAGATGAGGAGGCATCTGCGCTTTGGGGAGATGGCAAGGATTAGAAAGTCCGTTATCAAAACACAGTTTGGCGGCTAATCTCAGATTTTAGACACACCTCTGGCTATCAAGACGTTCACCTTCATACGAGAAGGGTTCCGTCGTTTGCAGTTCACCGTATCGCGATGAACCGGGATGCCATGAAGTCTTAGTATCCCTGCCTGCCCTATTTCCCCGGTGGGCCAGTCCGTCTCCATGCATGAAGGCTTATATCGGCAGTTCACTCTCTCAGGTCGCATCCAAACCAGTCGAGCGGCGTCTAACCCGCTAAGACCGCCTCATCAGCCTGGGATGAGGAACCGCTGTGGATTTCATGCGCCGGGTGATCGGTGAAAACGGGTCAAATCCGTAAAAAGACCGCTTCTTTTGCGCTTAGAAAACACTCGATCTTGGCGGGAACCTCCGAGCAGACCCAAGATATTGTGTCATTCAGCGCCCCGAAGCGATCATTTCGGTTGTGTAACGATGCTTGTTATGCTACACAATTCGAGACAGTAAGACCGCTTTAGGCCCCGGCAGCATCACCGCTCCGGGGCTTTTCTTTTATCCCGCTTCAACATGTTGTGCAACACGTCATGTGTTGTTTTTTCACATTTCAACATTTTTTGTGTTGACATGAATTGTGTCGTATGCAACATTGAGCATGTCAAAGCGGTTCACGAAAACGCAACAAGCTGATCTGGACCCTTCGAGTTTCACCTAGCCGAAACAGGCGATGGAGGTTGCCATGTGAACCGCAGCGCGGTGCGCGCAACTCAACCTGAAAGAGCTAGAACGCCAGACCTGAGCAAGTCTCAAAACGGCTCATTGAAGGGATCGAGCGATGTCAGACATAGCCTTGAATACTGATGATCGCATCTTGCTGAAGGTGCCCACGTCTTCGGGCTGGGAATGGTTCGATCCGATGTTGGTTTCTGGTGCCACGTTTTTTGATGTGGCTAACGAGGCAACCTACAGGAATGCACTGGATATCGTTCGTTTCGACGGATCGACGCTTACCGGCGAGATCATCAACGAACAGGCCGCACCGTACTTTTCTGGCGACTTCGATAACCCGCCTCTGTGGGTGAAGGACACGCCTTTCTTCAAGCAGATGGCTTTCGAGGAAGAAGAGGACCGGCGCAATCAGGTCCGCCACGAGCGGTCTTTCAAATCACCATCGATCTATCGGGGAGTAGCCTGATGTTCTCTGCACTGATGATTTCCACGGCTCTGTCCGTCGTACCAGCCACCCGTCCACATGATCCGCATGTTGGGTTTGTCCTGATCGAGAACCGGGTAACGCAGCAGATCGGGCCATTCTGGGACCGTGAGGATTGCGAGTTTGTCGGTAAGGGCATTCGCAATCACGCCATTCTCGAAATGAGCGATCCGTACCGTACCAGCCCTGAAATGGGCCTGCGCCTGATGACCACGGAAGTTGTGTGTCTGCGGAGGGTGAAATGATCGCCTCCCCATTCGATCACCTAATCACCATGGCACTGATCGTCGCTTTTATCGCGCTGTGCCAGAGCAAGAGGACGAGGCCGTGAAAGACCTGATCACCGACATTGCATCCTTCGTAGCCGTTTTGGCCTTCATCACAACGTTTGCAGTATGGGCCGGGTATCTGGCCGAGAAAGTGTGAGGCTATGACCGAACCTTTGAAAATCGTCGCTATAGTGGAAGTCGCGTTGCGCGAAGCCCTAGTTCTCAATCGTCCATTGAAGATGCTGTACGAGTTCTCTGGACAGGATTTGATTGGTTCCGATGGACCATTTCGCAATGCACTTCGTTACGAAGCGCCGCAAGGCCGCTTCAAAGCTTTCGCAGGTCGTGAGTTCGATATTCCGCTGAAGGATGGCGGCACAGTCAGGGCGAACGGACAGTATTGGAGTGCAGGCTTAGAAGGCTTCGTAGAGACAGCCTATGGCACTGTTGACGAGTTGAAGAAGTGCTACGTCTACACCGGCGCTCTGGTTGATCCCGCTGCGTTGCAAGAGCTTCGAGCCGAATATACCGGATGCGTATATCCGTATTGGGATTATCAGAAAATCATCAAGTATGACGATGAGCGCCGTTACTGGATCGACAAATGCTTCAGGCTTGAAGACCGTTTGCGCCGGGACAAGAAGCACCTCATTGCCAATGTGAAGGCGGCAACTGCTGCCCTTCGGAAAGCGGAGGCCGCATGACCGCCCTCCTACAAACCGCCGACAAGCCAGCACCAATCCAGCCAAAGCCCAAGCGCATCACGACAGCATGGTTAGCTCGTGAGCTTGAAAAGGAATTGGCGAATTTTTCGGGAGAGTGAGCATGGAAACCACACTCAAGAACATATGCGCCGAGCATGGGCTGAGCGCGATAAGCGTTCTTATGCACAACACTGATACAGCCGGATATACGACCGTATTTGTCCATTGGGCAGACGACATAACAGTCACTCGATGCGCTCGCGGAACGGCCAATACCTTCGATGATGCACTGGATTTTGCGCTCATTGAAAAGAACGCGATAGTTTCGGAGGCCGCGTGATGTCGAAGGTTAGAGACCAAGACAAATTCATGGTGAGGCTTCCTGACGGTATGCGTGAAAAGATTTCAGCAGATGCCAAAGCCAAGGGCCGCAGCATGAACGCCGAGATTGTCGCCAGAATAGCCAACTCCGCACCAGAAAAGACTTTGCGCGATGAGTTCGCGATGGCGGCTTTACCCTCGTTTCTGACTGAGATTTACGCCAATTCACGCGGCAAGAATGTACGTTATGACAGCGTCTACGTGATAGCTGCATCAGCTTCTTATGAGATGTCCGATGCCTTTCTCGCAGCCCGTGGAGGTGATCGTGACTGACACCTTCCATGAGGAACTAACCTGGGATGGCAAGACGCCGATATCCGAGAATGGGATTTACCGCGGCATTCCACTGGATGCCTATCACAACAATCTGGAATTGTTGGATGCTCCCGCGGTTTCCAAGAGCGCATTGAAGTGGCTTGACCCGATCCAGAAGAACAGCAGCCCGAAGGCGTTCTGGGGCCGGTGGAAGTACAATCCTGATCACATCAAGCCGAAGCCATCTGAAGCGCTGGATTTCGGTAAGGCCACGCATTGCCTGCTTCTGGGGGATGAAGACTTTGACGCTGCATTCGTCGTGCGGCCAGAGAAGTACCCGGATTACAAGAAGAAGGAAGCGCAGGAGTGGAAGGCACAGCAGATCGAAGCTGGCAAGACCATCGTCACGCCGGAGCAGTATGAGCGCATCCAGCGTATGCGAGACGATGCAAACCAGTATCCGCTTGTCCAGCAAGGCTTGATGACTGGTCGCGTGGAACGGTCGATGTTCTGGAAAGACCCGGAGACTGGCATCTGGTTGAAGGCTCGCCCTGACGTGATCCCGAACGCCGATGCTGTCTATGCGGACCTGAAAACCGCAAGCAGCTTTGATGAGGATTTCCTGTCTCGGCAAATCGTTGACGCCAGTTATTACCTGCAGGCTGCAATGACCCGCATGGCATGCCGCGGCCTCAATCTCCCGTTCAAGACATTCGTCCTGCTTTACGTGCTGAATGACGATGTGCCGGACACTTCACATGTCGAGATTGACGAAGAAGACATCGACCGCGGCGAAGACATTGTTCGCTATGGGCTTCGCACGATCCGCGAGTGTTTGGATAGCGGCTATTGGCCCGGAAAGCTCCCATTCAGCGCAGGCGAGCGCTTTATCAAGATGAAGCCATGGTCGCGGCAGTTGCTGGACCAGTTCATCGCCTACCAACATCAAATTGCAGCTTAGGAGGCGTTGATACATGAACGCTATTGCCAAGACAGAAAAGACGACAACTCCCGCCGAAGATTTCCGCAACCAGTGGACCAAGCAGGAAAACGAAGTTGCAGTCGCCCTTCCGCCGCACATCCCTGTCGAGCGCTTCATGCGCGTGGTTATGACGGCTGTTGGCGGCAATGCTGATCTGATGACGGCTGACCGCCGCTCGCTCTTCGAAAGCGCCATGAAGGCGGCACAGGACGGCTTGTTGCCAGACGGTCGCGACGGTGCATTGGTCATCTTCAATGCGAAGGTCAAGGAAGACAACAAGGACGTTTGGATTAAGAAGGTGCAATGGATGCCCATGGTTGGCGGCATCCTCAAGAAAATCCGCAACTCTGGCGAACTCCTGTCCCTGTCTGCCTATGTCGTCTACGAGAACGATGAGTTTCAGTACACGCTTGGCGACGAAGAAACCATCGTTCACCGCCCTTGCCTCGATAGCAACCGCGGCGATGCGAAGCTCGTCTATGCAATCGCCAAGACCAAGGACGGCGGCATCTATCGCGAAATCATGACGTTGAAAGACGTCGAGAAGGTTCGAGCCGTTTCCAAGACTGGCAAGTTCGGACCATGGGCTGACTGGTGGGATGAGATGGCTAAGAAGACGGTCATTCGCCGCCTTGCCAAGCGCCTGCCGATGTCGAGTGATCTTGATGATCTGATACGCCGGGACGATGAGCTTTATGATTTCAGCGGTCGCCGCAGCGATGTGGACGCACAGCAGAACCGCATACAGGCTCGCGGCTCACTTTCGCAGCTTTTGCGTAGTGGGAATGAAACCGCCCAGATTGGCCAACAGGCGAAAGAAGGCTTTCAAATTGAGCATCAGTCCGAAGAACCCGAAGCGCCAGCCAGCGAGCCGGATACGGGCGAACAGGGTGCGTCTGAACCATCATTTACCGATGCTGACGCCGATACCTGGGTTTTGAAATCGGTCAACATGCTTATCGCCTCGGCTATGGTCGGTGGCGACATGGAAATCATGCGCAACCAGTACCGTGTCGTCAAACAGAACGCACCTGAATGGGTCGATCTGCCGACCATGGGCCGCGTGAACACCGTGTCGATGTTCTTGGCGAAAGTCATGGACGGTGAAGAGGAGTTCGACAAGGCGAGGATTGCCAACCTGTCGAAGCTCAGCGCGGAACAGATCAACGATCTGCCGGAGGTGAACTAATGGCCGCCTTCGCAGTACGTAGAGAACCCACGGCGTTCAGCACGTCACCGTCCAAGGGCCAGAAGCGCCCGCGGCGGGAAGATGGAAAGCACCTGGCTTGGATCAGAACACTGCCATGCGTGATTACAGGTCAATACGGCGTTGAAGCCGCTCATATCCGGTATGCAGCGCCAGAATACGGCAAGAGAGACACCGGGAAAGCTGAAAAGCCTGACGACGATTGGGTGGTCCCGCTCGCTCCAGAACTGCACCGTGAGCAGCATTCCATGAACGAACAGAAGTTCTGGGCCAAGTACGGGATCGATCCGTGCCGGGTTGCCCTCGCTCTCTCACGTATCACCGGCGACGACGAAGCCGCCCTTGTCATCATTCGGAACGCGAAGGTGCGCCCATGACCATCCCAGAACAGGCAGAACAGGCAGTACAGGCGGCACAGAACGAGTTCACCAAATTCGGCTATACCGCAGCCAATGAAAAGGCGTTGATCGCCGCCCTCACCGCCGCCGCCCCGCATCTAGCAGCGGTGCAGGTGAAGAAGATCGGATACGTTTCCGCTGCAGAACTGCATACGCTGCAGCAGATCGAGACGTGCGTTGATCTATTCACCGTTGCTCAGACTGGACCAATGGAATTTGTTCCCGTCTATGTGCTTGATGCTTCTGCAGCCGATTGCTCATGCACCAAAGTCCAGCAGGACGAAACTTGCCCTGTCGGCTATCCGTCACTGCTCTGTGAAATCTGCGACGGCAAGGGCGTTGTGCAGCCATCCGCTGACAGAGCGGCTGTGCTGGAGGAAGCGGCGCGCTGGCACGAAGCTGAAGCGGCTAGAAAAAGAACCGTTGCCGTGAAAAGCAAGCGCCTTGATGCGCAGATTGCGACCCACGAGGCAAGTGCCGCACATTTCCGCGCCCTCCATCCAGTAGCGGATAAGCCCAGCGATGACGGAGCGCAGGGGGAAGGATGGCTCGACATAAACGACGCACCGCAAGACGGAACCGTTGTTGATCTTTGGTGTGATCGCTTGTCAAAGCGCGTCCCAAATTGTCGTTGGAACCCCGATTTTAATATCGGCTACCCCGAAGACGGTCCCGGCTTTTGGGAGCAGCTTGTTGGAAGCGAATGGCGTCCTTCATACGACGAAAATTGGTTCTCGCATTATCGCACTCTCCCCACTCCTCCAAGCAGTGAGGTGGCGTGATGGGGAAGCTTTCCTTCGACGCCCGCGTAATCGCACAATCCGTGTTTGGATTTGGAGACAAATCCACTCTTCGCATCGGTGGGAAAGGCGCTCAACATATCCTAACCCAACGATCTGAAGCCGCAATCAATGAACTGGTTGAAGCGGGTTATTTGGAAGCGCGCACCTACAATGACTATGGGCGCATGGAATATCAGGGAACTGAACGGCTGTCAGAAATCCCGAAGCTAAGCTTTGAGGAAATGGAAGAACATGGCCGTTTTAAGCTGACCCGCCCATCAGGAGGCGACCGCCATGGCGAGTGAACTGAAGCCTTTCGGCTATGCGCCGGGTTCCTACATGAACAACTGCAAGTCATGCAGTCAGTCATTCATGGGTGATAAGCGGGCGTGGAACTGTGAACCCTGTGCGAAAGCCTTGTCGTTGCAGAAGTCCACCCCCGTTGCTCCCGTATCGCCGGATGCTACCGGCAACGCTGACGATCTTCCGGGATGCCCGGCCTGCGGACATGCCGGACGAACAGGCAATCTTATCTGTGACATCTGCACTCCCGTGCCCGTTGCAACCGGCGAACGTGGTGAGTTGGTGACTGTTCGATACGATTATCGGTTTAGTGACCCTTTGGGCAGGGGTCATCTATGGTGTGATAAAACAAGTTGGAACGGGCAATCTCCATCCGCTGTCCGCGAACTTTGCGACCGCTCGCAGGCTGAGGAGCTATTGGCGGCGGAACGGGCGGAGAAGGAGATTGCGGAAAGAGCTAATGAACGTTGTTTAAAAGAAATTTCAAAACTGCGAGCCGACAACGCGGCGCTGACTGCGCGGGTTAAGGAATACGAAACCGGACTTGTCGATTTCCATCGGGAAATGTCAGCCCTCGAAGCCAAGCTCGCGGAGGCTGAAAAGGCGCTGGAGCACTTAACGTTGCACGCCAATTCCTTAGCTCTGGCTGACATAGATAGAACCCGTGGCCGCACAGGTTTTTGGAAGGCGCTGAAAGAAGCCCGCGCAGCGCTGGGAGGGAAGCCGTCATGATGAGATTGATACTAGGCGCGACCATAACCGCTGTGCTTCTGGGCCTCACAATTCTATTCGCACTCGCACCGAATGCTGACCTGAAATGGCTTGTCGGCGCTGGATTTCTGCTGCTTTTCGCCCAACGCGAGCTTCACAGGGATATGGACAAATGACTTCTGACCTCATTACCCGTCTCTCCAAGCTAGACGCGCCTGACAGGGACTTTGAGCGTGTTGCTGTTGACTATTTCACCAATGAAGTTGGCCACGGATATAGCCAGCGAATTGACGGCATCGAGTGCTTTTCGCCGCTCCCGAGATATTGGTTTTGGCGCTTCCGTCTAAATCGGCTGGTCTCAAAAGGAATATTGCAGCGGCGATATTTCGGCAGCTTCTGGCCTTCGTGCTCAAGGCTTCCGAGTTACGGCATCGCCCTCTTGCGCGCAAAGGATGCATCATGAAAGCCATCCGAACCGTTGTAACCATCGAAGAATACGAGACTACGCCGCCATGCGAACCTCAGTTCAATGTTGGGGATTACTGCGAGGTGTATTGCGGACATTTCGAAGGGCACTCGTTCTACATCAACGATGTTCGCTGGAATGAAGATCGGAAAGCTTTCGAGTATTTGTATCTGTATTTCATATGGCTTGATGGAGGTTCAATAGTCAGATTGCACGCAAAGGAGGCCAGCAATGCCGAGTAAGGAACTCATCGCTCAAGTCGAACAAATGATCTGGCAGGACCGTGCACGAGCGGTTCCGGCCCGTTCCACAGACATTGCACAGGATATCACCGTAGCAGTCCTTGCCTCTGTGGCGGATCACCTTGATCAGAAGGCCGAGGCGGCTAGGAAGCATGCGAAAGCTTTCCACGACAAGCGGAAGAGCGGGAAATATGGCCTGAAAAAGCAGACCCGTTTCTATGAAGAAGGGAAGCACTATAACCGCCTGGCTATCGGCTATGCGAAGTCCTCCCGCGCAATCCGCGCACTTGGGGAGCAGAGCGAATGAAGCTGCACCTCTCACTAAAGCGCGAATATTTCGATGCGATCAAGGCCGGTACGAAGGTCGAGGAATACCGGCTGATCACTGACTATTGGTCGAAACGTCTTGTCGGAAAATCCTATGAGGGAATTGTCCTGAAGTGGGGCTATCCGAAGACTGGCGACACAGAATTTGTCATCGAACGCCCGTGGCTTGGTTTCGTTCGCAAAACAATCACCCATCCACATTTCGGCGCAAACCCCGTCGAGGTATTCGCCATCGACGTGTCAGGTCGCCAAGCCCTGAAAGGCGGTTCCGAATGAGCCCTTGGGAATGGTGGGCCGGAGAGCTTGACCAAGACGTTTATGACTTGGTCGGAGGCGCAAAGAGCCGCGAGGATTGCATTCTCGAAGCTTCGCGCCAGATGAAGAGCGGCGAGAAATTCAGGATCATTGAAGCACGGTCAAGCTCGGATCGCAGATACGAGGGGGCTGACTTTGTTCCGTTCCTTCGTACACGGAATAAGGAAATCATCACGGTTGGGCCAATTGACATCGATGTGTCTGGCCGCGCCGCACTGCGGGAAAGGGAGTGAGGATGAACAAGCGCACCTTTGACCGTATCAAGGAAGGCTTGGACGAGTTGCGCGAGCGTATTCCGGAACTCGTTGAAGACACGCTTCGCCGGTATCCGAAGACCATGGCCGCGCTGAAAAAGGCGGAAGAAGCCGAGAAGAAGGAGGCGGATAAGTGATGTCACGTTCCACCCCATGTATTGCGAGCCTGACCCGTTCGCCTTGTGCAGATATTGGAATACAGCAGTTGCAGGCGCTTGCCGCCACAAGCCGAGCATTTCAGGATAGGCGCGAGGTCTTTGTGCATCGCACCGTGCGCAGGGCCGAGCTTTTCCGCCAGCGCCTGAATATCCAGTTCCGCGCTGTAATCGCACGTCAAACACCATGCCGTGATGATCTCACCACAGCGCAGGCAGTCACCCAATGTAGCGTTCGTGCTGAATGTACCCATGACAGCCTCCAAGGCTGGCTGTCTTATAACGAGAACAATCGGAGAACAAATCACATCTTCAACCAGAGGAGATCGAAATGAGAATTCCCCAAATCCGCGACCGTATCATTCAGATCGCCCACGCAACGGACAACACGGAACTGGAGAGCTTGGCTAATAAGCTGACACGCCGGTCAGCAGTTCGGAAAGTCGGGCCGAAAAGCCGCCGGATGACGCTTGAGCTTAAGCGAGACATCATCAACTACGCCAAGGCGAACCCAGACGCGGCACAGACCGAGATTGCTCACTTCTTCAACGTCAATCCGGGTCGAGTGTCAGAAGCACTGCGAGGTGTGCGGCAGTAACAGCATACCGAAATCAGGGAGTTCTACTTTTCAACGTCAACCAAGGGCGGGCACCGGAGGCTTTGAGAGGTAAATACGATGACTAAGCGTCTTGACGTGACCGCGAGACAGGTAACCGCAATCTGTATTGGAGCCGAAAAGGCTGGTCACATACCGGAAATAAAAATTGGCAATGCGTTCATACGTTTGGTGCCGGAAGATTATGTGGCCGATAACCCACGAATTGACAATAAAGGGAAAGGGTATCTTTAGTACCGCCATGCCGAGACCTAGAAAGCCATATCTTCAACGGGAAGTAACCAGACACGGAACGGTGTTCTGGTACTTCCGCCGTGGGAAAGGCAAGCGCATCCGGTTGCCGGGTGTGTTTGGCTCCCATGAGTTCAATGCGGCGTATGATGCTGCCTTGGCAGGGCAAGAACTGCCAAAGCGCAAGAAGGCTTCACACACATCACTACGCTGGCTTGTAGATCAATACTATGCCAGCGGGCGGTATTCTTTGTTGAAGCCGTTCACGCAACGCAATCAAAAGGTCTTGCTGGAGGGGGTGTGTAAGACAGGCGGGGATTTGAATTTCCGAGGCATCGGGTCAGACGATATCCGTCAAGGTGTGCTGCGAAGAGAAGGAACACCGTTTCAGGCAATCGCTTATCTCAGGATTATGCGGAGGCTTTTCGAGTTCGCCATAGATAGTGGGTGGATAGCTATCAACCCAACGGATGACGTAAAGCCAAAGAAGCCAAAAACTGACGGTTTCCACACATGGACGATTGAGGAGGTGCTGAGATATCAGGAGAAGCATCCTATCGGTACACAAGCACGGCTGGCTCTTGACCTGATGCTATACACTGGCCTTCGGCGGGCGGATGCTATCACCCTAGGGCCACAACACATTAAAAATAACTACATCACAATCAAAACATCAAAAACAGGCGCTGAAGTCATAATACCGATCCTCGGACCACTGGCAAAATCTATTGCGGCAACAAAGACCGGGGACATGGTATTTCTGATTAACAGTCGAGGTCTGCCATGGAAGCATGCGGGGTTTGGATACTGGTTCGCTGACAGGTGCGATGAGGCTAATGTTCCGGGGCGCGCTCATGGCTTGAGAAAGGCCGGAGCTACCTTCGCAGCAGACAACGGAGCCACCCCTTTTGAGCTTACCGCGATGTACGGATGGTCATCCACAAAGATGGCAGAAGTCTATACACGGAAGGCCGACAGAATGCGGCTTGCAGAACGTGCCGCGAACAAACTATTCCCTAACCCAATTCAGGAGTTAGGGCGAGACACCAAGAAAAAGAAACGAAAACAATAGCTTATTTTTTTATCGTGAACTACTGGCACGAATT
>NZ_JACGXB010000022.1:0-52475 GCF_014138065.1 Ochrobactrum sp. P6BSIII | reverse complement strand
GCAGCGTCGCCGCCCTCGTTGTGGCGCTATATAGGGCGGACTAAGCCAAACTGTCAACACCACTTCAAACAAAAATCCGGTTTTCTTTTCCACAGCCAATATGGTGTCTTTTAACGTAAAATCAACCGACAAAACCTGTCGATTCGAACAGTTGCGACAAACATATGACAATCAAGCACATACCGTATCGCATCGCAGTCGATGGCGGAGGCACCGGCTGCAGGGCAATCCTGACGGACGGAGCCGGGAACATTCTGGGCCGCGCCACCGGCGGGCCGGCCAATATCGGCGCAGATACGCCAGCGGCTCTCGCACATATAATAGAAGCGGCGGAACAGGCCGCCGCGAATGCCGGGCTCGAAGTCGCAGTCTTAAGTGAAGCGCGTGCGGTGCTGGGTCTCGCCGGGGCCAATTCGCTGGCCAACCGCGAGGCGCATTATAATGCGCTGCCATTCGGGCAAGTCAGGATCGTGTCGGATGCGGTCACCGCGCTGCAAGGCGCGCTCGGCGATGGCGACGGCGTAATGGTCATTGTCGGAACTGGCTCGGCCTTTATCAAGCGAACAGGCGAGACCATTGAGATTGTCGGCGGGCGCGGCTTCATGCTCAGCGACCATGCGGGCGGCGCGCGGTTGGGACGCGAGCTATTGGAAGAGGCGCTGCTCGTTGCGGATGGCATGGCTGCGCGCAGTGAGCTGATCGACGCCGCACTGGCACAGTTCAAGAATGATGCGCGTGAGATCACCACCTTTTCACGCAACGCGACGGCCGCCGACTATGCCGCGTTAGCGCCATTGGTCTTTAAAGGGGCGATGGAAGGTGACCCTGTCGGCCTTTCGATCACGCAACGAGCCTGCGATTCCCTCCGCCGCGGACTGGACCGCCTGGGCGTCGAGGAGGTAGGTCGCTTCAGCATGACCGGCGGGCTGGCAAATGCCTATGCCGCGCTGCCCTGTCTGCCGCACCGCGCACTTTATAAGCCGCCGCTTGGCGATGCCTTGCAAGGCGCATTGGCGCTTGCCTTGCGGGACGGCCAATAAGATGAGCCGACAGGGCGAAAAGACTTGTCGCAGCTCGGTTTAGCCGCTACGCTTTTTGTCTGAAAGTCTCGCAGGGGTGGCATGCTTACCAAGAAAGGCAAATACGGCCTGAAAGCCATGGTTCATCTGGCCGGAGTAGCCGATGGACAACTGGCCTCAGCCAGTGAGATCGCCGAAAAGCATCATATTCCGCGAAAGTTCCTCGACAATATTTTCACCGAGCTGCGCAATGCCGGTTTCGTCGTCAGCCGCAAAGGCAAGGGCGGCGGATTTTGTCTAGCGCGTCCGGCCAATGAAATTGCCATCGGCAATATCATCCGTGCGCTGGATGGCGCGCTGGCTCCCATCGCCTGTGCAAGCAAGACCGACTATCACCCTTGCGACGACTGCGATGAAGAAGAATGCGAAGTGCGCCTGATGATGCTGGATGTGCGTGAAGCCATTGCCAATGTGCTGGATCACCGCACGCTTGCCGACAGCAAGGCGCTCGCCTCGCTGTCGGAATAGCATTTTAGTTCAGGCTGCGACCGACCAGTTCGGGAACGGATCGGCCAGCGCCGACCAGCGTTCCGGCGCAAAGGTCTCATCTTCCACCAGACATGTGTCCAGCTCGGCGGTCAGCGATTCCTCGCGCATCGGATCAACGCCGATGAAGACGATCTCCTGACGGCGATCACCCCAGACCTTGTGGAAGTATGGCTCCATCGCGCTCGTCCAGCCCGGCTCGGTCGGCCAATAGTTTTTCGGCACCGCCGACCACCAGCGCCCGCGCTTGGTTGTACGCACCAAAGCGCCAGCCTGACTGATCTCGCCGACGAAATCCGGCTGGGTCGCCAGCCAGAAAAACCCCTTGGCCCGCACCACGCCCGGCCAGCTTTTATCGAGAAAAGACTGGAACTTTGCAGGGTCGAAAGGCCGACGCGCGCGATAGACGAAGGAGCGAACGCCATATTCCTCGCTTTCCGGCACATGGTCGTTGAAGCCGTAAAGCTCCTTGTACCAAAGCGGATGTTCATGCGCCTTGTTGAAGTCGAACAGGCGCGTGTCCAGTATGGCATCGAGCGGAACCTGCCCGAAATCAACCTCTTCGATACGCGCATCGGGGTTGAGCGAATGAATGACCTTGCGGGCCAGATCGCGTTCTTCGGGCGACGCCGTCGAAACCTTGTTCAGCACCACCACATCGGCAAACTCGATCTGCTCGACCAGAAGATCGACAAGGGTTCGCTCATCTTCATCGCCCAGCGACTCTCCCCGGTCGCGGAGAAAATCGTTCGACGCATAGTCTTTCAGCAGATTGGCCGCATCCACGACCGTCACCATCGTATCAAGCCGCGCCACATCGGCCAGGCTCTTGTCCTGCTCGTCACGAAACTCGAAAGTCGCCGCCACGGGCAGCGGCTCCGAAATACCCGTCGATTCGATCAGCAGATAATCGAAGCGCCCCTGCTCGGCCAGTTGCGAGACTTCCTTCAGAAGATCGTCGCGCAGCGTGCAGCAGATGCAGCCATTGGTCATTTCCACCAGCTCCTCTTCGGTGCGTGAGAGATTGGCACCCCCTTCGCGCACCAGCGAGGCATCGATATTGATCTCGCTCATATCGTTGACGATAACCGCAACGCGGCGGTTCTCGCGATTGTTGAGCACGTGATTGAGAAGCGTCGTCTTGCCAGCACCGAGGAAGCCGGAGAGGACTGTGACCGGGAGCCGTTTTCTCATAACATCGTCCTTTTAATGTTATATCATTACATATGAAGTGCAAAAAACAGGCGGCAACGCCGCCATTGACGGATTATCTTGCGCCGGGCCACCCAAGGGATGGCCCGGCGCCGTCGCGGTTGCAAACGCTTTAGGAAGGGACAGCAACCGCAGCTATTACGAGGACAGGCAAGTTTTCAGCGAATCCGCCAGATTGTGGATCAGCTGCGGATAAAGATCAGGGCCGTCCTTCAATTCTGCACCGAGCGGATCCAGAACGCCGGTCTTGGCATCCGTTCCATCGATAACCGTATTGACGAGCTTCGGTTCGAACTGCGGTTCGGAGAACACGCAGGCCACCTTGAGCGACTTGATCTTGTCGTGGATCTGCTGGATGCGGGCGGCGCCAGGCGCCTTTTCCGGGCTGACCGTGATGGAACCGGCAGCCTTCACGCCGAAGCGATTTTCAAAATACTGATAGGCATCGTGGAACACGACAAACGGCTTGTCCTTCACCGGCTGCAATTCCGTCGCAATGTCCTTGGTCAGCGCGTCCAGCTTTTCGGCATAGTTCTTTGCGTTCTGCTCATATTGTGCGGCATGGGCCGGATCGTTCTCGCTCAGCACCTTGGCAATGTTGGTGACCAGCACCTTGCCGTTTTCCGGATCGAGCCAGAAATGGAGATCATATTCGCCGTGGTGATGGTGGTGTTCGTGTGCACCTTCGCCCGCTTCGGCAGCGTGATCGTGACCGGCTTCCGCTTCCTTCTTGTCGCCGTCATCATGCCCATGGGCATGGTCGTGACCTTCATGGGAGTGCCCCTCGCCCGCGTCCGAATGACCTTCGCCCTCATGGCCATGATCATGCGCCTCGAACGGACCGCCTTCGCGGAATTTCAGCCGGGTCAGCCCTTCTGATTCACCAAGGGCGACAACCTTGGCGCCTTCGCCCAACGTATCAAACGGCTTGTCGAGGAAGGTTTCCATCGACGGGCCAGCCCAGAAGATCACCTTGGCATGTTCGATGGCCTCGGCATCCGAAGGCTTGAGGCTATAGACATGCTCCGAACCCGCGCCCTGCACGATCAGTTTCGGCTCGCCGACGCCCTGCATGACGGCAGAAACAAGCGAATGGAGCGGCTTGATCGAAACGACAACGCCGTCTCGTTCTGCGGCAAAGGCGCTGCCGCCCAGACCGGTGAGGAATGCCGAGGCGAGCAGCAGGGAACGCATATGTTTCATGTTATCTCTCTTGAATGAGCGGGGATGAGCGTCATATCTGATGATATGTTATTTTATTACGTCAGTTGCGTTATGCTATAACGTCTGCCATAAGGTCAAGCAACCCTTTTTTGGAGAAATTCACCCCGGCTTTTTTTGGCGATATCGCATTCATCCTGAAATTGCTGTCCTGTGTGACAGCATGGGCGGGTGGATTTCATAATCGGGATATGGCGTGTCATGCCGCCCGAAAAAGACGCTGGGAAAAAGTCCGAATCGGCAGATGATCCGTTAGAACGCGTATCGGTCTGACTGAATGAGATCGATACGAAGATACAGGCAGCGAAAGCCCCGATTGCAATGGTCAGAAAGAATACAATCCCCACCAGTCAGGCGCGGGATACGCTGATTGAACTGAAGAACGCCGGTGTTTATCGCGACGGGCGCTGGCTCGTGCGCAATGTCGATCTAAAGGTCGAGCGCGGCGAGATCGTCACGCTTATCGGGCCGAATGGCGCGGGCAAAAGCACCGCAGCCAAGATGGCGCTGCGCATTCTCAAGCCCGACGAAGGCGAAATCATCCACAAGCCCGGCCTGCGCATTGGCTATGTTCCGCAGAAGATCAATATCGACCGCACCCTGCCGCTTTCCGTGGAACGCCTGCTGACGCTGACAGGCCCCTTGAGCAAACAGGAAATCACCGCGGCGCTTGAGGCGGTCGGCATCCCCCACCTCCTGAAAGCCGAGACGGCTCATCTTTCCGGCGGCGAATTCCAGCGCGCCTTGATGGCGCGTGCGCTGGCGCGAAAGCCGGATATCATGGTGCTGGACGAACCTGTGCAGGGCGTGGATTTTTCCGGCGAGGCCGCTCTTTATGAACTGATTGCGCGGCTCCGCGACGAGACCGGTTGCGGCGTGCTGCTGATCTCGCACGATCTGCATCTCGTCATGGCGGCGACCGACCGGGTCATCTGCCTCAACGGTCATGTCTGTTGCAGCGGAACCCCGCGCGACGTGACCGCAAGCCCGGAATATATGCGCCTGTTCGGCAGTCGCGCCGTTGGGCCGCTCGCCGTTTATGAACATCATCACGATCACACGCATCTGCCAGACGGGCGCGTGCTGCACAGCGACGGTTCGGTGACGGATCATTGCCATGCCGATGACGGTCATCATCACGAGCACGAGCACGAGCACGAGCACGAGCACGAGCATCACCAACATCATCATGGGGAAGGTGTACACCGTGCTTGACGACTTTTTCACCCGCGCTTTGATTGCCGGTATCGGGCTGGCGCTGACGACCGGGCCTCTCGGTTGCTTCATCGTCTGGCGACGCATGGCCTATTTCGGCGACACCATGGCCCATTCCGCCTTGCTCGGCGTGGCGCTGGCGCTCATCTTCGACATCAATCTGATGATTGGCGTCTTCGCTGTGTCGGTTGCGATTTCCGCGATCCTGCTGCTTTTGCAGCGCCGCCACACATTGTCGGCGGATTCGCTGCTCGGCATCCTGTCCCATGCCACCCTGTCGCTCGGTCTGGTGATCGTCGCCTTCATGACATGGGTTCGCGTCGATCTTCTTTCCTTCCTGTTCGGCGATCTTCTGGCCGTTTCGCGCATAGATATCGTCTATATCTACGGTGGCGGTGCTTTCGTGCTCGCTGTGCTGGCCTGGTTGTGGCGGCCCATGCTGGCCGCGACCGTTAGCGAAGATATCGCACGGGCTGAAGGCATGAATCCCGCCGTCTCGCGTGTCATCTTCATGCTGCTTCTGGCAATCGTCATTGCCATTGCGATGAAGATCGTCGGCATTCTGCTGATCACGTCGCTGCTGATCATACCGGCTGCGACATCCCGCCGTTTCGCCTCCACGCCTGAGCAAATGGCGGTGCTTTCATCGCTGATCGGCGCGGCAGGCGTTGTCGGCGGCCTTTATGGCTCCATCCATTTCGACACGCCGTCGGGCCCTTCGATCGTGGTCGCGGCGCTTGCCATTTTCATTTTCAGCCTTCTGCCCTTACATAAGAGAGCTGAGGCCACACCGGAACGGACTGCTGAACAATGAGCACGCATCACCACCATCATCACACGCAACAGGATCTGACCCGCAACCAGACTCTCGTTTTCGATGTTCTGTCCAAGGCGGAAGGGCCGCTCAGCGCCTATACGATACTCGACCAGCTGCGGGATGACGGCTTTCGCGCGCCGCTTCAGGTCTATCGTGCGCTGGAAAAGCTGCTCGATTACGGGCTTATCCATCGCCTCGAAAGCCTCAATGCTTTCGTGGCCTGCGCGCATCCGCAATGCCATCAGCAGGGTCTCGTCGCCTTTGCGATCTGCGAGAAATGCGGTCAGGTGACGGAATTTTCCGATGCGGCGATTGAAAATCTCGTCAGCGCCTGGAGCCTGCAAAACGGTTTCAAGTCGCGCAAGACGACGCTCGAACTGCGCGGCTTGTGCCAGGCCTGTGGCGATCACTAGGTCCCCCAAGCCTATCAAGAGCCTAACCCATTGGAAGTACCTAATTTTGGAAGTGAAACTTTAAAAGTAACGCTTCGGAAATCGAAATCTGCTAAAAATACCTAGTTCAGGGGATTAGTGGGTAAGATTTTCATATGGCGCGTATGAAGTCGCCGCAGGAGCGGCGCAGGGAAGAAAGACAGAGGACAAGGTTACGTTCGGGGAAACTGATAGACCTGGACGGACAGTTTATCGTTGAGTGCCAGTTCAGCGACTTGTCCCCCCATGGCGCCAAGCTGAGAACTATGGAAACACCGACCTTGCCCGACAGGTTCTGGCTGTTCGACGACTATTACAAGCGCGCCCTTTTGGCCCGCATCGCCTGGCGCAACGGCCGGGAAATCGGCGTCGAGCTGATCACCGATCCGACCGTCACACCGCTGGACAGCGAACGCCTGGCCCAGCTTGGCGGAAAATACTATTCGCTGTGAGCCGCCTGCCCATTGTTGATATTGGCATTGGCCTGCTTTCCGGGCGTCTGATTGGCCGGGGCGGTTGATGTCGGCTCGCCGCGCATGTTCATGGCGCGGATTTCTTCCGCAGAAATATAGTTGAACTGCTCAACCAGCAGGTCCTTGATCACCGGTTCCGGGAACCGCGCATTCAGGTCTGAGATGATCGAGGCGCGGACATCCTCGAACTGCACTTTCTCGACCTCTTTCGTATCCGAATAGCTGCCGTAGAACTTGCGGAAAATCTCGTCGCTGATGAACAGTTCCAGCGGCACGCTCAGCTTCTTGCGGATATTCGAATCGACCGTATAGACGAGCTGCGCCACGACATAGCCCGCGACACCACCATTGGAGATGATCGGCACGCTCATCACGTCCGTCTTGACGTAATCCACGCCGCCGAAGCCGCCAACAGCGGCCTGCGCCTCGCCGGACGATGCCGCGTTCTGACGGGTCGCCATGAACAGCGACCCGAAGGCGACAGCGCAAATCCACAGGCCAATGACGAAAATGCGGATCATCGCGCGTGACCGAGCCTCGCGCTCTGCATGGAATAGGTGCCGTCGGCTTCCTGTGTTTCCAATGCGCCGCGGATCACGTCGGCAAGCTCGCCGACTGCACGCAGATGCAGCTGCAACGCTTCACAGTTCTTCTCAAGCTTCTGCTTCAGACTGTCGAGCAGCGGCTGCAAGCCTTTCAGCGATGCAGGCTCGGCCAGACCGGCAGCCTTCTTGATGGCCTTGTTGAAATCATAGAGACCACGGCTTTTGCGGGAATTGATTTCAGCGAGATCGGGATTACCACCTTCCATGAGAAGGCGCGTTTCGGTCTCGATGACGTCCTCAAGACGCTGGATGGCACGAACCACCGGCTTCAAAGTCGGATTCTGCACCGGTTCTATCGCCTGTTCCGACTTCACCAGATCATGCACCTGTTCGCTCGCCTGGGCGAGAACCAGCGATTCTTCCGGCGGCAGGCTGGTTTCAGAGCTTGTCTCGGTCATTTCAAGGTTCCTCAATTTCGGGGGACGTCGCGTTGCGCTCTGCGGTATTTATCGTTCAGCCGCGCGCGCTATCCGCGTCGTCGTTTTTCTCAAGCTGCTTTTGGATGAGCGTGCGTTCGAACCCGTGTATCAGATCGTTCGAAACCGCATTGTTGCTCATAGTCTCTCCCAGATTGTTGATCACATCTCCTAATGCTGCAGTGGTCGGCGCATCTGCCCGCCCTTTGCGCGCCGCCTGCTCCTCAAGCAGTTTGGCAATGCCGACACCGCCGACATCCGCCATCTTGTTCGCCATGGCTTCCGCCATCATCGACTTCCAGTAATCGCCCGCTATGCCCTTGCCGAAGGTCGCTGTCGTGTCACTTGTAAACATCGACTGAACAAAGGATTGCAGCATGAAGGCCTCGAATTTCCGATAGGCCGGATTGATCGTATTCTGCGCGTCGGGCCGCATGGTCACGCCCGCCGAAAGACTGTCGGAAAAGCTCGCGAAATTATCCCGTGTCAGTCCCGTCACGGACGACGCCGTCGCCTGCATGGTGCCGGATACCGACTTCAACCGTTCCGCCGCCATGCGATAGGCCTGCGGATCGGCCGCGCGGGCTACATCCATCACCAGATCTGACGGCGGGTTGATCGCCATGCAAGGTTTCCTTCTTCATCCTATGAGTGCACCATAATGGGTCAAACTTGACTGAAACTTGTGGGCGAGTTCAGCGCGGCCCAGACGGCGTTTTCGTGGTTTTCCGGCTAACAAATTCCTCGATCAGACTGGCCAGTTCGTGCCGGTCCAGCTCGCTTTTGGCCTCTTCCAGCCGATCTTCCAGCAATTCAACCCGCCGTTGTTCCTTCAAAAGCGCGCTGCGCTCCGACTCGAGCTTTGATTCGAGCGCCATCGATTCGACTGCGTTTGCGCCAAGACGCTTGATGAGCAGCGACGGATCGATATCGAAGACCGCGCCGTCATAGCGCCGGTCCTGCATGGCGATGAGCGCCAGGCGCTCCTCTTCCAGCGCCAGCTTGCGCGCATTGGAAACGGCAAGCGCCGATTCGAGCCGGGCGCTGCCGAGCTTCTGCAAATCGATCAGCTTCTTGAGGTTGCGTGTGTTGGTCTGGGCCATGGCCACCTCAAAACAAAGCGCGCATTTGCGTAGCGGTTTCGTTCGTAAAGAAGCGCAGGAGTTCCGGCAGGATGAAATAGATCACCAGCAGCCCGCCCCCCAGCACGAAAGGCATCGACACGAAGTAGATCGGGATCGACGGCGTCAGCTTGTTGACCAGACCGATCGCGAAATTGACGAGAATCGCAAAGACGATGAATGGCGCTGCGATTCGCAATGTCGCCATGAACGCCGATGACAGCGCATCGGTAAAATCGATCATCGCCGCATCGGGCCGGAATCGTCCGTCCACCGGAATGGCCGTATAGGAATTCAGCAGTGCGCGCAGAATTTCCAGATGCATGTCGGTGACGAAGAACAACAACAGCGCACTGAACGTCACGATGGTCGCAAGCGTTGCCTGCGGCTCCGATTCGGTAATCGCATCGGCGGGTGAGCCGCTAAAGCCAATGGCCATCGCCATGGTGTTGGCCATGAATTGCAGAGCCCAGAAATAGATATGCGCCAGAATGCCGATCACCGCGCCGACAAACATCTCGCTCGCCATCAGGCGAAACAGCGTCCACGGCGCACCGCCATCGACGGCTGTGACAATGCGTGACAACACCAGCGGCAACACAGCGAAGGAGCACGCCAGCGCGATGAAGAGCCGAACCTGCAAGGGAATACGCGCGCTCGAAATCCCCGGCATCAGCATCAGGCATGCGCCGACGCGGCAGAACGCCAGAACGGCTGCCAGAATGATATCGTTGAGCGGCAGTTGCGCGATCGGCACTCAGGCCCCTTTCCGCGTAAGAATCATATTACCGTCCTCTTGATCCCCTCGTCCTTCGATTCTTCGATCCTTCGAGACGGTTCCCTTCGCTGCGCTCAGGGCACCTCCTCAGGATGAGGGGAAGTCTGGCTCCCCTCCCCCTCATCCTGAGGAGCCCCTCCAAGCGTAGCGAAGGAGGGGCGTCTCGAAGGATCGAGGGGTCGAGAGAATCAAAGAACCTGGACCTATGAAATCGCGCCGAGCGATTTCACTTCCACGCCGCGCGCGATCTCGACATGCGACAGCACCGGCAAGGTTGCGAACAGGCGCTCGATGATCATCCGGATATAGGGCCGCGCTTCTGGCGACGATACGAGGACGAATCGCTCGCCATTGTCGAAATGCTTGCGGATAACCGTCGATGCTTCCGTGCCGAACTGTTCCAGCAGGCGCGGGTCGATATCGAACTCGACGATTTCGCCCTTGGCGTCGCGCTTGAGGCTCTGGTGAAACACCAGATCCCAGCGGTTGCCAAGACGCAGCACATTGAGCACGCCATTGTCGGAAAGATCGCCGCAGATCTGCTGCGCCATGCGCATGCGCACATGTTCGACAATCATTTCCGGACGGCGCACCAGCGGCGCGATTTCCGCGATGGCTTCAAGAATGAGATGCAGGTTGCGGATCGACACCCGCTCGGCCAGCAGAAGCTTCAGCACGGCCTGCAAACCGGAATAGGAAATATGCGCCGGGCTGATATCCTCAACCAGCTTGCGATATTCCGGCCCCAGACGATCCAGCAGAATGCGCATATCCTTGTAGGACAGGAGCTGAGCCAGATTGTTGCGCACGATTTCGCTGAGATGGGTGAGCAGGACGGACAGATTATCGACCGTCATATAGCCGTCGCGGCGCAGATCCGAAGCGAAGGTTTCCGGCACTGAATAGGCGCGCATGCCGAAGGCCGGCTCGCGCGTTTCCTCGCCGGGGATCGACGGAATCGGGCGCTCGCCCAGCACCACCAGAATTTCACCGACGCGCAGTTCATGGCTTGCCACCGACGTGCCGTGAATCTTGATGCGGTAGCTTTTCGGCTGCAGGGCGAGATCGTCCGTCACCTTGATCTCGGGAATGACGAAGCCATATTCCTGCGCGAATTTGCGACGCATCTTGTTGACGCGATGCGCCAGCTCCTGCTGCGACGCCATCAGGCGTGCGGAAAGCTGCTTGCCGAGGCACAGTTCAATCTGGCTGGTTTCCAGCGATGCCTTGACGGAATTGCGCTCCTGATCCTCGGCCTCGCGCTGCTTCTTGCCGGCTTCAGCGGCTTCGGCCTCGCGCTGGCGCGCCTGACGGCGGGGCACGGCGATACCGACAAACGCCATTGCGCCGCCGAGCATGAAGAACGGAAATGCCGGAAGGCCCGGCATGATGCCGAGAACGAACAGCAGCATGGACGCAACCAGAAGCGCCTTTGGATAAGCGCCAAGCTGGCCGAAAATCGCCTGATCGGCGGAGCCGCGCGTTCCGCCCTTCGACACCAGAAGACCGGCGGCGAGCGAAACGATAAGGGCAGGAATCTGCGTGACGAGACCGTCACCGACCGACAACTTGGTGAAGACGTCAGCCGCGTGGGAAATGTTCATGTCATGGCGGGTAACGCCGATGATGATACCACCGAAGATGTTGACGGCGGTGATGATCAGACCGGCAATGGCGTCGCCACGTACGAATTTCGAGGCACCGTCCATCGAACCGAAGAAGGAGCTTTCTTCTTCCAGTTCGCGGCGGCGGCGCTGCGCTTCCTTTTCATCGATCAGCCCCGACGAAAGATCGGCATCGATGGCCATCTGCTTGCCGGGAATGGCGTCGAGGGTAAAGCGTGCGCCCACTTCTGCGATACGCGTCGCACCCTTGGTGATAACGAGGAAGTTGACGATGATCAGGATACAGAAAACGACGAGACCGATGACAAAATCGCCGCCCATCACGAATTGCGAGAAGCCGTGAATCACGTGGCCCGCAGCGAGATAGCCTTCATTGCCGTGGGTGAGAATCACACGCGTCGTCGCAATATTGAGCGAGAGGCGCATCATGGTCGCGATCAGTAGGACGGTCGGAAAGGCCGAGAAATCGAGCGGCCGCTGAATCCACAGCGCCACCATCAGGATAAGCACCGAGAAAGCGATGGAAAAGGCCAGACCGATATCCAGCACCATGGCCGGAACGGGCAGGAAAAGCACCGTCAGGATGATGATGATGCCTGCCGCCAGGCCCATATCGCTGCCGGTCAGAAATCCGCTTTTTATGAAGGGTTTAGCCGCTGCCTGCTGCACGTCCGTCTCCTGTTACGAAGCGGACCTTAGCTTGCGAAGCTTGCGCGAGGATTTTGTGATCTCTTTGGCTTTGTCACATTGTCCTACGCATCGGAGCGGGATCAGAAATCAGTCCAGTGGACTGATTTCCCCGCATAGGCGCTTCGCGCTTTTGCTGGAAATGCTTTAGAACCCCTTTTCGATGCGCGAATAAACGAGCAGCGTGAAGGAATTGATCTGCGCGCCAACAAAAGGTGCGGTTACGGCCAGTACGATGAAGATGACGACGATCTTCGGAACAAACGTCAGGGTCATTTCCTGCACCTGCGTCAGTGCCTGAAACAGCGCGATGCCGATGCCGATAAGCATGGCGGCAAGGACCGCCGGGCCGCTGGCCATCAGCACGGTCCAAACCGCCGAGTTGACGATATCCAGCGCATCAGCTTCGTTCACCGGGATCGCCCTTAGCTGACCTTGACGCCTTGGCCGATGGTGACGGTCTGCCCGTCTTCCAGCTCGGCGAGCATGCCGGACTGCTGGATCGTGACCGATTTCACCACGCCCGAAATCGTGCCATCGGCACTGGTCACCGTGCGACCGATCCAGCCTTCCGCCTGCGACAACGACGAGTTGGCGATCAGCGTTTCCAGCTTGGTGTTCATCTGCACGGACTGCTCGACGCCGGAAAAGGTCGCGAGCTGCGAGACATATTGCGTCGCGTCCATCGGCTGTGTCGGGTCCTGATTCTTCATCTGGGCGACCAGCAGTTTCAAAAACGAGTTGTAATCAACGTCCGCCTTCGCCGCCGAGCTGGAGCTCGATGACGAGCTGGTGTTGGTCGTCGTATTGGTAACCGCTGTTGTCGTGGTCATAGACCTGTCTCCCTGACCTGATCCGGATTCTTGGCTCGCGGCATGACGCTCTGTTCCGGCATCAGCTCCGCCTCGCGCGGATATTGCGCGCGGATCGTTTTCAATGCTTCGAAAACGCGCCCGTTATGCACCAGCTCATCGACGATCTTCAGCGCATTCAGGATTTCCGGATCGGAAAACGCCTTGAACATGCCTTTCAGCATTTGCCCGAAGGTCTGGCGCGCCTGCTCGCGCAAGGAAGGCTCGATGAGCATCATCTGCGCGGTGAAATAAAGCTGGCGCAGCGGTGACGTCGTCTGGTCCGGCTGGAGCACGTGGTTTTCCAGAAGGAACGTCGCATCGTTGAGCAGTTCCAGCGATACTTTGCGGTCAGCCTTCAGCACTGCGCCGTTGATGTAGATTTTCTCGCCCGCCCGAAGCGACAGGCGGATTGCCGATTTACCGTTGACCGCCATTTCAAAGACCGTCCCGGATCGACCGCGTAATATCGATCAGCGTGTCGTAATCGTTGCTCTCGCCCTGGCGAATGCGTTCCAGCTCCTTGAGCACGAAAATGCCGATGGAGATGATTGCCGCTTTCAGCTCTTTTGGCAGCGCATTCTCCTCCGAACCCAGATCGTCGATGATCGTGGTCCAGAGCCGCATCGTGAAATAGCCGGCATCAATGCCTTCACGCGAACCGGCGCCATTGACCTTGGCAGCCGCGAGCATGTCTATCGAACGGTCGAAAAGCATCCGTTCGCGGTCCTTGGCGCTCGCCATATCGTCATTCATGACATCTTCGTAGCGCAACTGATACATGTCGTCTCCGCTTATGGGCATCATCGGTGCGGGTCGCCTCATGCTACCGCCGTTATGATGTTGCCCGCTTTATTTCAAATAGTTGAGCAGGCTCATGCTCTGGAGCTGAACCGTCAGCTGATAGGAGGTTTCAATCTGCGTCTTCAGATCGTTGACGCGGGTCGCCGCCTCATAAGGATCGACTTCCTCAAGATTGAGAACCGAGTCGTTCAGGATCTTCTGCTGCGCGGTGATGCGCGTCACTGCCTGTGAGGTGCGCGACTGCGCAAGGCCAAGCGTCGTCTGCGACGCCGTCACCTCGGTCACGGCCTGCGTGGTCGTCTGCATCGCCTCGGAGGTCAGCGCCTGAAACGCCGAATTGTTCAGTCCGATATTGGCGAACTCCGCGATCATCGCAAAAGACATGATCGCCTTGCGGAAACCATTGGCATTGGCGCTGATCGAGGTATCAGCCGTTTCGGTCGGTGAAATACGGCTCTTGATGGCCGTATCCGATGCGTCGGACCAGTTGGCGTCCCAATTGGCATCGTTGAACTGGTCGGCATAATCGCCCTGGAGAAATGTGGTCATTTCGTCAGCGGTGATGTTGGCGACCTGAGGATCGTCGACCGTGAAGCCGAAATGTGCTGCAAAAGCATCGCGGATCGCCGTCTGCACGGTGCCGCCGTCGGTATAGTCGGCAACCGGCTTCACATCCGTATTGACGCCGGAGAAGATATATTCGCCGTTATAGCTGGTGTTGAGCAGGCCCGTAACGCTGTTCAGCGCGGCGCGGGCGGTTTCGGCAATCGTCTGGCCGCTTTCACTGGAATTGCTCACGCCAGTCAGACTGGCGAGAAAATCCTGCGTCGTTTCAATGACGGAACTCGTCGCGGTCTGCGTCGTCGTCATCCGCTGCTGCACAAGATTGTTCATGTCCAGCAAAACGCTCAGCCGGTCATATTCCTTGCGCAAGGAAACGCTCTGGCCGGACTTCGTGCCAAGTGCCAGCCCGACATCGAAGACGGTTCCCGTCGTCGCTTCCTGCTGGGCCTTGACCAGATCAGCCTTGCTCTTGCTGACAAGCGCCCGAAGGGCGGAAGCTGCACCATAGTTGGAAACTGATTGCGCTTTCATGAGCCTCACACCGCCGCGAGCAAATCGTCGAGCATCGAATTGACCGTCGTCAGCACGCGGCTCGATGCCTGATAGGAATGTTCCAGATCGAGAAGCAGCGCCATTTCGGTATCGATATTGACACCGTTGGCGTTGGACATGGCCTGATCGGCCTGGGTCGCTACCGTCTGGTTGTAGGTATAATCGCTATTGGCCGTCTTGCGCTTGCCTTCAAGCCAGCTGACCGAGGACGAACCATAGTCGATCAGGCTAGAATTGGCCTTGAGCCCGGCCGAAGCGTCGAAGCTGAACGGCGTCGAAAACGCTTCATTGAGCGCGAGCAGACGGTCGTTGAAACCGGCGGCATTGTCCGAATTATAGACATAGTCGGCGCCATTTGCGCCGCCGTCACGCAGATAGCTCGGGCTGCCGCCTTCCGATGAAACGAAGGCCGACGATACCTTGATCGTCCCTGCAATCCCGGAAGTCAGGCTTGCGCCCGGCACGGCTGGCGAACCCGACCAGCTGAAGAGGCCTGTCTTGTCCGCGCCGCCATTGCCGGACTGATCCGATTCAGAAAACATCGAAACGAGGCCGCGCGCAATCTCATCGAGCTGCATCTGATATTGTGGCGCAATCTGGTCGCGCAACTGCAGAAGCCCGCTGAGACGGCCCGTGCCATAAGGCTGGTCGAACGTATCGTGGCTGAGCGGCACGCCATCCACCAGCACGGCATTGCCAGCAGTACCGGCAGTGAGGCTGCCCGATGGCGCAAAGGTCACGGCGCGTGCGGTGGTTTCAAACAGCGTCACGCCATTATCGGCGAAGATCACCATGTCGTTGTCGCCGCGCGTCATGGTGGTGATGCCGAGTTCACCCGAAATCTGCTTCAGAAGCGCGTCGCGCTGGTCCAGCGCGTCCGACACGTCGCGCCCGGCGCGCGTGCCGCTGACGACGTCCTTGTTAACCTGTTCGAACTTGGACAGAAGATCGTTGATATTGGCGACCGAGACAGCGATTTCGCTATCGGCATCCTCACGCAGCGCCTGCACCTGCTTGGTGCCGTCGTTCAGCGCATTGGCAAGCGCCTGCGCCGTGGACACGACGCTGTCGCCGAGCGACGAATTGGCCGGCGAGGCCGAATAGGTCTGGAGAGCATCGCGCAGATCGCCCATCAAAGCCGATGGCGAGCCTGAGTAATTGTCTGCGGAATAAATCGACGAAAGGCGGTCGAGACCGCTTGCGAGAGCCGAGGAGGAGGCTGCCGTGCTGTTGGACTGGATGTAGCGATTGAACAGCGCCTCATCCGCCGAGCGGGTGACATTCACATAAAGCGAGCCATAAGGCCCAGAAACGAGGGAGGCAGTGCGCCGCGAATAGTCGGGATCGTTCACGCCTGCAATATTGCGCGAAACGACCGAGGTCTGCTTGGACGTCGCCGCAAGCGAGCTTTTGGCCGTCGATAGAGCAGAACTGAGTGACATCCTTTTCCCCTCATAAACAAAACAGAGCGTTTGCGGGAAGGTTAGGCTTCCCGCAAACGCTTAACTTATCTCTTCAGATTGACCAGAACGTCCATCAGTTCTGAGCCGGTCTGGAAGACTTTCGAATTGGCCGTATAGCTGCGCTGGGCTTCGATCATATCGGTCAGCTCTTGCGCGATATCGGCGTTTGATTCCTCAAGCGAGCCGGACATGATCTTGCCCATGCCATCGCTCTGCGGATAGCCGACGGTGACCGCGCCCGATGCAGCACTTGGCGAAAACACGTTGCCGCTTACCACCGTCATGCGGTCGGGGCTGGCCACGGTTGCCAGCGGCAAACGGTAGAGCACCTGCTGCGAGCCGTTTTCGTAAATCGCGACAACCGAACCGTCCGCGCCCACATCGACACTTTGCAGCGATGACGGCGCCTGGCCGTTGATGGTGGCCTGCGAAATCGTGTAGCTGCCTGTACGCGCCGTCGATGCGCCGAGATTGAGGTCCAGCGTGCCGCCATTGTAGCCGGTCAGGTCGACAGAAACGTTACCGCCGGAAACCACCGCACCCGTTACCGGATCGAAGGTCAGCGTGCCGGTGCCGATTTCGACATTGTCGGCAGCGTTCTTGACCGAAACCGACCAGGTATCATCCGCATTCTTGGTGAAATAGACGTCGAGCTTAACCGCCTCACCGGCATTGTTGTAGGAGATCAGCGAGGTCTTGTGGTTATAGTCACCCGCAGTCGCAGGCGGCGTATCGGTTGTCGGCAGGTTGACCGTGAACGTGCCCGCCGTGCTGCCGATAGCGGTCAGATCAGGCGCATTGACATTGACGATCGAAAGGCCGTTCAGGTCCGGCGCAACGCTGCCGTCAGCCGAACCAAGCAGGTAATAGCCAGCCGTATTGACCAGATTGCCATCCTTGTCGGGCACGAACGAGCCCGCGCGCGTCAGATAGGTCGCGCCATCCGCGCCCTGCACGAGGAAATAGCCGTTGCCGTCAATGGCAAGGTCAGTCGTCGACGATGTGGAGCGGATGCCGCCCTGATCCGAAATACCGTAACGCACCGAGGTCAGCACGCTGCCGGAATTGTACTGGCCGCCACTGCTCGGCAGAACAAGCGACGAAAACTGCGTTTCAGCGCGCTTGTACCCGATCGTGCTCGCATTCGCGATATTGTCCGCGACAGCCGAGAGACGGTTTGCCTGAGCATTCATGCCCGAAACACCCGTCCGCATCATACCGTAGAGACTCATTGCCAGCTCCTGACATTTCTAGCCGAGAATTTTAGAACTTGTTACGATTCTAACGTGCCATGCTTGCGTGAAGCTGTAGCGTCGCGAGATTTTGCCTTTTTACCGGGGCACGGGCGCAGCTTTTGAAAGACCGGAATCCGGCTCTGAACTACACTGAGACACTGACTGGGAACTGGGAACTCAGAACCTGAAACAAGCAAACCATTCAAAGAACGAATGGGGCACTACTCGATGCTGATGCAGTAGCCGAGGAAGCGCTTGGAATCGATGGGGTCGAAGCCAAGCTGCTCGCGCAACTTCTTGCGCAGCTTGCTGATGTGGCTTTCCACGACGTTCTCTTCGACTTCACTATCGAAAATGCCGTAGATCGCGCCGAAAATCTGCGCCTTGTTGATGCGGCGACCGCGATTGGCAATTAGATATTCCAGAATGCGGCGCTCACGGCGCGGCAGCGGAAAATCAACGCCGTTGATCTGCGGATCGCGCCCATCGGAGAAAACGCGGATGGGGCCGAGATCGGTGCCGGCCTCTGCAACGCTCTGCGAACCAGCCGCGCGGCGGCGGATCGCATTGATGCGGGCCAGGATCTCACGAACGTGGATGGGCTTGCGCACAACATCGTCAACCCCGGATTGAAAAAGCTCCAGCGTATGCTCGAGCGAGGGACGGTCGTTGAGCGCAATGACGGGGGCCTTGCAGCGTTCACGAATTCGGGCGGGAAGACGATGCTGGGTTGCGCATTCGCCAATGAGGAACGCTTCGACGGCCATAATATCCTGCCGCGGAACGGTCTCTACCCATTCGTCGAAATCTGCCGGTGTGAAGCCCGTCGTCGTGATGCCTTCACGGCCAAACCATGAGGCATAGCCTTCAGTGACAATATCTCTGTCATCCACGACGACAATCATCGGCCCGCCTTCCGAATCAATATGTTAGCCCAAGCAAGACAGAGGTAACTGGCGGAGCGACTCGGCGACAATGGCAAGAAATTGCCCGCAATAAATTGGGAGGCATTTTAGCATTATCTAATTTAAGGGGAATCGTGCAGATTGCATTGCACATGGGAAGAATAGCGGGCCGACCCTTAACGAGACGTTAACGGCTCACGATGTTTTACGATTCATTACAAGGGCTTAATTATTGCTAACCTAAATTAGTCTGCAATTCGAAAGACAATCACTGATTGTACAGCCTCGAACAGCGTGTATGCAGCGCCGCTCTACAACCGTTAAAATTTTAGTGATATTGCGAGGACAGGTTTCAGACGCCGCAAAATATTTTTGCGTCTGGCGTCCAGTTTCCGAAGCCGGTCGCGACCATATTGGCCATCACCCGGCAGACATATCGCTTCTGTGCCGGGTTGTTGTTCGGGCCTGCGTGGTAGCGTGCCACGGCCATCGTCCAGTTGCCTTCGCGGGTGCGAAGTTGCTTTAGAAAGCGAGCCGCGTAATCGACATTGAGGCTCGGTATCAGCATGGACGCGACTGACGGAAATTCCTGCCCGTGATAGTAGTAGTTGATCTGCATGCAACCAAGGTCAATCAGCTTTGCGCCCCCGGCACGCACCTCGGTAAAGCGCTTCAGGGCTGCCCCTTGCGACGGGAGAAATTCTGCCCGGCCCTCGATATTCATCGCATAAGGTTGCAATGAATTCTTGCGTCCGGTTTCGGTCAGTCCGACAGCGTAGAGGATGCCGAGCGGCACATCATAGCGCGCGGAAGCACGATGCATTTCGCGCTCGCAGACATTTTCGGCCACAGCGATGCTGGTGCTACACAACCAGACCGCGACTGCGGCCAGCAGTGCCTGCAACAGTGTCACGCGCCGCAGTTTCGGAACCAGTCTGCTTGCCGGACCGGTCTTGTCCCGTTTGGCTGGAATCGCCATTCTGCCTGCCCTCGCCGCTTGCAAACTGTGCCTGTGCTTGAGATTGCGCGCCATTGCGACCATCGAAGCCGCCTTGCATGTTGAAAGCCTGCTGCTGGCCGGATGATTGCTGTTGAGCGCCCGCCTGTTGCTGACCAGCATTCTGGCTTGCAGCGACGTGCTGTACAGCGCTTGGCGCGCTGCGATCGGCAACGGTTACGGTAATGCGGGCATCGTCGCCTATACCTGCACTTTTCAGCGCCTTTTCGATCACCGAGCGGTCAGCGGAAAGCGCCTCGGCGGCTTGCGCCTTGTCCGCAACGAGGTGCACTTCCACGCCGTCCGGCACCACGCGGATGCGTGCCGTCACCTGCCCCAGATCGACCGGATCGAGCCGAATTTGCAAGGTCTTCACCGAACCGAAGCTGCGCTCGGAAACCACCTGCACGTCCGCCACCCGCACAGCCTGCTGGGTGGCCGCCGCCTTACCTTCCACTGGCACGGCGGACTTGCTGGCGGTCTGCTGCGACTGGAAGACACCGCGATCAGCGGCACCGGAATTAGCCGGCTGACTACCGGCTGGCTTGTCGCCTTTCAGGAGATCGGCAAGATCCGCTTCGGGCTTTTCGGTAGCAGTGTCTTGTTGCGCGCCGGTTGCCTCACCAGACGCGGCCTGACCGGATTTGGAAGACGGCTTTGTGTTTGCAGCGGATGCAAGATTTTGTGCAGTCTGAGCTGTCTCGCCCTTGCGCTTCACGTCGATGGCGGCGTCTGCCCCGACCTGCGCTTCCTTGCCTTCGATGGCGTCTGCATCCACGCCATCAGCTTGTGCAAGCGCAGACTTTCCGGCCTTTTTCGCCAGATTTTCTGTGGCGGAAATGTGGCTTTCACTGCTCAAATTAGGCAAATTTGCGGCTAAAGAAAGGACATTTTGTGACACAGCCCAGGATGAAGCCTGCGTTGACGCGTCCGATTTCTGCTCGTCCTGCTCATCGGTCTGCACAGTTTCCGCATCTTCACCCTTGGTGACCGGCTTGCCATGCGGCTTTTCCAGAAGCGCGCCGAACAGTTGCGACTGGTCGGAATTTTCCTGCCCATCCACTGCCGCCTTACCTTGTCCGTTGGCCTGCTGGGGCGCCAGACTGCGGGTCGGCGAAGCGATCCGTCCGGCCTGACCGAGCAAAATATCCACGCTCATCGAATGGTCTCCCCTAGCAAAGCGTCGATCTCGGCAAGCTTGCGCCGGGCATCGTCCATGGTCTTCTGCAAATCGTCTGTGGGCTGTGACGGTGTGGGCTTCCAACCCGCAACCGGCGACGACACCTGTGCCGCCACAGGCGTGGCAATCGCCGTTGCGACAGGTGCTGTGACGGGCGCATCCGCCACCGCCATGGCCGGCACCTTGCGGTCTTCCGCATCCTGCTCAGGCGCTGCTTTTGCAGGCGGCAGGGCGTCCGGCGCGCGGGTCACGACCGAACCAACGGTCTCGGCAGCCTTCAACAGCTTGCGGTCAGGCTCCTGCAAACGATCAGGCGAAATCTGCGACAGTTCACGCAAGGCACTTCCTGCCGAATCGGAAGCGACACCGCTCGCCGCCGCATAAAGATTGGCGCGTGTCGGATCGGCCTTCAGGCGGTCGGCGAGCTTGCGCGCCTCGGCAGACATGAAACGCGCCCGCTCGGTCTGGCCGTCCACCAGAGCGCCGCGCGCGATCTGGAGATAGAGCGAATATTGCATCACCGGATCGGCGGCAGCAATCAGCTTCACCAGTTCGGCATTGCCGATACGGTCATTGAGCTTGAGCGCCGCGCTGACGAATTGTCCCATGAAATCACGCATATAGGGTGAGCGAGGAAAGCGCTGAAGATAATTGCGCGCCAGCATTCTGATCTTTTCGGCATCGCCAAGCTTGGCGGCAATCGGCATTGAACGACGGATCGCCGCTTCCTCGAAAAGCGTGCCCGGCGCTTCGAGCCGCACTTGATCCAGCCGCAGCAGCGCCGTGGCCGGATCGAAGGCGGTCATCTGGCTGGCAGTCACGAGCACGATGGAAGCCTTCAGCTCCGAAGGCACATCGGGCGACAGCGGAACGGAGAACAGCTTCACGACTTCGATCATCTGCCCGGAGGCATAAGCCAAAGCGCCTTTGACCAGCTCCTGCGGCACCACATCCGTGTTGAGATCGGCCAGAACCTTGCGCACCGCGTCGGGATTACCGCCATTGAAAAGGTAGATAATCGCCGCATAGATGTTTTCGGGATTGTCCCAGGCTTCCTTCGGCGCGCGGGCCATGTCAGCGCTGATAAAAGCCAGAAGCTTGTTCAGCATGACCACGGCTTCCGGCTTTCCGGCTACCACCTGATCCTGCAACATGCGCAGCGAACGCACGAGCTTGTAAGGCTCCAGCACCGGCAAGGTAGCGCCCGTGCTGCTGCCCTGCTGCGCCTGCGCATCGGCATGCATCGGCGTGTCCGCCAGAGGCAGGCTCACGGTCAGAGCAATCATCAGGGAGCGCTGAATGAGCCGCTTCATGGGGCAGACTTGAGGAAAATATCGATGCGGCGGTTCTCTGCCGCATTCGGATCATTGGCGATTTTTGGCTGGCGATCAGCATAGCCTTCGACGCGCAGCACGCGTTTTTCGTCCAGCCCGCCGCGCACCAGCATGTAATAGGCCATCTGCGCACGCGCCGAAGACAGACGCCAGTTGTCATAGCTTGCGCTCTTGAACGGGCGCGAATCGGTGTGACCGCTGATGATGACTTCTCCCGGCTGACGGGAAATCACCTGCGCTATGCGTTCCAGCATCTGGACCACGCGTGCATCGGGTTTGGCAGAGCCGATGGTGAACATGCCATAATCGATCTTGTCGGTCAGCTGGATCATCACACCGCCATCAACCGGCACCACCGTCACATCCGGCATGGGTTCAGCCTTGCTGCCCTGCTTGGCCGCAGTGGACTTTTCGCCTTCGGCAGCCTTTTTCAGTTCCGCGATGAGCTGATCCTGATCTTTTGCAGGCGCTTCGGCAGGCTTTGCAGCCTCTCCCGGCTTTGCCTCCGCTGTTTCCGGCTTGGGCGGCGTGGAGGGAGCGGCATTTGGAGGCGTCAGCTCGTCCGCAGCCTTGCTCGACCAGTAATCCGGGCTGAACGGATCGCGATAGGCATCGCCGCCATCGGCGCCAGTGGCCGGGCCGGATTGCGATGTGCCGCCGTCACCCTTGGCAGACTGATTCTGCAACACGCCCGTTTCATGCGCCAGTTCCGACAGAACCGCGTAAGGCTCGCGGAAAAGCTGGCGCTCCTCCTGCTCGCTTGGTGGCTGCACCTTGGTGTCGTTGATGACCTTGGTGCTATCATCGACCTTCTGGTCACTGTCAAAGCGAACTTTGCCGTCTTTCTCGTCAATGTCCTGCACGCCCTTCGGGCTGGACTGCCGGTCCATCAACTTGACGGGATTGAAATAGCTGGCGACAGCCGCCTTGGTTTCCTCATTGGCGGCATTGATCAGCCACATGACGAGGAAGAACGCCATCATGGCGGTCATGAAGTCGGCATAGGCGATTTTCCACACGCCGCCATGGTGGCCGTCATGGTCGTCATGCCCGCCACGGCGAACAATGATGATTTCGCGCTTGGTTTCGGGATCAATGCTCATTGGACCGCAGCCTTCAATTCTTCAAGAAGCGGCGCGATGCGCGTTTCCAGCACCCGTTCGCCAAAGGAAAAGGACAGTTCATCCGATGCGTTTTCAGAAAACCGGCAGCCGGATGGCAGCAGGGCCGCATGATCGCGCAGCGGGGCCAGCAGCCTTGCCGGACCGGAGATTTCCGGTGCTTCGCCTTCCAGCGCCAGCGCAGCAATACGATGGGCAAATTCCAAAACTGCGTCGTGCTCAAGCTTCCCGACGAGAAGCGGTGCCAGAATCTCGGTGATCTGGGCGGAACAGTTCTGTTCCAGCGCGGTCAGCGCTTCCGTCAGGCTGCGCGCCAGCAACAACGCCTGTTCACGCGAGAAGGCGGCGCGAAGATTTTCGATTTCCGTCTCATGTTCACGCGAGAGCCGGGCTTTCTCGGCTTCGTAAAGCGCTTCGGCTTCCCTGTGCCCTTCCTCGCGGCCAAGCGTGTGGCCCTGCGCGTGACCGGTCTCGAAGGCCGTGCGCTTTTCTTCCTCGACCGCGATAATCGCCGCCACTTCCGCCTGTTGGACTGCATCCAGCTTGTCAGCGAAATGGGGAGCTTTGGTCTCCTTTGCCCGTTCGGCTGAACGCGCACGCTGGACCGGCTCCTGCTTCAATGGCTGCGGCTGCACCGGGGCGGCAATGATCTCCACCGCCTCATCGGCAATGCGATGGGTCGAAAAATCAGGAAGATAACGGCTGAGAGGGAGCGCGCTCATTATCAGGCAGCCTCAAGCTCCGGTGCGTTGACCCGTTCGGCAGGGACAGGCTGCTTCGCAGCATTTCCGCCGATCCACTGCTTGAGAACGGCAGCAACACGTTCTTCATCCATCTCGATCATCTGCTCCAGACGAAGCTTGGCGGGCATACGCATACGCTGGCGCAGATCGCTGAGACTGGTCTTCATCTGATCGGCATAGGCTTCCGGTCCGCCAATGACAGCCTGATGGCCTTCGGTGCCTGCCTGTGTACCGACGAAATTCGGCGCTGCGATTTCACCGGCTTCGCGGATGGCGACTTCCGTGCCCGCTGGCTTGGCCGTCTGGTCACGCAACAGCGGACGCAGACCAAACCAGATCAGCAGACCGACGGCGGCGAGGATGGCCAGCGCGTTGACGTAGCTTCCGCTCTGGCGCAGCAGCGTATCGGTCCATGGCGCCGAAACCGGCTCCATGTCGGCGCCTGCCGGGTCAAGGAAGTTGACGGCCGTTACGTTGATGACATCGCCGCGGTCTGCATTGAGACCGGCAGCGGTAGCAACGAGATCGCGAATCTTGGTGATCTGCTGATCGACGAAATTGGCAGGCGGCGGCGTGGTTCCGGCGGTTTGCAGCAGGCGGGCCTGGTCGATGACAACGGCAATCGACAGGCGCTTGACGGAATAGCCGTCGCTGACAGTCGCAATCGTCTTGCTGTTCATTTCGTAATTGGTCAGTTCCTCACGGCGGTCGGTCTTTTCCGACGAGGTCTCGCCATTGCGGTTCTGAATTTCTTCCTGCGGAATGTTCTGTTCCACACCGGTCGCGTTGTTATCGCGATTGTTGCGGGAATCGCCGCTTTCGCGCACCACGCGGACCGAACGTTCGACACGCGATTCGGGATCGAAGGTCGTTTCGTTGATCTGGCGGCGGTCGGTATTGAGCGTTGCCTGCACGCTGGTCTGGAAATGACCGAGACCGAGATAAGGTGCCAGCGCCTTGCGGATGCTGTCGTCGACATTACCGGCAACCTGCTGTTCCAGCGAGGCGGTCAGGAGGGCAGCGCCATTGGCGGCTTCGCCTGCGGAGGCCAGCAGACGGCCATTGGTATCAAGAACGGTGACAGACGATGCATCGAGCGACGGCACGGCGGCGGCAACGAGCTGGCGGATCGACTGCGCCGATTCGGCTGCAAAGCCGCCTTCCGCGCGGATGACCACCGAAGCGGACGGCTTCTGGTCGCCACGGCGGAACGAGCCTTTTTCAGCCAGAACGATGTGCACGCGGGCGGCCTTCACGCCGCGAATCGCCTGAATTGTGCGGGCGATCTCGCCTTCAAGCGCGCGAACGCGGGTGATTTCCTGCATGAAGGAGGTGAGGCCCAGCGAGCCCATATTGTCGAACAGCTCATAACCGGCATTGTTCGAAGTGGGCAGGCCCTTTTCGGCCAGATACATGCGCGCGGTTTCGGCCTTGCCGATCGGCACCAGAATGGATGAACCATCCGACTTCACATCGAAGGGTATACCGGCTTCGCCGAGCGCCAGGCCCATGCGGTTCACGTCATCGCGCGACAGACCGACATAGAGCGTCTCATAGGATGGACGGCTGAGATAGAAGCTCGTGTAGAGGATCGCACCCATCAGGGCGGCACCCACAAGCCCGAGCGCAACAAGCTTGCGCACGCCAAGCTTGCCAAGCGTTCCCCTGAGTTGTTCGATCAATTGCTGGAAATTCTGCTGCATCGACACCACCGCCATCATGATGGATGCAAACTAGACCGCGAAGCTTGCGCGAAAGTGGCGGCTGATAAAGCAGAAGCTTTCGGGAGTGAGATGGCCCAACAACGAAATGGGGCGCGGAATAAATCCCGCGCCCCTTTTCCGCCCAAAGACATCCGGTCCGATCAGGTCGGTCCGGATGCGAACCCCTGATTTGCCTGAGAACTCGCAGGAGCCAGCGAACCGGCTCCTTTGCTGTCTACTCAGTTATCGATTAGCCGCGGAACAGCGACAGGATCGACTGGCTCGACGAGTTAGCGATCGAGAGAGCCTGGATGCCGAGCTGCTGCTGGGTCTGCAGAGCCGAAAGGCGAGCAGATTCAGCGTTCATGTCAGCGTCGACGAGCTGGCCAACGCCCTTTTCAACCGAGTCCGACAGCTTCGAAATGAAGCTCGTCTGGGTTTCGATGCGCGACTTTGCAGCACCGAGGGACGCTGCACCGGTGGTCAGCTTGCCCAGCGCGGTTTCAACGGATTCCAGAGCGGTCTTGATCGCAGCCGAATCCAGAGCGGTCGTGCCGGTCGTGTCGAAGAAGGTCGAAGCAAGGAGACCGCCAACGATGCCGCCGGTGCCAGCCGTGTCGAGAACCTGAACGTCAGCAGCAGCAACATCAACAGTGTCGATGGTTACGTCAGTGCCAACGCGGTTGTACGAAGCGACAACCTTAAGGTCTTCCGTGGCAGCGCCGTCGTTTACCAGCAGGTTAGCACCAGCGTAGTTAGCGTTGGTTGCAGACGACTTGATCTGGCCCTGAATAGCCGTGATTTCAGTCGAAATTTTCTGCTGATCTTCCAGGCTTGCACCCTGCGCGCTGATCAGGAGGGTCTTCATCTTGTCGACCTGATCCTTGATGTCGTTGATCGCGGTGTAAGCCGTGTCAACCTTACCAGCGCCGAGGCCGAGAGCGTCCTGAACAGCCGAGTTGGCCTTGTTGTCGGACTTCATCGACGTTGCGATGGACCAGTACGAAGCATTGTCCGAAGCTTCGCCGATGCGCAGACCGGTCGAAATGCGGTTCTGCGTGGTTTCCAGAGCCTTGTTGGTCGAAGCCAGAGTCTGGAGAGCGGTCAGAGCCGACGAATTTGTAAGAATGCTAGCCATTGTTTTGCCCCTTGGGAAAAATCAAACTGAGGGACAGGCCGGACTTGAGGGATACCGGCATAGTGGAGCGGCATCATGCCTGTCTCCGCTAAGACGCGGAAACCCACCATGTGCCGAGACTTAAGACCCAAACATTAAAGAAATACTAATTTATTCGGTCGAATTATAACGAACACTCAGATTCTGATGCCGAATTTTGCCGGGCGCTTTCGCAACTGTACCAAATCGGGTCAGGAGAACGAGCGAATCAGGCTTCCGACCAGAATATTCCAGCCGTCGATCAGCACGAAGAACAGAATCTTGAACGGCAGCGAGATTACCGTTGGCGGCAGCATCATCATGCCCATGGACATTGTGAGCGTCGCCACGACGAGATCGATCACCAGAAACGGCAGCACGATCAGGAAGCCGATTTCAAAGCCGCGGCGCAATTCCGAAATCATGAAGGCCGGAACCAGTACGCGGAAATCCACGATGCCGTCCTCTCCAGTGCGGAAAGACGGATCGGCAAGGTCTTCGAACAGGCGCAGATCCTTGTCGCGCACCTGCCCCATCATGAATTCGCGAAAGGGCTGCGAAATCTCGGTCAACGCGGCCTGTTGCGTTATCTCGTTACGCATCAGGGGCTGCACGCCATTGTTCCAGGCGCGATCAAAGGCGGGCGCCATGACATAGAACGTCATGAACAGGGCAAGCGAGATCATCACCATGCTGGCAGGCGCGGTCTGAAGACCAAGGCCTGAACGCAGAAGCGAGAAGGCGATGGCGAAGCGCGTGAAGCTTGTCACCATGATCAAAATGCCCGGCGCGATGGACAGCACCGTCAGGAGCCCGAAGAGCTGGACGATCTGCCCGCTGGCGGCGCCGCTGCCTGCGGGCAGCAGATTTTCCAGCGTCAGCGCGGGCTGGGCCTGCTGCGCATGGGCAGCAACAGTGAATGCAAGCGTCAGGAGAACGCCGAGACCAAGGAGTTTTTTCATTCTACGACCAGTGCCGAAATAAAGACCCGGTCCACCGCGCCTTCCGAGCGCAGGCGGGCGCGTTCTTCGAGATCGGCGCGCAGATAGGCAAGTCCTGCCGCGCCTTGCAATTGCATGAGATTGACGCTGCGCAGAAAGCTCAGGAAATCATCGCCAACATTGGCAGCCATGGCCGCCGGTATTTCATGGCCGGGCTTGGCGACCAGAGACGCCTCCAGCCGTACCCAGGTGTTCTGTGGAATGCCCAGATTGGTGACAATAGGCTTCAACGGCACGACTGCGCCGATGGAGCGCGATTCGAAATCGCCCGGCTTCGGCTTGTCTTCCTTGCCCGTCGTCTTGGCGGTTGCCTGCTGGTCGGCGGAAATCATCCCGCCCAGATACCAGCCGCCACCGGCAGCGATAGCGGTGAGAGCAACGACAGCCGCCAGCAGCCCCATCATGGAGCCCTTTGCCTTGCCGTCATTCTTGTCCAGTGCCGTGTCGCTCATCGATGCTCAACTTTGAAGCACATCCCGAAAATTGGGATGTGCATGGAAACAAAAGGTCAGAAAGGCGAAACCTGATCGAGGATCTGCTGGCCGTAAGGCGGCTGCTGCACCTCGCTCAACCGTCCGCGACCGCCATAGGAAATGCGGGCCTCGGCGATCTTGTCGTAGGAAATGGTGTTGGAGCCGGAAATATCGCGCGGACGCACGACACCCGTGACATTCAGCACACGCAGCTCATTGTTGACGCGCACTTCCTGCGAACCGCGAATGATCATGTTGCCATTGGGCAAGGTGTCGGTGACGATAGCCGCAACCTGAAGGCTGATATCTTCACTGCGCTTGATCGTCCCCTTGCCCTTGGCCGAGGTGTCCGAATGGGTGTTGATGGAACCATCCATGTCGCCACCAGCACCGGCACCGGTGCTGCTGCTGGTCTTGAACGAACCGCCAGCGCCATAAATGCCCTTCGACACACGCTCGCGGTCGGTCTTGTTGTCGAGATTGGCGCGATCATTGATGGAGATGATCACGGTCAAGACATCGCCCGGCTCGGCAGCGCGCGGATCCTTGAAGAAATTGGTCGAGCGCTGGTTCCACAACGAATAATCCGGCTTGGCCGGACGCGATGGATAGCCATTATATTGCGGATTGTTCTGCATGCCGAGATTGGCGGCGACCGGCGACAGGTCCGGCGCACGACCAATTTCTTCCGGCTTCACGGCGCAACCGGCCAGAAGCGCCAGAGCGGTCGCAGCGAAAATAGTCTTGTTCATGCTTCCTGTCATTGCACCGTATTCCCGGTTTGCGCCTGGGCGCGCTGGTCCTTCGCCGCTGGCGGCGGGGTCGTTGTGCGCTGCGAGCCGACGATGATGCGCGCAAGCTTCGCCGCCTTGTCTGGCGGCATTTCATTCAAAATGATGCTCGAAACACGAGGATTGAGCTTGAGGATCAAGGCGGCTGCGGCCTCATCGCCGATCATCGCCATCTGGGCTGCCGCCGCGTCGGGTTTCATCTTGGAAATGATGTCGACCAGCGAATCCTGCGCCTTGCTGACGAAGTCGTCACGGCGCTTCAGCCACATCTCGTATTCCTTGCGCTTTTCTTCCAGCGCCTGCATCCGCTCGTCGACCTCGGCCTTGAGGTCGGTGAGCTGCTTGGCCTGCAACGAATAGCGGGCATCGGCCGCCTGATTGTCGATATTGCCGCAATATTTGCGGATTTCATCCAGATTGCCGAGATTTGCGGGCGGCATGGAGGCTGGCGTCGCAGAGGGCTGCGCGCTTGCCTGCACTGCCGGCTGCGATGCGGCAGCCGGTGTTTCCTGGGCCAATACCGGCAAGGCGCTCGCAAAAAGGAGCGCCAGAGCCGAACCGCAGCGGATTGCCTGTTTCACCATCATGTCCGCTCTCATCCCCGGCTTCATCATTGCACCACCAGTTCCGCGTGAAGCGCGCCGGACGACTTGATCGCCTGAAGGATGGCGATGATGCCCGTCGGCTTCACGCCCATCTGGTTGAGACCCTTGACCAGATTTTCCAGATTGGCGCCGGTCAGAATCCCGATCTTGGCATTCGGCTGGTTGACGGCAATATCAGTGTTCGGCTCCATCGCCGTCACGCCGTCGCTGAACGGTTCAGGCTGCACGACCATCGGCGTTTCCGTCACGCGCACCGTCAGGCTGCCATGGCTGATCGCCACTTTGGAAATGCGCACCTTCGCACCGATGACCACGGTGCCGGTCCGTTCGTCAACGACCACGCGCGCCACTTCATCCGTGGTGATCGGCAGGCCTTCCAGCTCCGCGAGGAAGCGGGCGGCTGGCACATTTTTCGGACGCGACAGGCGGATCGTCTTGGCATCGCGCGCCAGAGCAACGCCGCGTCCATAACGACGCTTGGCAAAAATATTGATCGTATCGGCAGTGCGCACGGCAGTTGTGAAATCGGGATCGCGCAGCTCGACGATCATCTCACTGTCCTTGCCGAAGTTACCGGCAACCTCGCGCTCGACCAGCGCGCCGTTCGGAATGCGGCCCGACGTCGGTACGCCCTGTGTGACGGAGGCCGCATCACCTTCGGCAGTAAAGCCGGAGACGATCATATTGCCCTGCGCGACAGCGTAGATCTGATTGTCCGCGCCCATCAACTGCGTCATGACCAGCGTGCCGCCCTGCAATGAGGTGGAATCGCCAATGGACGAAACGGTCACATCGATGCGCGAGCCGGAACCGGCAAAGGCGGGCAGATTGGCGGTTACGATGACAGCAGCGGTATTCTTCGAACGCGTGGAGTTGCGCGGCGCATTGATACCGAGATTATCGAGCATGGCGCGCATGGACTGTTCGGTGAAAGGCGAATTGCGCAGGCTATCGCCCGTACCCTTGAGACCGATCACCAGACCGTACCCGACAAGCTGGTTTTCGCGCACGCCCTGAATGGTCGCGATGTCCTTGAGGCGCGCAACAGCGCTGCCACGGCCAAGCTCCGCATAGGCCATCTTGGACGGATCGCCGCCCGCGCCAAGCCAATCGGCATCCGCTTCCACGGCGCTGCCGAAATCCTTCACGTTCTTGGCCGACTCATCCGCCAGAACCGCAACGGGTTGAAGCGCGAGAGCCAGAATGGCGATCAGCGTAGCCCAGGTTTTTCTCACCGCATCCCCACTTGAATACGGCCATCAGCCAGCACCGTGCCGGGCACGATGACGCCGCTGTCGCTGTTGCGTACCTTGATGAAATCGCCTGCCGCGCCGGATTCCAGCGGAATGCCGACGGCGGTAATTGTCATGACGCCGGAATCGAACACCATCGTCACCGGCACGCCGCGCTTGACCAGCGACGGCTCCGAAAGGGCGGCAACGAGGATCGGCTTGCCGGCGATCAGCGTCTTGCGCGCGACCTTGCCGTCTGCCTGATCCACCGACAGCACATATTGCTGCGCAGCAGGGGCGCTGATGTAGAACTTCTTCTCGACCAGCGCGACATTGCTGACGACCTGTCCGGGGTAAACGGTCGCCGAAGGCACGACGAAAGCGATGCGATCGGTGGCGGAAGCCCCCGAAATCGCAGCAGCTGCAAGACCGGCCGCTCCGGCAGCCGCCAATGCGGCGCGTCTGAACCAGGACCGGGCTTTGATGTCACTTCCTTTGGCGCGTTTCATGGCGATCACCGTTAGCGCATGTTCTTCGATACGGTCGCCGCCATTTCGTCGGCGGCCTGAATGACCTTGGAATTCATTTCATAGGCGCGCTGCGCCGTAATCAGATCGGTGATTTCCTTCACCGGATCGACATTCGATGCTTCCAGATATCCCTGCTTGATCGAACCAAAACCCGGATCGCCCGGATCGCCCACCAGTGGTCCGCCGGAGGCTTCCGTTTCGCGATAGAGATTGTCGCCCAGCGGTTCGAGACCAGCTTCATTGGTGAAATTCGCAAGCTGAAGCTGGCCGATCTGGTTGATCTGAATGCCGTTTTGCTCCTGCACCTTCGCGAAAACCTGTCCGGTGTCGCTGACGGTGACTTCAAGCGCATTTTCCGGAACCACGATGCCCGGCTGCACGATATTGCCGTCGAGCGTCACGATCTGGCCGTCGGCATTCTTGTTGAATGCGCCAGCGCGGGTATAGAGCGTTTCGCCCGTTGGGCTCTGGATCTGGAACCAGCCCTGCCCGGTCAGCGCCAGATCGAACGGATTTCCGGTCTGGTTAAAGCTGCCCTGAATATGCAGGTTGCGAACAGCGGCTGTCTGGACGCCGAGACCGACCAGCGCGCCTTCGGGCACAATGCTCTCATTGGCCTGATTGGGAATGCCCGCCGTGCGCTCGGACTGGTAGAGCAGATCCGAAAATTCGGCACGCGCGCGCTTGAAGCCCGTTGTATTGATATTGGCGATATTGTTGGCGATCACTTCCAGATTGAGCTGCTGGGCGTTCATGCCGGTTGCGGCAATCGTCAGGGCTTTCATGGCGCGTCCTTGATCTGCTGAGCGTATGCGGGATGAGAGCGGCTCAGTTAGAACGGTATCGTTGAATCCGCTCTAACTATTTGTTTTTACGCATTATCCGACGCAAAACCGCTTCGCACTTTTGCTGGAAATGCTTTAAATCGACATGCGGCTGATCTCGAGATAGGCCTGCACAATCTTGTCGCGGATCGCGATTGCCGTCTGGAGCGACTGCTCTGCTTCCATGACCGAGCTGACCACCTCGTTCACCGGCGCATTGCCCTTGATGCCCTGAATGGAGGTGGCTTCCGCCGCCTGCAATTTCTGGCCGACCGAATCCGTCATCTGCGACAGCACATCGCCGAAGGACGCGCCGGGCGCTGTCGGAACAGCCTGCGGCGCAGTCGTGGAAGCGGCAGAACCGACGCCATTCTCGGCGACGGTTTCGGAAAGGCGCGACAGGGCATTGCGCGCCGAAATGCTCATGATCGAGTCGTACATTATGTGCTCCTCAGGAGATCGATGGTCATCGAGATCAGCTCACGCGCCTGCTTGACGACCTGCAAATTGGCTTCATAAGAACGGTTGGCTTCACGCATGTCCGCCATTTCGACGACCATGTTGACGTTCGGGTAACGGACATAGCCGCGCTCATCGGCGGCGGGATGGCTCGGATCGTATTGTTCGACGAAGGGCGAGGTATCCTTGCCCACTTCCGCAACGCGCACTTCTGCGGCGCCCGTGCCATGTTCCAGCTCGGTGCGGAAAGAAACCGTCTTGCGGCGATAGGGATCGTCGGTCGCCGTCTTGCCCGTCGACTGGGCATTAGCGATGTTTTCCGAAACGATGCGCAGACGTGTCGACTGGGCCGAAAGGCCCGAGGCTGCGATCTTCAGTGAATTCTGCAAGGCGTCGGAAGACATGGATTATCCCTTCGCGACTGAAAGCATCATGCGATGGAACGCTTTGACGATGCTGGTGTTGAGCGAATATTCGCGGGAAATCTCGCCTGCCTTCATCATTTCCTGCTCGACATCGACGGTATTGCCCGAATGGGTTTCCTCGGTGATGTCGTCGGGGCGCAGGCGTGCGCCCGCGATGCCGTTTGCTTCGGCTTCAAGATGCTGCGGACTGGTCGCAGCCATGGTGAGCTGCGTCTTGTCGAGCACATCGGCGAAGGGCTGAACGTCGCGCGCCTTGAAATCCGGCGTGTTCGCATTGGCGACATTGCCAGCGACAGTCGCTTGCCGAACCGACAGCCACTGCACTTGCCTTGCGGCCAGATCGAAAAGATGAATGGAGCTCATGGAGTTTCCCGCCTTTACCGTTCGTTAATTTACGGGGCGGAACTTGCGTCAAGCTTGCGGGGGGTAAGGGAGTAGGGGATTAAGGCAGTAGGGCAGTAGGGCAGTAGGGCAGTAGGGCAGTAGGGCAGTAGGAGATTACGGTCGCTGCGGTCGTCCGCAACCAAAACATACTTCCCCTATTCCCTTACTGCCCTACTCCCCTACCTCCGCATTTCAATCACGTCGCCCGACGACGTAGTCAATTGCCAGGTTCCAGAGCCCTGACCGATGGAAACAAGGCGGCTGCCATCCGGCAGCAGCGATCCTTTTTCCACGAACCAGTAGCCGGATGTATCCTCGATCATCGCCATGCCACCCACGACTTCGCGCAGCGCAAAGACCGGCTTCGGGAAAGCCTGTCCGTCACCACCGCCTTCGCCGCCAGTGCCAGCCCCGGTCCCCGGCAGACCTTTGCCGTTGGACATGACCGAGCCGGTCATGGTGTTATCGATATCCGCACTGGGGGCAACACGATCCGAGGGGCGAAAGGACGGAAAGCGGCGCACCGTCTTCTGTTCCGAACGGTCCAGCGGATCGATGATCTTGCGTTCCGCCTTTTCGGCAGGTGCAAGCTCGATGCGCTGGAGATAGGTGATGAAAGGCAGCATGGCACAACCAGCAGCCAGCGTGACCGCTGCAATCTTGAGATAGCGATCGACCTTGCTATGCGGTCTCTTGCCGCCCTCTTGCGCGGCGACGGTTTCCACTTCCGCTTCCAGATCGGCCAAAATCTTTTCTTCGGCGTTTTTGCGTCGGTTCTTGTTGCCCGTCATCATGGATTGGATGCCTGTTTTTCCCCGCGCAACGCGGCGGCGAGTTTCTGATAGGGATCGTCTGAACGCGGTGTCTCGGGGGATTGCTGCAAGGCATCATAGATGCGCGGAACGAGATCCACCGCCTGATCGAGAATCCCGTCATGTCCCTTCTGATACGCACCAATGGCGCGCAGATCGCGTGTTTCCTCGAAGCGGGCCACCATGCTGCGAAGCTGGCTGACGAGCTTGCGCTGCTCCGCCGTCCAGTTGTGCTTGGCGAGACGCGAAACCGAGCCCGGCACATCGACCGCCGGAAAGCGCCCCAGCGCTGCAATCGTACGGTCGAGCACGATATGGCCGTCCAGCGTGCCACGAATCGTATCGGATACCGGATCATTATGATCGTCGCCATCTACGAGCACCGAGTAAATGCCGGTAATGCTACCGCCTGTATCAGCGCTGCCCGGCCCGGCACGCTCCAGAAGGCGCGGCAGCTGGCTGAACACGCTCGGCGGATAACCGCGCGAAACCGGCGGCTCTTCCGCCGCAATCGCCACCTCGCGCGCCGCATGGGCAAAGCGCGTGACGGAATCAACAATCAGCAGAACATTCTGGCCAAGATCGCGGAAATATTCCGCAATCGCCGTCGCCGTATTGGGTGCGAGACGGCGCATCATCGGGCTTTCATCACCTGTCGCGACGACGGTGATGGTCTTGTCGAGATGGCCGGCCATGGTTTCTTCCAACATCTCGCGCACTTCGCGTCCGCGCTCGCCGGTCAGCGCCAGCACCACCGTGTCGAAATCGGCAGCACGCGTCATCATGGCCAGCAGCGTGGATTTACCGACGCCGGAACCGGCAAAAATGCCGATACGCTGGCCAAAGCAAAGCGGCGTGAAAATGTCGATCACATCGACGCCAGTGCGCAGCCCGCGATCCACACGACCCCGGCGCAAAGCAGCCGGCGCCAGATTTTCAGACGCCATCGGACGCGGACCGGGCAGAAGCGCGCCCCTGCCGTCAATCGGCTGCCCCAGCGCATTGATCACCCGCCCGCGCCATTCGAGCGCCGGACGGATGCTGAGCTGACCTTCCTCGAAAACCGCGGCCCCCAATGAGGGAATGATCCGGTCATCGAAGGGCTTCACGAGAACCTGCGTATCCGCAACGCGGATGATTTCCGCCAGACTGGTGCCGCCCGCAGCCCTTATCGCCACCGCATCGCCAAGCCGCGCATCGCGCGACAGCCCGCGCACGGCTATCGCCGAGCGTGACACGTCGCTGACCGTGCCCCCGATGCCGGATAAGGACTTCGGTTCCACGGCCTGTTGACGAGCAAAGGCGGCAAGCCGCGCGAGCGGTAAATCTGGCGTCATCCGTTTTTGGAGCCCAGCGTCTTGATGGCTTCAGACACGGTCGCTTCCTGCTGGGACAGCAGATTATTGACCTGTTCAAAGGCGCGGCTGACGCTGATGAGGCGCGTCATTTCCGTCATGGCGTCAACATTCGAGCCTTCGATCATGCCCTGCACCACGCCGACGCTGTTGTCGTCGAAAACCGGCGTTGCAGCCTTGTTGGGGATCACGCCGGAATTGCCCGCATATTTCAGCTCGGCATCGGCAGGAATGGAATAAAGACCAAGAGAACCGATCTGCGCGCCATTCTGATAGACCGCGCCATCGGCGGAAATCTTGGGCGCGCCGCCATCCGGATTGAGCATCATCGGCGCGCCGCCGACATCAAGCACCGAATAGCCCATCATCGAAACCAGCTCGCCAGTCGCCAGCATCTTCATGCGCCCGTCGCGCGTGTAGATCTGGCCCTGCGGCGTGTTGAGCGACAGCCACGCATCGCCCTTGACGGCGATGTCGAGCGGATTGTCCGTCTTGACCATCGGGCCGGGCTCGGTGCGAATATAGCTTTTGCCCGCGCTGGCAAAGCTCACATCGTCGCTTGCCTTTTTGGAGACAATCGAATCGAACTTGGTGCCCTCGCCCCGGAAACCGACGGTGGAAACGTTGGCGACATTCTGGGCAATCGAATCCATTCGCCGTTCAAGCGTAATGAGCGAGGAAAGCCCGACATAGATCGAATTATTCTGCATGGATCAGCGACCGCCCGGCTTGAAGTTCTGCAAGGTGGTAAGAATAGCCGTCGAGATGCCGATAGACGACGTACTACCGAGCAGAAACGACGCGATGGAGGCAGGGCTGCTGGCGCTCGGATTGTTCATTTCATACATGGCCGTGAAGCGCGAAATGAGTTTCGACACATAGTCGGGATCGGACAATTGCGAGATATCGATCTTGCCTTCGACCATCTTTGCCTGCTTGTCGATATCGGCATTGGACATGGTGGTCGGCCAGCCGAACATGGTCTGCACGGTGGTCAGCAAAGCCTTGTCGCCAAGGATTTCATAAGCATTGGTGATGGTCGAAGCCTTGCGCTGGAAATAGAGCGCCAGACGCACACCTTCATTCTGGTCACCGGCTTCAGTTTCCAGCGTCTGGCGTAGATATTTATCCACCACGCCCTGCTGTGCATCGGTGCTTTGGGTTGCCTCGGCGCCCTTGCCCGCAAAGTCGAAAACGGTCGCAAATTCCTTATAGCGCTTGTCGGTCAGCTTGTTGGCCATGGCGTCGTCATCCGTGACGCCTTCCGTCAGGATCTTGCGCACGAAAGCTTTGGCATAGGCCATGTCTTCCAGACCGAACGCCTTCATCGCATAATTGAAAAGGCGGGTATCCGACATGAAATCGTCGATTGATTTCACATTGCCGATGTTTTCCTGGAAATACGCCGTTTCCCGAGACACTACCGGTTCTTTCGAAACGCGCTGCAAAGACCGCGTCATATCCGACGCGATCAGGCGATAGCTCGTCATCGTATCGACCATGTGCATGACCCCCTGCTGATAGTTCCATCCTTTATGCGAGACCAAGCTTGTCCGAAGCTGATGAAACTCCGTGGCCCTCGGGTGATCATCGGCAAGTTTCGCGCAAGCCGCGCTGCCTATGTTTGATTCAAAGAACTATTCTGCGGGAGTCTCGGGCTTTGGGCATTATCATTGGTCTCGCCATCACACTGGGCTGTATGCTGGGCGGCTTTATCGCCATGGGCGGACATGTCAGCGTGCTCATCCAGCCATGGGAGTTCGTCATCATTCTGGGCGCGGCGCTCGGCACGTTCTTCGTCGCCAACCCGTTTTCGCTCGTGAAGGATACCGGCCGCGCCTGCATGGAAGCGTTCACCAACGCCGTGCCCAAGCAGCGCGATTATCTGGATGTTCTGGGCCTGCTCTATAGCCTGATGCGCGAATTGCGCGCCAAGTCGCGCAATGAAGTGGAAGTCCATATCGACAATCCCAAGGAATCGCCGATCTTTCTGGCCTATCCGAGCGTTCTGAAAAACGAAGACCTCACCCACTTCATCTGCGATTATTGCCGCCTCATCATTGTCGGCAATGTGCGCTCGCACGAAATCGAAGCGCTGATGGACGAGGAAATCCACACCATCGCCCGCGACAAGCTGAAGCCTTATCAGGCCATGGTCACGATCTCGGAAGCCCTGCCAGCGCTTGGCATCGTTGCCGCCGTTCTCGGCGTTATCAAGGCCATGGGCGCGCTGGACCAGTCACCGGAAGTGCTCGGCCACCTGATTGGTGCAGCCCTTGTCGGCACCTTCGCCGGTATCTTCTTTTCCTATGGCGTTGTCGGTCCCATCGCGACCAAGATCAAATCGACCCGCGAGAAAAAGAACCGTCTCTATGTCGTCGTGAAGCAGACGCTGCTTGCCTATATGAACGGTTCGCTGCCACAGATCGCGGTTGAATACGGACGCAAGACCATCTCCGCTTACGACCGCCCGACCATCGACGTGGTCGAACAGGAAACCATGGCGAGCGCGCCGACACAGCAGGCCGCATAAGATGACAACGTCCGAAACGACTGTTGAAGCGACCATGTCGGAACAACACCGCAAGAATGACGTGCTGGCCGACAATCTGCTGCGCGCAGCCGGACTGTCTGGCGACGATCTGAAGTCGCTTGCCCATGTGTTCAAGGATGCCTCCACGCATTTCTGCGAGCGGTTGAAGCATGGTTGCGCGGCGGCTTTCGAAGTTGAGGCCGGTGCGGTGGAAAGCGCGGACGACACGGCTTTCTCCGCCATTCTCGACAGCGCAGCCATCATTGCGCCGCTCAAGGTGGAGCGCTGGGGCTCGACGCTTTATCTGACTGTCGATGCGCCGCTGGTCTTCTCGATCATCGAAGCCATGTATGGCGCGCAAGGCAATCTCGGCAATGTCGATGTCGAGCGCCCGTTCGGCATGGTCGAACACAAGATTTCCGCCCTTCTCGCCGACCATCTTGCCGGTGCGCTGGATCAAGTGTTCAACGCGGGCTCCCTGTCGGGCTGGGCGGGCAGTGTGCAGTCGATGTTCGCCGCCGGTGAATGCGTCGACATCGCCGAATTCGACCGCACCAATTTCGAACGGTCGCGTCTTTTCGCCTGCCGGATTGATGTGACGGCAGCGGGCAAGACCGGACAGGTGCATCTTCTGCTGCCGCGCAGCACCCACAAGCCGATGCAGGACGCCGTCGCTGCCTTCCTGCGTCGCCCCATGAATCAGGCCGACCCGACCTGGGCCAAGAAGCTGCGCAATGAAGTCAGCCGCGCCCGCATTGAGCTTGAAGCCTTCATTCAGCAAGGTTCGATGACGCTGGACGCGCTGTCCAAACTGGAGATCGGACAGGTGTTGAAACTGCCTGCCGACGCCATGGAGCAGGTGCGTCTGCGCGCAGGCAACCAGCAGCTTTTCAAATGTTCGCTCGGCAAATCGGGCATTCATTTCACCGTCAAGGTCGGCGACCCGGTCAATCAGGAAGAGGATTTCATCGATGAGCTTGTTGCTGGCTAATATTCTTTCCACGCTGATGGCTCTTGCTTCGCTGGGCGCGCTGATCGTGGTCGGTCGCAAGGCCAACGAAACGATCAAGCTCGGCAAGGTGCTGGCGCTACGCGTCGCGGCTGCCTCCAATGGTCTGGAACGCGCCGTAAAGGCGATCCAGAGCGAGCGCACCGATCTCGTCGATGAGAATGTGAAGCTTGAGGCCCGCCTTGGCGAAACCCAGCGCGTGCGCCGCGAGATGGAAGAAGCCATTGAGGAGCTGAACCGCCTGCGCAAGGCGCTCTCCCGCGACATGCGTCAGGCCGATACCCTGGCCCGCTCGGTCGCTGACAGTGCTGGCCGCAACCGCGAGCCAGCCGTCGAACAGAAAGAAAAGAATGCGCTGCCGGTGTTCGTGCATCGCGCGGTCCGCAAGGCGACCGTTGAAATTGCGGGGCAGGCATGAGCGCTGACAACAAGGACAAGAACATGCAGCAGGAACTGGACGAAGCCATCGAGGAACTGCGCGAAGATAAGCCGCGTAGCGCACAGAAAGGTGCTTCCAAGCCCAATCTCGAACTCATCATGGGTATTCCCGTTGATGTGCAGGTGGTTCTCGGCGGCACGACCATGCCGGTCGCCAATCTGATGAAGCTCGGTCGCGGCGCGGTGATCACCCTCGACAAGCAGATCGGCGATCCTGTCGATATCGTCGTGAACGGTCGCGTGATCGCACGCGGTGAAGTCATCGTGCTCGAAGACGATTCTTCGCGTTTCGGCGTCAGCCTCACCGAAATCATCGGCAAGTAACGGAACGGCCCGGACATCTCCATGACCGACAAAGAGCAGCAAAACCTCGCTGAAGAAAGCGCCAGCGGCATCATCGATACGCTGAGCGGCGCGCAAAAGGCGGCAGCTATTCTGGTGGCTATCGGCCGCCCGGCTGCGTCGCGCCTTCTCAAGCATTTCAGCGCCGAGGATCTGCGCAAGCTTGCCGGTCATGCCCGCACGCTGGACCCGATCTCGCCGCTCGATTTCGAACAGCTCGTGAAGGAATTCGAGGACTCGTTCGCCGAGGGCGCGCCGGTTTCGGAAGCCGGGCAACGCTTTGAGGGCCTGCTGCGCGATACGCTGCCGCAGGAAGAAGTGGACGCCGTGTTCGAAGAGCGCGTGCAGCCACAGCTGGTACAGGAATCGGTCTGGGTGCAGCTCGGTCGCCTGCCGGTCGACAGCCTGCAAGCCTATCTGGCCGACCAGCATCCGCAGATCATCGCCTATATCGTCTCCAAACTGCCGTCGGACCTTGCCGCGCGCCTGTTCGTGGCCTTGCCGCCGCAGCTGCGCAATGCCGTCGTGCAGCGCTCGCTGCATATCGGCAATGTCGCGCCCGCCGCAGCCGAACTGCTGGAAGATGTGCTGCGCCGCGATCTTCTGGGTCGCAGTGATTCCGGCCCGGTCAAAGCCCATCACGGCCAGATTGCCAATATCTTCAACCAACTCGACAAGAGCGAGATGGAAGAACTGATGGCAAGCCTTGAGGACCTCAACCGCGACGATCTCAATCGCATCAAGGCCAAGCTCTTCACCTTCGAAGACATCGAGCGCCTGTCACAGCGCGCTCGTCTGCTGCTCTTCGATGAAGTGCAGACCGAACAGATCGCAACTGCGCTGCGTGGCGCAGATGCCAAGCTTCAGGAACTCGTCCTGTCCTCGCTCTCCACCCGCGGTCGCCGCATGGTGGAAACGGAACTTGGCGCCGAGCAGGGCAATATCACCGCCCAGAATATCGCCGACGCACGCCGTACGATCTCGCGCATTGCCATTGATCTTTCCGAGCGCGGCATCATCACCCTCGACGCGAACGAAGCTTCTGCCTGAGGACCGGTGTGACGCATGGCGGACGATACCGATAAGGAAAGCAAAACAGAAGAAGCGACCGAGCAGAAGATCCGCGACGCCTTGGAAAAGGGCAATATGCCCTTTTCCCGCGAAACGCCGATCCTCGCTGGCGTCGCCTCGTTTCTGATCATCGCCGTCTTTGTCGCCGCACCCGCCACGACAAAACTCGCCGTGTTTCTGCGCGAACTGATCGACCGTCCCGAGGACTGGGTTCTCAACAGCGCCGAAGATGCAAGCCGCCTGTTCAGCGTGCTGGCGCTGGCGGTCGGCGCAGCACTTGTGCCGGTCTTCATCATCATTCCGCTGGCAGGCATCGCGTCCTCCGCCTTCCAGAACGCGCCGCGCATCGTCGGCGAGCGTATTCGCCCGCAGGCTTCGCGCATTTCGCCACTCAAGGGGTGGCAGCGCATTTTCGGCCGCAGCGGTCAGGTGGAATTTCTGAAATCGGTGGCGAAGTTTCTCGCCGCCAGCCTCATCGTTTTCATCGTCTTCTTTCAGGGCAACAGCCTGTTCACGGACGCGGTTGCGACCGAACCGAGCGCCCTGCCGGAATTCCTGCGCGAAAACATGGTGCGCCTTCTGGTCGCCAATGTGCTGGCAATTACAGCGATCGCAGCCTTCGACCTTGCCTGGTCGCGCATCCACTGGCGTCAGGAACTGCGCATGACGCGGCAGGAAGTCAAGGACGAGCTGAAGCAGTCGGAAGGCGACCCGCTGGTCAAATCGCGCCTGCGCTCACTCGGACGTGATCGCGCCCGCCGCCGTATGATCAGCGCCGTGCCGACCGCCACGCTGATTGTCGCAAATCCGACGCATTTCTCCGTAGCACTACGCTACAAGCCGAATGAAGACGCCGCACCGGTCGTCGTTGCAAAGGGGCAGGATCTGATCGCGCTCAAGATAAGAGAAGTGGCCGCCCAGCACTCGATACCAGTCTTCGAGGACGTGCCTCTCGCACGCGCACTTTATAAACAGGTGAATGTCGATCAGATGATTGCACCGGAATTCTATAAAGCCGTTGCCGAACTCATCCGCATCATCAATACGCGGCATGCATTACACTAATGGTATAGCTATGACTTTGCCCTATTCCCAAATATTATTGGCCTGTTCTCAACGATCGATGGTGACACGATGAAGAGTCTGCAATTTTCCAACGAACGTGAAGCGATCATCGCCGAGAACCTGCATGAAGTGGTGACAGAGCTGCGTCTTGTCGATCCGGCTGACTACATCGCCTTCATCCGCTGCGAACTGTTTGCCAATATTGCCGATGTCGTCAGCTCTGCGACGGAGCTTTACTTCTTCCCCGGCACGCTGGAACTGGGCCATGGCGGCGACTATCGCTGCGACTGGCAATCACCGCCATCGGTGGTGCTGGACATGGAATTCCGCAATCAGGGCGTCTATGCCTATTTCCGGCTGATCCTGACGGATAAAACGGCTGGCGTGGAGCTGAACCACATCACCTTTGAAGATGCCGATCAGGATCCCGCAAAGAACACGGCGCACCTGCGAAACGCTTTCCGCGAGGCAAGACTGCCTCTCAAGAAACGGGCCTGAAAATATGACACCGGACGCGAGCAAACGCATCCGGTGCCATCAAGCAGTTTAAGCGGCTAGTTTATTTCCAGCGGGGCTGAACGCCCCGCGTTCGGAAATGCAATCAATAAAACAAAATAAATCAAAACAGTCTGCGCTTCCGGTCTATCCGGAAGCATCGTGACCGGCCCGTCACCGAGCCGGCAATTGCTGAATTACATAAGATGTTCGGTGCCCGGCATTTCAATAATGCCAAGTGACAAAGCTGTCGCCACAGCCGACGTGCGGTTGGAGCAATTCAGCTTGATTTTCGCGTTTTGCAGATAGGTCACCACCGTCCAGCGGGCGATGCTGAGAATATCAGCAATTTCACCGTCGGTTTTGCCATTTGCCGCCCAACGCAGACAATCCACCTCACGCGGTGTGAGCAGGCTCGCCACCGAGCTGGCATCCTTATGGCCGCACAGCGCATTGTGGATCACACCAGACACACTGAGCAGACGCGGACGCAGCTTGGCCACGAACTGTTCGCGATCCTCGTCCTTGTCGATCTCGAACGAGAACAGCGTGCAGCCGGAAGCGCCCTTCGGATTGCGCGCGGAAACAGCAATGAAAATATTGCCGAGCCCGTGCTTTTCAGCATCCTGCAACAGTTCCGCAACTGACGGACAAATATTGGCGTCTTCCTGCAGATCATGCACGATGCCGCTGCCGTCATTGGAGAAATAAGGTGCATCCTCCTGAAAGATCGGATCGATGGCGAAGTAGTTCTTCGTCGAATAGCGCGCCGACCAGGCGGTCGGAACGGTCATCACCAGCGTCAGATCGTTGGAATTGAGCTTGGCACACTCATTCATGCGGCCACGATAGGCGTGCATGATGTGCCGGCAGCCAACTTCATCGCGGATGCGGGTCAAAAGTGTGAGCGTATCGCTCTGAAATGCTGCTCCAAAAAACGTCTTCTTGAAATTAGGAAAATGAATCAGGTCAAGAGTCATGCGAAATATCCTTAAGAATCAAGCCGCTTAAGCTTTCGGTCCGTCGCCTTATGTCCTGCTGGCGACCATGTTTCGAATCGCGCCCGACAAACTGCTTAATTGTTTATAAGTGACAAAAAAAATACGCCTCATGGCAACTCGCAATTATTGTGCCGCAAGTTGTTACACACAAGAACAGAGTGAAAATAAGGCACAGTTTCAAAAAGCTTGTTCCCAATTGGAACAAATACGCCGCTTAACTAGTCTTGCCATAGGCTCGGAAGAAGAAATCCACCGCCGTTTCCACGTTTTTGCGAATGGCTTCGTCTGATGGCTCGTCGGCAATCACACCGAACAGACGCGGGCGATAAAGCCCGGCGAGAAACAGATCGGAGAGCTGATAGGCGACCCGATCGACATCGAACGGCTCCAGAACGCCGTCCTCGATCATCTTTTCAAGATATTCGGCCATGGCGACCAGACTGCGCTTCGGACCCCGGTCATAGAAACGGGCGGAAAGTTCCGGCTTACGCTCGCTGACGCCCAGAACGATGCGCTGCGCGCGAATGGCGGTCGAAGACGTAATCAGCGTCACGAGCGCGATGCCGAACTCCGTCAGTTCCTCACGATTGGAAAAACCATTGTCCAGCTTGCCGATCAGCGTGCTGAACATGGTATGACGGTAGTGTTCGCACAAAGCGACGAACAGGTCTTCCTTGCTGTTGAAATAGACGTAGATCGTGCCCTTCGACACGCCCGCTTCACGGGTGATATCGTTCATGCTGGCGGCATCGAAGCCCATGCGCAGGAATACGCTTTGCGCGCCTTCCAGTATCTGGCTGCGCTTTGCCGGGTCCTGACCCGCGCCAAGCCGCGTGCGTCCGCATTCGGTTTCAGGCGCGCATGCAAGCGAACTGGCTTTAAACTTTTCGGATTTTGCAAGCTTTTCGGATTTTGAGCCCGTCTTGACGAAATTGGCCGCAACTTCGCCCGCATCTTGCCGATCGAGATCAGGCGTGGTGAGCGTTTCTGGGCTTCCTTCGGTATGCCGTTCGGGCTTCATATCACAAAACTCTTATATTTTTTCGAACCGAGCGGTTCGATATCGCTTGATATGCGCATCTTATTGGATTATGTCAACATCGAACCGAGCGGTTCAATCCACTGGATGTGCAGAAAGTTTCTCCTATGACTGCCAAGAAGTCTGTAGATCAGGCCGATATTCGCCAGTTTCCGACGGCCAAAACCTTTACGCCGGACGAAGCTCCGGCAACAAATGATGCACCGCAGAACGAGAGAACGCAGCCCCACGCTGTACCCAATGCGCGTCCACAGGAGACGCCGCACAAGGAAAATGCGAAAGGTGGCGAGAAAAAGGGCTTCGGCAAGCGCGTTGTGCTGCCGGGTGTTTTGATCGTCGCTGTGGCCGCAGGCCTCTGGTATGGCTATGATTATTGGACCGTAGGCCGTTTCATGGTTTCGACCGACGACGCCTATGTACAGGGCGATATCGCGTCCATTGCGCCGAAAGTTACGGGCTATATCGACAATATTCCGGTCGTCGCCAACCAGCATGTCAAGGCTGGCGATGTGATCTTCCAGCTTGATTCCGGCGATTATCAGATCGCTCTCGACGAAACGGAAGCCAAGCTTTCCACGCAAAAGGAAACGCTGGCCCGCATCGTCGCGCAGACGACCGCAGCAAAGGCAACCCAACAGCAGGCCGAAGCACAGAAACAGGCAGCAAACGCTGTCCTGACCAATGCTCAGGCCACCTTGACGCGCGTGCAGAAATTGCACGCCACGCGTTTTGTCGCGCAGGCCGACCTCGATACGGCCCAGTCGTCGCTCGACCAGGCACGCGCCAATGTCGCCAGCGCCGATGCGCAGATCGCTTCCGCCAAGGCGAATATCGACGTTCTCAATGCGCAGTATAAAGAAACCGACAGCGGCACAAAATCGCTAGAACTTGCTCGTGATAAAGCGGCCCGTGATTTGGCCTTCACTACATTACGCGCACCGTTTGACGGCGTGGTTGGCAATCTCTCCGGCAAGAAGGGCGACCTCGTATCCGCCGGTCAGAAGATCGCAGCACTGGTGCCAGTCGGTCAGCTCTATATCGACGCCAACTACAAGGAAACGCAGCTCGCCAACATCAAGACCGGCGAGACGGCGCATATCTATGTCGACGCCATCGACGGTACCAAGTTTGACGGCAAGGTCGTTTCGGTTGCCCCCGCTTCGGGTGCGGTGTTCTCGCTTCTGCCGCCGGAAAACGCCACCGGCAACTTCACCAAGGTGGTGCAGCGCGTGCCGGTCCGTATCGCCATTCCGCAGGATGCGCTGGGATCCGGTAAAATCCGCGCCGGTCTGAGCGTTGTCGTGGACATCGATACGCGTACCGCCCCTGAAGACAAGTCGAACTAAAAATTCGACGATACGATTGTCGCAAGGATAAGCAGCGGCGCGGCTTTTGTGTTCCGCGCCGTCTTTTCTTCCAGAGTGGTTCCGGCTTTACGGAATCGCCGGAACCGCTCTAGTTATTTTTACGCATTATCCAACGCAAAACCGCTTCGCACTTTTGCTGGAAATGCAGTCTTGTTTCGCACTGCATTGTCCAACGCAAAACCGCTTCGCACTTTTGCTGGAAATGCTTTGTCCTGGAGAGTGCGCCATCATGGCCGCAGACACGACAATGGGGCCAATAGCCCCGGTAGATGACCGCATCGACCCCAAAAAGGCTATCGCCTTTCTGGCCATGGTCTTCGGCATGTTCATGGCGATTCTCGACATCCAGATCGTCTCGGCATCGCTGTCCGAAATTCAGGCGGGCCTGAGCGCCAGCTCCGACGAAATTTCGTGGGTGCAGACGTCCTATCTGATCGCGGAAGTCATCATGATCCCGCTGTCCGGCTTCCTCGGACGACTGTTGTCGACGCGCGTGCTGTTTACGCTTTCGGCGGCGGGCTTCACACTGGCCAGTATGCTCTGCGCCACCGCGACGAATATCGATCAGATGATCGTCTATCGTGCCATTCAGGGCTTCATCGGCGGCGGCATGATCCCCAGCGTGTTCGCGGCAGCCTTCACCATCTTCCCACCCTCCAAGCGCTCCATCGTGTCACCGATGATCGGCCTTGTGGCCACGCTTGCACCGACCATCGGCCCGACGGTCGGCGGCTATCTCAGCCACGCCTTTTCCTGGCACTGGCTGTTTCTGGTCAATGTCGGCCCCGGCATTCTGGTCACCATCGCCGCCTGGAACCTGATCGACTTCGACGAAGGCGACAGCTCGCTTCTCAGCAAGTTCGACTGGTGGGGTCTTATCGGCATGGCAGCCTTCCTCGGCTCCATGGAATATGTGCTGGAAGAAGGCCCGCGTAACGACTGGTTGCAGGATCAGGCGATTTTCATCCTGACCATTGTGATGACCGTTGGCGGCATTCTCTTCTTCTATCGCGCCTTCACATCCGAAGAACCCATCGTGGATTTGCGTGCCTTCAAGAACGTCAATTTCGCGTTCGGCTCGCTGTTTTCCTTCGTCATGGGCGTGGGACTTTACGGGCTGACCTATCTCTATCCGCTCTATCTCGCCAGCGTGCGTGGCTATGATGCGTTGCAGATCGGCGAAGCGCTGTTCGTCAGCGGTCTTGCCATGTTCATGACCGCGCCGGTTGCAGGTTTCCTGTCCAATCGCATGGACCCGCGCCTGATGATGATGATCGGCTTCCTCGGTTTTGCCGCCGGTACATGGACCGTCACTGGCCTGACCGCCGATTGGGATTTCCATGAATTGCTGATCCCGCAGATCCTGCGCGGCTGTTCGCTGATGCTCTGCATGGTGCCGATCAACAATCTGGCGCTGGGCACGCTGCCACCTGCGCTTTTGAAGAACGCCTCCGGCCTCTTCAACCTGACGCGTAACCTCGGCGGCGCTGTCGGCCTTGCCGTCATCAACACCATCCTGACGCGCCGCGGCGACATGCATTATGACCGGCTTGCCGAACATGTGCGCTGGGGCAATGCGGAAGCCGAGCAGATGCTCGCCGACCTGACAGCGAAATACAATGCCGCCGGTCTCGACGGCGCAACAATCGCGATTTCCAAATTGTCGGGCATGGTCCGGCAGCAGGCGACGCTCCTGTCCTTCATCGACGTGTTCTTCATCCTGACGATGATGTTCTGTTCGCTGGCCGTCTGCGCCATCCTGTTGCGCAAGCCAAAGCAGGTGGCCGGTGGTGGTGGCGGGCACTAGCCAGCTCCGCGAGCCGGAAAAGACACCCTGAAAGCACCCTCCCAAGCTTTCATACGAAACCCGAAAGGTTCATAAGCCTTTCGGGTTTTTTCGTTTAAAGGGCCCGAAAACACAACCACGCCGCGAGCAGGCAAATCCTTGTCGTAGCGGGAACAGCTTCCGTTCAAAATGTGACAACCGCGAAACTTCTGTCACATTTCTTGTCATAAAAATGCCCCTTCCCCACAGGGATGAATTGCTAAGCTACTGAAAACGTGTTTCACTTTCTGCTGTTGGCAATTTGTGACAAGCAGCAAACTGTCATCCAACCGTCATGTCGGGCGGGTAACGGGTAGGCGGGCTCCGGAATTGGCCGGGGGCTTTCGTCGACCTATATTAGGGGAGTCAAACAATGCTTAGCTATACAGCGCGTCTGCTGTCGCTTTCGACCGCTATCGCCGTTGCCGGAGTTTCCATCGCCGCTGCCGAGCCGTCAGCCGAACTGATCGCTGCAGCCAAGGCAGAAGGCGAACTGACCACCATCGCACTCCCGCACGACTGGTGCGGCTATGGCGAAATCATCAAGAGCTTCAAGGACAAGTATGGCCTCAAGGTCAACGAGCTGAACCCGGATGCCGGTTCGGGCGATGAAATTGAAGCCATCAAGGCCAACAAGGACAATAAGGGCCCGCAGGCTCCGGACGTCATCGACGTCGGCTTTGCTTTCGGCACCTCGGCCAAGAAAGACGGCCTGATCCAGCCTTACAAGGTTTCGACCTGGGACGAAATTCCGGATAGCGCCAAGGATGCCGAAGGCTTCTGGTACGGCGACTATTACGGCGTTCTGGCCTTCGAAGTGAACAAGGACATCATCAAGGACGCTCCGCAGGATTGGGCTGACCTTCTGAAGAGCGATTATGCCAATGCCGTTTCGCTGGCTGGCGATCCGCGCGTTTCGGCACAGGCCATTCTCGGCGTTCACGCTGCCGGTATTGCTGCTGGCGCAGAGCCGGGCGAAGCCGCTGGCAAGAAGGGCCTCGAGTTCTTCAAGGACCTGAATGCAAAGGGCAACTTCGTGCCGGTTATCGGCAAGGCCGCGTCGCTGGCGCAGGGCTCGACCCCGATCATCATCCGTTGGGATTACAACGCGCTTGCCGACCGCGACACGCTGAAGGGCAACCCGGAAGTTGAAACAATCATCCCGAAGTCGGGCGTGATTGCCGGTGTCTACGTGCAGGCCATCAGCGCCTACGCACCGCATCCGAACGCAGCCAAGCTCTGGATGGAACACATCTATTCGGATGAAGGCCAGATCGGCTATCTGAAGGGCTACTGCCACCCGATCCGCTTCAATGCGATGAGCAAGGCTGGCAAGATCCCGAAGGATCTGCTCGACAAGCTGCCGGACGCAACCGCCTATGAAAAGGCAATCTTCCCGACCCTGGAACAGATTGACGCCGCACAGGCAACGATCACCAAGGAATGGGACAGCGTCGTCGGCGCCAACGTCAAGTAAGCGACTTCGTTCGTTTCTGACGATGGACCTGTGAAAAAGGCGTTGGACCAGCCGGGCATTTCCCGGTTGGTCCAATTCCGATTTTCCCGTTTTGTTGGCCTCTACTCGACGGATATGTCGTGTATCTTGCCTGTTTTCGCATGCAGCGCGTGCGAAACAAACAGCCGAAGAAAGAGCGCATGAGTTCAGTAGCCGATACAGCAGCCCCAGCCAGTCCGGTCGGTAGCGTTCGCAAACGCCGACTACCGTTGACATGGCTTGGCGTGGCGCCGTTTTTCCTCTTCGCCATTCTCTTCCTGATCTGGCCGACGATGTATCTCATCATCGGCGCGTTTCAGGACCCGGCGGGCAATTTCACGCTCCAGAACATCAACGACCTGTTCCAGCCGCAGATCATGAGCGCCTACTGGATTTCGATCAAGGTCAGCCTTGCATCGGCCATCGGCGGCGCAATTATCGGCTTCTTTCTGGCCTGGGCTGTGGTGTTGGGCAATCTGCCGTCATGGCTGCGCCCGACCGTTCTGACCTTCTCCGGCGTGGCGTCCAACTTTGCGGGCGTACCGCTCGCCTTCGCCTTTCTGGCGACGCTCGGGCGCACCGGCTTCGTGACGATCCTGCTGCGCGAGTGGTTCGGCTTCAATCTCTATTCGACCGGCTTTAACCTCCTCAGCTTCTTCGGCCTGACGCTGACCTATCTTTTCTTCCAGATCCCGCTGATGGTGCTCATCCTGACGCCAGCGCTCGATGGTCTGAAGAAGGAATGGCGCGAGGCTTCCTCGATCCTCGGTGCAACCAATGCGCAATACTGGCGCATGGTGGCCTTCCCGATCCTGTGGCCTAGCCTGCTCGGCACGACGCTATTGCTTTTCGCCAATGCCTTCGGCGCAATTGCTACCGCCTATGCGCTGACCGGCTCTTCGCTCAACATCGTGCCGATCCTGCTTTATGCGCAGATCCGCGGCGACGTTCTGCATAACCAGAATCTCGGCTATGCGCTGGCGCTCGGCATGATCGTCATCACCGGCATATCCAACCTGATCTATATCTGGCTGCGTATCCGCGCCGAAAGGTGGCAGCGATGAAAGGCTCGACAGCTCAGAAAATCGGAGCGTGGATCGCCTTTTTCATTGGCGCGGTCTACTTCCTCGTGCCGCTCATCGGCACGTTCGAATTCTCGTTGCGCATGCGGCGCGGCGAATATTCCTTCGACGCCTATCGCGTCGTCTTCACCGACCCGAATTTCCAGGCAACCTTCGGCTATTCGATCCTGCTGGGCATTCTGACCATCATTTTCGGTGTCCTGCTGGTTGTACCGACCGCCTATTGGGTGCGCCTGCGCCTGCCGCAATTGCGCCCGGTGATGGAATTCATCACGCTGATGCCGCTGGTCATTCCGGCCATCGTCATCGTGTTCGGTTATCTGCGCATCTACAACTCGTCTTCCTGGCTGCCGTTCACCGCATCGACACGTGCAACCGACGTGCTTTTGATGTTCGGCTATATGACATTGTCGCTGCCTTACATGTATCGCGCCGTTGATACCGCCATGCGCACCATCGACGTGAATACGCTGACGGAAGCGGCCCAAAGCCTTGGTGCAAGCTGGCCCACCATCATGTTCAAGGTCATCTTCCCGAATGTGATTTCGGGCGTGATGAGCGGCGCCTTCATCACTTTCGCCATCGTCATCGGCGAGTTCACGCTGGCTTCGTTGCTGAACCGTCCGGCCTTCGGACCCTATCTCCAGCTGGTCGGCGCCAACCGCGCTTATGAACCGTCCGCGCTGGCGATCATTTCGTTTGGCATTACGTGGCTGGCGATCATCATGTTGCAGCTCGTTTCGCGCCTCAATAAATTCAAGACAACCGCCGGGTAACGTTCATGGCTTTTCTCAATATCAAGAACCTGAAAAAGAGCTTCGGCGCCAATACCGTCGTCCACGATTTCAACCTCGCCGTGGAAAAGGGCGAATTCGTCTCCTTCCTCGGGCCATCGGGCTGCGGCAAGACCACCGTGCTGCGGATGATCGCCGGTTTCGAAGATCCGGATAACGGCTCCATCGAGATCAACGGCACCGACGTGGTCGACCTCAAGCCGAACCAGCGCAATATCGGCATGGTGTTTCAGGCCTATGCGCTGTTTCCCAACATGACGGTTGCGCAGAACGTTTCGTTCGGCCTGCGCGTTGCTGGCAAGCCGAAGGCGGAAATCGACGCCACGGTGAAGGAAATGCTCGGCCTCATCCGCCTCGACCATCTGGCGGACCGCTATCCCTATCAGATGTCCGGCGGCCAGCAGCAGCGTGTGGCGCTTGCCCGCGCGCTTGCCACCAAGCCGCAGGTGCTGCTGCTCGATGAACCGCTCTCGGCGCTTGATGCCAAGATCCGCATCAGCCTGCGCGAAGAAATCCGCACCATCCAGCAAAAGCTCGGCATCACGACGGTTTTCGTGACGCACGATCAGGAAGAAGCGCTGTCGATTTCCGATCGCATCGTCGTTATGCACGAAGGCCGCGCCGACCAGATCGGCTCGCCTTTCGACATTTACAACCGTCCGGCCTCGCGTTTTGTGGCGTCCTTCGTGGGCACGCTCAATATGCTGGAAGCTTCGGTCAGTGAACCGGAAAAGAACAGCATCGACCTCGACGGCCGCATGATCACCGTGCGCGACACGCTCGGCCATCATCCAAAGGGCAAACCGGTGACACTGGCGCTGCGTCCTGAAGCCGTCAGCCTCGAAGCGCGCAAGAGCCACGACACTTCGCTGGATGCGACCATCGAGGATGTGCATTTCCTCGGCTCCGTCATCCGCACGCGCGTGGCGCTCGGCAAAAACCGCCTGTCCTTCGACACGTTCAACGATCCGACACAGCCGCCGCCACAGCGCGGTGACAAGGTGACCGTACATTTCGCGGCACACGATCTGCTGGTGCTGGCAGACTAAGCAACAAAAACCCCGCTTATGCGGGGTTTTTCATTCTGTCGCTCCGTCGGAAAGATCAGGCCAGCTTTTCCATTTCCGGCAGCACGGTGAAGAGATCACCGACGAGGCCGTAATCGGCAACCTGGAAGATCGGCGCTTCTTCGTCCTTGTTGATGGCGACGATGACGCGGCTGTCTTTCATGCCGGCCAGATGCTGGATCGCGCC
>NZ_JACGXB010000021.1:0-69212 GCF_014138065.1 Ochrobactrum sp. P6BSIII | reverse complement strand
CTGGTTCGTGGTATCGGCCGTGAAGACGTTGAGCGCGGTCAGGTTCTCTGCAAGCCGGGTTCGGTTAAGCCGCACACCAAGTTCAAGGCAGAAGCTTACATTCTGACCAAGGACGAAGGTGGCCGTCATACGCCGTTCTTCACCAACTACCGCCCGCAGTTCTACTTCCGTACGACTGACGTGACCGGTGTTGTGACCCTGCCGGAAGGCACGGAAATGGTTATGCCAGGCGACAACGTCACCGTTGACGTTACGCTGATCGTCCCGATCGCCATGGAAGAGAAGCTCCGCTTCGCTATCCGTGAAGGTGGCCGCACCGTCGGTGCAGGCATCGTCGCTTCGATCATCGAGTAATTAAGGTTTGTGCAGGAGCGTCTCTCCGGAGACGCTCCGCGTAACAAGGAACAGATGAAATGAACGGTCAAAACATCCGCATTCGCCTTAAGGCGTTTGATCATCGGATCCTTGACGCTTCGACGCGGGAAATCGTGTCGACTGCCAAGCGTACCGGTGCAAATGTGCGCGGACCGATCCCGCTTCCTACGCGGATCGAAAAGTTCACAGTTAACCGGTCGCCGCACATCGACAAGAAGAGCCGCGAGCAGTTCGAGATGCGCACGCACAAGCGTCTTCTCGATATCGTTGACCCGACCCCGCAGACTGTTGACGCGCTGATGAAGCTCGATCTGTCCGCAGGTGTCGATGTCGAGATCAAGCTTTAATCGGCTTGAGGACGGAAGGAACGAACCCGATGCGTTCAGGTGTTATTGCACAGAAGCTGGGCATGACCCGCGTCTATAACGACGCCGGCGAGCATGTGCCGGTGACGGTTCTCCGCATGGAGAATTGCCACGTGGTAGCTCAGCGTACAGTTGAAAAGAATGGTTACACGGCTGTTCAGCTTGGCGTTGGTATCGCCAAGGTAAAGAACACGTCCAAGGCTATGCGCGGTCATTTCGCGAAGGCCGAGGTCGAGCCCAAGGCGAAGCTTGCGGAATTCCGCGTTTCTCCGGACAACCTCCTCGAAGTCGGCGCGGAAATCACCGCCGAACACTTCGTCGCCGGCCAGAAGGTCGACGTGACGGGTACTTCGATCGGTAAAGGTTTTGCCGGTGTTATGAAGCGTCACAATTTTGCTGGTCATCGTGCCTCCCACGGTAACTCCGTTACCCACCGCGCTCACGGCTCGACCGGTCAGCGTCAGGACCCGGGTAAGGTGTTCAAGGGCAAGAAGATGGCTGGTCATATGGGCCAGACCCGCGTGACCACGCAGAATATTGAAGTTGTCTCGACGGACACTGATCGTGGCCTCATTCTGGTCCGCGGCGCGGTTCCGGGCTCCAAGGGCGCCTGGATCATCGTCCGCGACGCAGTCAAGGTCTCGCTGCCAGAAAGCGCGCCGAAGCCGGCCGCTCTGCGTGCAGGTGCCGCCAAGGCTGAAGTCGCCGCGACTGAGGGAGCCGAATAATGGATCTCACGATTACAACTCTTGAAGGCAAGGATGCCGGCAAGGTCAAGCTGAACGAAGATATCTTCGGCCTCGACCCGCGTGACGACATTCTTCAGCGCGTTGTGCGCTGGCAGCTGGCTCGCCGCCAGCAGGGCTCCCATCAGGCTCAGGGCCGTGGCGACGTAAGCCGCACCGGCGCGAAGATGTACAAGCAGAAGGGTACGGGTCGCGCTCGTCACCATTCGGCTCGCGCTCCGCAGTTCCGCGGTGGTGGTCAGGCTCACGGACCAGTTGTCCGTAGCCATGAACACGACCTGCCGAAGAAGGTTCGCGCTCTTGGCCTGCGTCATGCTCTTTCCGCCAAGGCAAAGGCATCCGACCTGATCATCATCGATGATCTGGCGGCTTCCGAAGCCAAGACGAAGCAGCTTGTTTCTCAGTTCGCCAAGCTCGGTCTGGAAAATGCACTCCTCATCGGTGGTGCAGAGATCGACGTGAACTTCCAGCGTGCGGCTTCGAACATCCCGAACATCGACGTTCTGCCAGTGCAGGGCATCAATGTTTACGACATTCTTCGCCGTGGCAAGCTCGTGCTTTCCAAGGCGGCTGTCGAAGCCCTCGAGGAGCGTTTCAAATGACTGATCTTCGCCATTACGACGTGATCGTCAGCCCGGTTATCACCGAGAAGTCTACTCTGGTTTCTGAACACAACCAGGTCGTCTTCAACGTAGCCCGCAAGGCAACGAAGCCGGAAATCAAGGCTGCAGTCGAAGCGCTGTTCGGCGTCAAGGTTACCGCAGTCAACACTGCAGTGCGCAAAGGTAAGGTCAAGCGGTTCCGCGGCATTATCGGGCGCCAGAGCGACGTCAAGAAAGCGATCGTTACTTTGGCTGAAGGCCAGAGCATCGACGTTTCGACCGGTCTCTGAGAGGCCATGGAGTAAGAGACAATGGCACTCAAGCATTTTAATCCGACCACGCCGAGCCAGCGTCAGCTGGTCATCGTGGATCGCTCGGAACTCTACAAGGGCAAGCCGGTCAAGTCCCTGACCGAAGGTCTGTCCAAGAAGGGTGGCCGTAACAACACCGGTCGTATCACCGTTCGCTTTCAGGGCGGTGGTCACAAGCGTTCGTACCGCTTCATCGACTTCAAGCGTCGCAAGCTTGACGTCGTCGGCACCGTCGAACGCCTGGAATACGATCCGAACCGCACCGCGTTCATCGCGCTGATCCGTTACGAAGACGGCGAACTCGCATACATCCTGGCTCCGCAGCGCCTTGCTGTTGGCGACAAGGTTGTTGCTGGTAACTCCGTTGACGTTAAGCCGGGCAACGCAATGCCGCTCGCTTCGATGCCAGTTGGCACGATCGTCCACAACGTCGAACTGAAGCCTGGTAAGGGCGGTCAGATCGCTCGTTCGGCTGGCACCTACGCCCAGCTCGTCGGTCGCGACCAGGGCATGGCGATCCTGCGCCTCAACTCTGGTGAACAGCGTCTGGTTTCCGGCGCCTGCTTCGCTTCGGTTGGTGCAGTTTCGAACCCGGATCACGGCAATATCAACGACGGCAAGGCCGGTCGTTCGGTATGGCGTGGCAAGCGTCCGCACGTTCGCGGTGTTGCAATGAACCCGGTCGATCACCCGCATGGTGGTGGTGAAGGTCGTACCTCGGGTGGTCGTCACCCTGTCACTCCGTGGGGCAAGCCTACGAAGGGCAAGAAGACGCGCTCGAACAAGGCGACTGACAAGTTCATCATGCGTTCGCGCCATCAGCGCAAGAAGTAAGAGAGGTAGTCTGAAGTGGCTCGTTCAGTTTGGAAAGGTCCGTTTGTCGACGGCTATCTTCTCAAGAAGGCTGAGAAGGTACGCGAAGGCGGTCGTAACGAAGTTATCAAGATGTGGAGCCGCCGCTCCACCATTCTGCCGCAGTTTGTCGGTCTGACTTTCGGCGTCTACAACGGTAACAAGCATGTGCCGGTGTCGATTTCGGAAGAAATGGTCGGACACAAGTTCGGTGAATTCGCGCCTACGCGTACCTACTACGGTCACGGCGCGGACAAGAAGGCAAAGAGGAAGTAACGATGGGCAAGGCCAAGGCTCCCCGCCAGCTTAAGGATAACGAGGCGAAAGCCGTCGCCCGTACGCTCCGCGTCAGCCCGCAGAAGCTTAACCTTGTCGCGAGCATGATTCGCGGCAAGAAAGTGAATGCGGCACTTGCCGATCTGACGTTCTCGCGCAAGCGGATCGCCGATACGGTTAAGAAGACGCTTGAGTCGGCGATTGCAAACGCTGAAAACAATCACGACCTCGACGTCGATGCTCTGATCGTCGCCGAAGCCTATGTCGGTAAGTCGATCGTCATGAAGCGCTTCCATGTCCGCGGACGTGGTAAGGCAAGCCGTATCGAGAAGCCGTTTTCGCATCTCACCATTGTTGTCCGCGAAGTCGCGGAAAAAGGGGAGGCCGCATAATGGGTCAGAAGATTAATCCGATCGGTCTTCGTCTCGGCATCAACCGCACCTGGGATTCGCGTTGGTACGCAAATACCGGTGAGTACGGCAAGCTGCTGCATGAAGATGTCAAGATCCGTGAGTTCCTCACCGAGGAACTCAAGCAGGCTGCGATTTCGAAGATCGTAATTGAGCGTCCGCACAAGAAGTGCCGCGTGACGATTCACTCGGCTCGTCCGGGCATCATCATCGGCAAGAAGGGTGCAGACATCGAAAAGCTCCGCAAGAAGCTTTCCGAGATGACCAATGCCGATACTTCGCTCAACATCGTTGAAGTTCGCAAGCCGGAAATCGACGCTACGCTGATCGCTCAATCGATCGCTCAGCAGCTCGAACGCCGTGTGGCATTCCGTCGCGCCATGAAGCGTTCCGTTCAGTCGGCAATGCGTCTTGGAGCCGAAGGTATCCGTATCAACTGCTCGGGTCGTCTGGGTGGCGCGGAAATCGCTCGCATGGAATGGTACCGTGAAGGTCGCGTTCCGCTTCATACTCTGCGCGCCGATATTGACTACGGCACAGCAGAAGCGAAGACCGCTTATGGTATCTGCGGCGTGAAGGTCTGGGTCTTCAAGGGCGAGATCCTTGAACACGATCCGATGGCTTCCGAACGTCGTGCGGTCGAGGGTGACAATCAGGGTTCCTCGTCGAACCGCCGCCGCGAAAACGCTTAAAAAGCGGGCCGCGGGCGAGAAATTTGGAGTAGAGAACAATGATGCAGCCTAAGCGCACCAAGTTCCGCAAGCAGTTCAAGGGCCGTATCCACGGCAACTCGAAAGGTGGCACGGATCTGAATTTCGGTGCTTTCGGTCTGAAGGCTCTCGAGCCGGAACGCGTCACCGCACGTCAGATCGAAGCGGCTCGCCGCGCGATCACCCGTCACATGAAACGTGCCGGTCGCGTGTGGATCCGCATCTTCCCTGACCTGCCGGTTACTTCGAAGCCTACCGAAGTCCGTATGGGTAAAGGTAAGGGTTCGGTTGACTACTGGGCATGCCGTGTGGCACCAGGTCGCGTAATGTTTGAGCTTGACGGCGTACCCGAAGATGTGGCACGCGAAGCCCTCAGACTCGGCGCAGCAAAGTTGCCGATCAAGACGCGCTTTATCCAGCGCATTGCTGAATAAGGAGAGGCAACTATGAAAGCCGCAGACGTTCGGGCGAAAAGCACCGATCAGATGAACGACGAGTTGGCCGCACTGAAGAAAGAACAGTTCAATCTGCGCTTTCAGAAGGCTACCGGCCAGCTCGAAAAGACCGCGCGCGTGAAGCAGGTTCGCCGCGACATCGCGCGTATTAAGACTATTGCCCGCCAGAAGGCGGCCGAAAGCAAGGCATAAGGAAAAAATATCATGCCTAAACGCGTTCTGCAGGGCGTTGTCGTCAGCGATAAGAACGACAAGACTGTTGTGGTTAAGGTTGAGCGTCGCTATTCGCATCCGCTCCTCCAGAAGACCGTGCGTCAGTCGAAGAAGTACAAGGCGCATGACGAAAACAACCAGTTCAAGGTTGGTGATTCCGTTTCCATTCAGGAATCGGCTCCGATCTCGAAGGACAAACGCTGGATCGTTCTGACGAACGAAGCAGCGGGCTAAATTACAAACACGCAGCTTAGGTAGGGCAGGAGCCCTTAACCAGCTGAAGGAAAAGAAGGCGGCCAGTCATGATTCAGATGCAAACAAACCTCGACGTGGCGGATAACTCCGGCGCACGTCGTGTCATGTGCATCAAGGTGCTGGGCGGCTCGAAGCGGCGTTATGCTTCCGTTGGCGACATCATTGTGGTGTCGATCAAGGAAGCTATTCCGCGCGGCCGCGTCAAGAAGGGTGACGTGATGAAGGCGGTTGTTGTACGCACCGCCAAGGACATCCGTCGTCCGGACGGCAGCGTAATTCGTTTTGATAACAACGCAGCTGTTCTCATCGATAACAAGAAAGAGCCTATCGGCACGCGTATCTTCGGACCGGTTCCGCGCGAACTTCGCGCAAAGAACCACATGAAGATCATCTCGCTGGCTCCGGAAGTTCTGTAAGGAAGCACAACGATGCAAAAGATTCGCAAAGGCGACAGCGTTGTCGTGCTGTCCGGTAAGGACAAGGGCCGTAAGGGCGAGGTCCTTAAGGTTATGCCTAAGGACGAGCAGGCGCTCGTACGCGGCATTAATATTGTGAAGCGTCATCAGCGCCAGACCCAGACCCAGGAAGCCGGCATTATCTCCAAGGAAGCGCCGATCCACCTGTCCAACCTGGCAATTGTTGATCCCAAGGACGGCAAGCCGACCCGCGTCGGTTTCCGCGTTGAGGACGGCAAGAAGGTTCGTGTCGCAAAACGTTCTGGAGCGCTGATCGATGGCTGAAGCTAAGGCACTTCCACGCTTCAAGAAGCTTTATCAGGATAATATCCGTAAGGCTCTGCTTGAAGAGTTCAAATACGACAACGAGATGCAGATTCCACGCATCACCAAGGTTGTCCTCAATATGGGCGTTGGCGAAGCCACCGGCGATTCGAAGAAGCCGTCGGTAGCCGCAGAAGACCTCAGCCAGATTGCTGGCCAGAAGGCCGTCATCACGCGCGCCCGTAACTCGATCGCAACCTTCAAGTTGCGTGAAGACATGCCGATCGGCACGAAGGTCACCCTTCGCCAGGACCGCATGTATGAATTCCTTGATCGTCTGGTTACGATTGCTCTTCCTCGCGTTCGCGACTTCCGCGGCCTGAACCCGAAGAGCTTTGACGGACGTGGCAACTTCGCCATGGGCATCAAGGAGCACATCGTGTTCCCCGAAATCAACTACGATAAGGTTGATCAGATCTGGGGCATGGACATCATCGTTTGCACGACCGCCAAGACGGATGATGAAGCGCGCTCTCTTCTGCGTGCATTCAACTTCCCGTTTCGGCAGTAACGGCAAGCGTAGCGAGGTATAGATAACATGGCCAAGACTAGCGCAGTCGAAAAAAACAAGCGCCGCGAAAAGTTGGTTAAGCGTCATGCTGAAAAGCGTGCACGCCTGAAGGCGATCGTAATGGATCAGGGCCTTCCGCTGGAGGAGCGCTTCCGCGCCACTATCCGGCTTGCCGAACTGCCGCGCAATTCATCGAAGGTTCGTATTCGCAATCGTTGCGAAGTATCGGGCCGTCCGCGTGGTTATTACCGTAAACTGAAGATGTCGCGTATCGCGCTCCGTCAGTTGGGTTCGCTCGGTCAGATCCCGGGCATCGTCAAGTCGAGCTGGTAAGGAGTAGCATATGTCTGTGTCAGATCCTCTCGGCGATATGCTGACCCGTATCCGCAACGCAGTAGGCCGCAAGAAGACCAAGGTTACGACCCCGGCTTCGAAGCTGCGCGCTCGCGTTCTCGATGTTCTTCAGTCTGAAGGTTACATCCGCGGATATTCGCAGAGCGAATTCGTGAACGGCAAGGCCGAGATCGAAATCGAGCTGAAGTATTATGAAGGTGTTCCGGTTATCCGTGAGATCAGCCGCGTATCGAAGCCTGGTCGTCGCGTTTACGTGTCGGTCAAGTCGATCCCGCAGGTCGCGAACGGCCTCGGCATCTCGATCCTCTCCACGCCGAAGGGCGTAATGGCGGATCATGAAGCCCGTGAACAAAACGTTGGTGGTGAGCTGCTCTGCCGCATCTTCTGATGCGGTTGACAGCGAACAGATAAAAGACAGGTATAAAAATGTCTCGTATCGGTAAAAAACCCGTGCCGGTCCCGGCAGGCGTGACCGCCAGTGTTGATGGGCAGATCGTCAAGGCCAAGGGCGCGAAGGGGGAACTCTCCTTCGTCGTGCACGATGAAGTTCTGGTCAAGCTGGAAGACGGCGCTGTCAGCGTCGATCCGCGCGATCAGTCTAAGGAAGCTCGTTCGAAGTGGGGCATGTCCCGCACCATGATCTCCAACATTTTTGTTGGCGTGAAGGACGGCTTTGAAAAGAAGCTCGAAATCAGCGGCGTTGGTTACCGCGCTGCCATGCAGGGCAAGAACCTGCAGCTTTCGCTCGGCTTCAGCCACGAAGTGGTCTATGACGTGCCTGCTGGCATCACTGTTGCTGTACCGAAGCCGACGGAAATCGTCATCAACGGTATCGACAAGCAGCAGGTCGGTCAGGTCGCGGCTGAGATCCGCGAATATCGCGGCCCCGAGCCTTACAAGGGCAAGGGCGTCAAGTATGCGGGCGAGAAGATCGTTCGCAAAGAAGGCAAGAAGAAGTAAGGGAAGCGCGTCATGGCATCGCCAAAAGAAACTTTGCAGCGTCGCGCTGCTCGCGTGCGCCGTCAGCTCAAGTCTGCCGCCAACGGCCGACCACGCCTCAGCGTACATCGCTCTTCGAAGAACATCTACGCCCAGATCATCGACGACGTCCGCGGCGTTACGCTTGCGGCCGCTTCGACCCTCGATGGCGACCTCAAGGGCAAGCTCAAGACCGGTGCAGACCAGGCAGCAGCAGCTGCTGTCGGCAAGCTGGTTGCTGAGCGCGCCGTCAAGGCTGGCGTCAAGGACGTAGTGTTCGACCGTGGTGCATTCATTTTCCACGGCCGCGTGAAGGCTCTCGCCGAAGCTGCCCGCGAAAGCGGCCTCAGCTTCTAATAGAAGTTTGTGCTTCCGGAAAAGAAAAAAGGAAATCAGGATATGGCACAGAGAGAACGTAACCGCGAAGACCGCGGTCGCGAGGAGCGCGACAGCGAGTTCGTTGACAAGCTCGTTCACATCAACCGCGTTGCCAAGGTCGTCAAGGGCGGCCGTCGCTTCGGTTTTGCTGCTCTCGTCGTCGTTGGCGATCAGAAGGGCCGCGTAGGCTTCGGTCATGGCAAGGCACGTGAAGTGCCGGAAGCTATCCGTAAGGCTACCGAAGCTGCCAAGCGCGACATGATCTTCGTTCCGCTGCGTTCGGGTCGTACTCTGCATCATGACGTCGAAGGCCGTCATGGCGCTGGCAAGGTTCTGCTCCGTGCAGCTCCTGCCGGTAAGGGTATCATCGCCGGTGGTCCGATGCGTGCAGTGTTCGAAACGCTCGGCGTTCAGGACGTTGTTGCCAAGTCGCTCGGTTCGTCGAACCCGTACAACATGGTTCGCGCGACGTTTGATGCCCTCAAGCATCAGATGCATCCGAAGGATATCGCGGCACAGCGCGGCATCAAGTACTCGACCCTTCAGGCTCGCCGCCATGATGTGGTCGGTTCGGAAGAATAGCCGATAGTTTGTGTTAGTCCGGGGCCTGGCAGTTTCTGCAAGAAGTTGCATTCGATACTGAGCCGGGCCACCGGATACGCCATAGACAAAGGATTTGAGTGATGGCTGAGAAGAAGGGTAAGACGGTTACGGTCGAACAGATCGGAAGCCCTATCCGTCGTCCAGCCGAGCAGCGTGCAACGCTGATCGGTCTCGGACTTAACAAAATGCACCGCCGCCGCACGCTGGAGGATACTCCTTCGGTTCGTGGCATGATCGCCAAGGTTCAGCATCTCGTCCGTATCGTGGACGAGGCCTGATAACGCAGGGGATAGAGACATGAAACTCAACGATCTGCGTGACAAGCCAGGTTCCGTCAAGGCTCGCAAGCGCGTTGGCCGTGGTATCGGCTCGGGCACCGGCAAGACCGCTGGCCGCGGCGTCAAGGGTCAGAAGTCCCGTTCGGGCGTCGCGATCAATGGCTTCGAAGGCGGCCAGATGCCAATCTACCGCCGTCTGCCAAAGCGCGGCTTCACCAACATCTTCGCAAAGAGCTTCAACGTTGTGTCGCTCGGCCGTGTTCAGGCCGCTATCGACGCCGGCAAGCTGGATGCCAAGGCTGTTGTGAACCTCGAAGCGCTGAAGGCTGCTGGTGTGATTCGTCGCGCCAAGGACGGCGTTCGCATTCTTTCGGATGGCGAACTGAAGGCTAAGGTAACCTTTGAGGTTGCTGGTGCTTCCAAGTCGGCAGTCGAGAAAATCGAAAAGGCTGGCGGTAGCATCAAGCTTCCTGAAGCCGCAGCTGCCGAATAAGGCTTCTGCACTAAAATTATAAGCGGCGGCCCAGAGCGATTCCGGATAAATGCAATGCATTTTTCTATTTGGAATTGCGATAAAAACTGGGCCGCCGCTTGCACATTTATGCCAATGCGCATATCTGGGTTGGGTCTTCTTGTCCGTGAGGACGCGGGTTGAATAAACGCGTGTCGATAGGAGTAGGGGACCGGAGACTTTTCACCGGAGAAATTTAATGGCATCGGCTGCTGAACAGCTAGTTTCCAATCTCAATTTCTCGGCTTTTTCGAAAGCTGAAGAACTCAAGAAGCGCATCTGGTTTACTCTGGGCGCTTTGCTCGTATATCGGTTCGGCACCTATATTCCGCTTCCAGGAATCAATCCTGACGCTCTTGCGCAGGCTTTCCAGCAGCATAGCCAGGGTGTGCTCGGACTTTTCAACATGTTCGCCGGTGGCGCTGTTGGTCGTATGGCCATTTTCGCGCTCGGCATCATGCCTTACATCTCGGCCTCCATCATCGTGCAGCTCATGACGTCGGTTGTTCCGTCGCTTGAAGCGCTGAAGAAGGAAGGCGAGGCGGGCCGCAAGATCATCAATCAGTATACGCGTTACGGTACAGTGCTTCTCGCGCTTGTGCAGGCCTATGCCATTTCGGTTGGCTTGCAGTCGGGCAACGGCATCGTCATGAATCCGGGACCGTTCTTCATCGTTTCATCGGTGATTACGCTTGTTGGCGGCACCATGTTCCTGATGTGGCTCGGTGAGCAGATCACGGCGCGCGGTATCGGTAACGGTATTTCGCTGATCATCTTCTCGGGTATCGTTGCAAACCTTCCGCATGCCATTTCTGGCACGCTGGAACTGGGTCGCACCGGTGCTCTGTCGACGGGCCTCATTCTGGGCGTTATCGTGCTCGCAATCGCTCTGATCGCGGTCATCGTGTTCGTCGAGCGTGCGCAGCGCCGCCTGCTGATCCAGTATCCGAAGCGTCAGGTTGGCAATCGCATGTTCCAGGGCGATACTTCGCACCTGCCGCTGAAGCTCAATACCGCAGGCGTGATTCCGCCGATCTTCGCATCGTCGCTACTGCTGCTGCCTGCGACTGTTGCCGGCTTTGCCAACACGACGGAAATGCCTTCCTGGGCAACCACGATTCTCAACGCGTTGGGCCATGGACAGCCGCTTTACATGCTGTTCTACGCTGGCTTGATGGCGTTCTTCTGCTTCTTCTATACGGCCATCGTGTTCAATCCCAAGGACACGGCTGACCAGCTCAAGAAGCATTCCGGCTTCATCCCGGGCATTCGCCCCGGTGAACGGACTGCCGAATATATAGACTATGTGTTGACCCGCATCACGGTTGTCGGCGCCATCTATATTATGCTTGTCTGTCTTCTGCCGGAATTCCTGATTTCCGCGACCGGCGTGCCATTCTATCTTGGTGGTACATCGCTGCTGATCGTTGTGAGCGTGACGCTCGATACGGTTGCGCAAGTTCAGGGACATCTTATCGCCCATCAGTATGAAGGGCTGATCAAGAAGTCCAAACTCAGAGGTGGGAAACGCAATAAATGAGACTGATACTTCTTGGGCCGCCCGGAGCAGGTAAGGGGACGCAGGCTGGACTTCTTACCAAGAAGCATGGAATTCCGCAGCTTTCGACTGGTGACATGCTGCGTTCGGCAGTCGCTCAGCAGAGCGAAGTCGGAAAGCGCGCCAAAGCAGTCATGGATGCCGGTCAGCTGGTATCCGACGAGATCGTCAACCAGATCGTGTCGGAGCGCATTGATGCTCCGGATTGCGCGAACGGTTTCATTCTCGACGGCTACCCGCGTACCGTTCCGCAAGCTGAAGCTCTTGGCGGAATGCTCGCAAACAAAGGCCTGAAGCTTGATGCTGTCATCGAGCTGAAGGTTGATGAGAATGCCTTGGTCAAGCGGATGGAGAGCCGCGTGGCCGAAACGATCGCCAAGGGCGGTCAGGTGCGTTCGGATGATAATCCGGAAGCTTTCCGCAAGCGTCTTGTCGAATATCGCGAAAAGACCGCACCGCTTTCGACCTACTATGCCGGGACTGGCGAATTGCGTGTCCTCAACGGTATGGCTCCGGTTGAAGAAGTTACCGCCGAAATCGAGAGAATTCTCGTTCCGGCATAAGGCTTTTCAAAGCCTTGGACTATCGCATCGGCCCAGAGATCGGGATCGGTTTTTGTAGAGCACGATGCGCTGATACAAACACGGGCAGAGAAACGCTTTGCGATTCTCTGCCCGTTTATTGCTTCCAGAAGTCGCTTTGATTGTCTGTCAGGCCGGTTTGATGGCTTTACGGACAGTTAAGAGTTGACTTTTTCGGGCGATTCCGTCAAAGACTGCGCCACTTCATTTGGTTTTGAATGGCAGGTAGCGGCGGAAATCGAAAAGAGGCCGATACCGGTCATTTTATGCTGTCTGGGGGATTAGTCTTTCAGGCGGAAGTGATTAACATTAAGGAGAACAGACGTGGCACGTATCGCTGGCGTCAACATCCCGACGAACAAGCGCGTTGTTATTGCGCTTCAGTACATCCACGGGATTGGACCGAAATTTGCTCGGGAAATCGTAACGAAGGTTGGCATTGCCGACGATCGTCGCGTTAACCAGCTGACGGATGCTGAAGTCCTTCAGATCCGCGAAGCAATCGATGCTGACTACCAGGTCGAAGGTGACCTGCGTCGTGAAGTTTCGATGAACATCAAGCGCCTGATGGACCTGGGTTGCTACCGCGGCCTGCGTCATCGTCGTTCGCTGCCGGTTCGCGGCCAGCGCACGCACACCAACGCACGCACCCGTAAGGGTCCGGCGAAGGCTATCGCAGGCAAGAAGAAGTAATTTCGACGGAACGTTTTCGTTCCGTCGGGCCTTTCCGGTGCGCCGGTTGGGTTTGATACTGGTCCTTTCTTGAGGACCGGTGTAGCCGCTGGAATTACGGCGGTGTAGAGATCGATTGAAAGGACTATCATGGCCAAGGAAGCCACGCGCGTTCGCCGTCGCGAGCGTAAAAACATCTCGTCGGGCGTTGCCCACGTAAATTCGACGTTCAACAACACCATGATCACTATCACGGATGCTCAGGGCAATGCTATTGCCTGGTCTTCCGCAGGTGCTCAGGGTTTCAAGGGTTCGCGTAAGTCGACCCCGTTCGCCGCACAGATCGCTGCCGAAGATTGCGCCAAGAAGGCTCAGGAACACGGCATGCGCTCCCTCGAAGTCGAGGTTTGCGGACCGGGCTCTGGCCGTGAATCCGCGCTGCGCGCCCTTCAGGCTGCCGGCTTTGTGATCACGTCGATCCGCGATGTTACGCCGATCCCGCACAACGGTTGCCGTCCGCGCAAGAAGCGCCGGGTCTAATCCTCGTTCACATGCTGTAAGAGCCTCGGATTTCATCCGGGGCTCCTCTGCGGTTTCTTCACTTGATCGCTACGATAGGATGGTAGCGACGATTGATAGAGGGATACTCACATGATCCAGAAGAACTGGCAGGAACTGATCAAGCCGAACAAGGTGGAATTTTTCACCCACGGCTCCCGCACGCATGCAACCGTCGTTGCTGAACCGCTGGAACGCGGCTTCGGTCTGACGCTCGGTAATGCTCTGCGTCGCGTGCTTCTGTCGTCGCTGCGCGGCGCTGCCGTGACCGCCGTACAGATCGACGGCGTTCTGCATGAATTCTCTTCTATTCCGGGCGTCCGCGAAGACGTGACGGATATCGTTCTGAACGTCAAGGAAATCGCCATCCGTATGGAAGGCGAGGGCCCGAAGCGCATGGTCGTCCGCAAGGAAGGCCCAGGCGCCGTTACGGCTGGCGACATTCAGACTGTCGGCGATGTCGAAATCCTTAACCCGGATCACGTCATCTGCACGCTGGACGAAGGCGCTGAAATCCGCATGGAATTCACCGTCAACACCGGCAAGGGCTATGTGCCTGCCGACCGCAACCGTGCGGAAGACGCTCCGATTGGGCTTATCCCGGTCGACAGCCTGTACTCCCCGGTTCGCAAGGTGTCGTACAAGATTGAGAACACCCGTGAAGGTCAGGTTCTCGATTATGACAAGCTGACGCTGAACATCGAGACCAACGGTTCGGTTACCGGCGAAGACGCAGTAGCTTACGCTGCTCGTATTCTCCAGGACCAGCTGGCGATCTTCGTCAACTTCGAAGAGCCTCAGAAGGAAGCTCCGCAGGAACAGGTTGCGGAACTGGCTTTCAACCCGGCTCTGCTCAAGAAGGTGGACGAGCTCGAACTGTCTGTCCGTTCGGCAAACTGCCTGAAGAACGACAACATCGTCTACATCGGCGATCTGATCCAGAAGACGGAAGCCGAGATGCTGCGGACTCCGAATTTCGGCCGCAAGTCGCTCAACGAGATCAAGGAAGTTCTCGCGTCGATGGGTCTCCATCTTGGTATGGAAATCCCGTCCTGGCCGCCGGAAAATATCGAAGATCTCGCAAAGCGTTACGAAGACCAATACTAAGCATTTCCAGCGAACTGCGAAGCGGTTTCGCGTCGGACAATGCGTAAAACGAAGATAAGACCGGCATACCCCGGTACGTTACGAATTAAAGGAGAAGGCCATGCGCCACGGTAATGGACAGCGTAAGCTGAACCGCACTGCCTCGCATCGCAAGGCAATGTTCGCCAACATGGCGGCTTCGCTCATCGAGCATGAACAGATTGTGACCACGCTTCCTAAGGCTAAGGAAATCCGTCCAATCGTAGAAAAGCTTGTCACGCTCGGCAAGCGCGGCGACCTGCATGCACGCCGTCAGGCTATCTCGGCTATCCGCGACGTTAAGGTCGTGGCTAAGCTGTTCGATACCCTGGCTACGCGCTATGCAACCCGCAACGGCGGCTACATCCGCATCATGAAGGCTGGCTTCCGCGCTGGCGACAACGCGCCTCTGGCTGTTGTTGAATTCGTGGAACGCGACGTCGATGCAAAGGGCAAGGCTGACCGCGCTCGTGTAGAAGCTGAAGCTGCTGCTGAAGCCGACGCAGCGTAATCAAGGCATTTCCAGCAAAAGCGCGAAGCGTCTTTGCGTCGGATGATGCACGATTATGAGAAGAGATTAAAAAGGGCTGCCTTGCGCGGCCCTTTTTGTTTGCGCTGTTGCCGACATATGCGCTCACACATTGATGTGAGGGAAAATTACACCAGCTTTTCGCCCGTGGTCACAATGTGGCCCTTTATCCTTGGCCTCAGTTGGTTACATATGGACAACGAGTCTCGCATGCTTCCATCGGAAGTTTTGCGGGAAGGCTGGGAAAGCGCGGAGTTTGTGCATGAATTGGCGACGTTTCGGGATTACGGGCATCATTCTGGCATCGATTGGCATGGCATGCCTGCCAGCTTCAGCGCAGGACGCGCCGACGGCGCCGGGAAAACAGATACCGCTCAGCCGCGGTGATATGCAGCTTTCCTTCGCGCCATTGGTGAAGGAAACCACACCCGCCGTTGTTAATGTCTATGCTGCGCGACAAGTGCAGGCGCAGGCACGCTCGCCGTTTGCAGGCGACCCATTCTTCGAACAGTTCTTCGGCAGGCAGTTCGGCGATAGCAAGCCGCGCATTCAGCAATCGCTCGGGTCAGGCGTTATTGTCGATGCATCGGGCATTGTCGTGACCAATAATCACGTCATCAAGGATGCGGACGAGATCAAGATTGCGCTGGCTGATGGTCGCGAATTCGAAAGCAAGCTTTTGCTGCGCGACGAGACGACCGATCTCGCCGTGTTGAAGATCGAGTCCAAGGAAAAATTCCCGGTTCTGTCGCTCGGCAATTCCGACGAGGTGGAAGTGGGCGATCTGGTGCTTGCTGTCGGTAATCCGTTTGGCGTCGGCCAGACCGTCACGAGCGGTATCGTCTCGGCGCAATCGCGCACGCAGGTTGGCATTTCTGATTTCGACTTCTTCATCCAGACCGATGCCGCCATCAATCCGGGTAACTCCGGCGGCGCTTTGGTGGATATGCGCGGACGGCTGATTGGTATTAACACGGCAATCTATTCGCGTTCGGGCGGTTCTGTCGGCATCGGCTTTGCCATTCCGTCCAATATGGTGCGCGCGGTTATCGATGCGGCGCAGCGGGGCAGTTCCAGTTTCGAACGCCCCTATATTGGTGCGACCTTCCAGGGCGTGACGGCTGATCTCGCCGAAGGCCTTGGTATGGATAAGCCCTATGGCGCTTTGATTACCGCTGTCGCCAAAGGCGGACCTGCGGAGGCTGCGGGTTTGAAGGTCGGCGACGTTGTGCTCTCCGTGCAGGGCGCACGCGTGGATAATCAGGATGTGCTGGGCTATCGTCTGTCGACCGCAGGGATCGACAGCACGGTTTCCGTTGCGATCCTGCGCGGCGGCGAAAATGTCACCGTGCCGGTCAAGCTGTCCAAAGCGCCGGAGGTGAAGCAGACAGCACCTCTCGTTATCGAGGGGGATAATCCCTTCTCCGGTGCGGCGGTGCAGGAACTGACGCCTGCCACAGCTACCAAACTGCGTCTGAAGAGCGATGTAAATGGTGTAGCTGTGATGGACGTTTATTCCGGTTCGCCTGCTGCACGGCTGGGGCTGCGCCCGGGCGATATCATTCGCAATCTCAATGGCAATGTGATCCGCAGTGTGACCGATCTTTCTTCGGTTCTGAATGCCGGCCGTGGTCTGGCATGGCGCATGGAAATCGAACGCAACGGTACGCTTCTGCGCCAGTTCGTTCGATAAACCCGCTACGAAAAGTTGCATGCCGCTTCAGGTAAGATTATGCCTGAAGCGGCATTTTATTTATCGACCGAGTTATCGAATGAGCGATCTTTTTTCATCGGCCTCAGATCCGAATGCGGACCGTAATCGTCCGCTGGCGGATCGCTTGCGCCCGAGGCACTTGTCTGAAGTGACCGGTCAGGAACATCTGACGGGACCGGAAGGCGTGCTGACGCGGATGATCGAATCCGGTTCGCTCGGTTCGATGATTTTCTGGGGACCGCCCGGAACCGGTAAAACGACGGTCGCTCGCCTGTTGGCGGGCGAAACCGATCTGGCCTTCGAGCAGATTTCGGCGATCTTCTCCGGTGTGGCCGACCTCAAGAAAGTCTTCGAGACGGCCCGTGCGCGGCGCATGTCCGGACGTCAGACCTTGCTTTTTGTTGACGAGATTCATCGCTTCAATCGCGCGCAGCAGGATTCGTTCCTGCCGGTGATGGAAGACGGCACCGTTATCCTGATCGGCGCGACGACCGAGAACCCGTCATTCGAACTCAACGCCGCTCTTCTATCGCGAGCGCGGGTGCTAACCTTTCATCCGCATGAGGCGGAGAGTATCGCAACGCTGCTGATCCGCGCCGAGGAGCAGGAAGACCGTTCGCTGCCGCTGGATGAAGAGGCGAGGGCTAGTCTGATTCGTATGGCCGATGGTGATGGCCGTGCTGCGTTGACGCTGGCCGAAGAAGTCTGGCGCGCTGCGAGACCGGACGAGGTCTTTACCGCCGAGAAACTTCAGGATGTGGTACAGCGTCGTGCGCCGGTTTACGACAAGAGCCAGGACGGGCATTACAACCTGATCTCGGCGCTGCACAAATCGGTGCGGGGCTCTGATCCTGATGCGGCGCTTTATTATCTATCACGCATGTTCGATGCGGGCGAAGATCCGCTCTATCTGGGGCGGCGCCTTGTGCGCATGGCGGTTGAAGATATCGGGCTCGCGGATCCGCAGGCGCTCGTGATTTGCAACGCTGCTAAAGACGCTTATGACTATCTGGGTTCGCCGGAAGGCGAGCTGGCGCTGGCGCAGGCATGTGTTTATCTCGCCACGGCACCCAAATCGAACGCAGTTTACATGGCTTACAAAGCCTCCATGCGCGCCGCCAAGGAGCATGGCTCTCTGGTGCCGCCAAAGCATATTCTCAACGCCCCAACCAAGCTGATGAAGAATGAGGGCTATGGCGACGGTTACGCCTATGACCATGACCAGCCGGATGCATTTTCAGGGCAGGATTATTTCCCGGAAAGCCTTGGACGGCAGAAATTCTATGACCCGCCGGAACGCGGTTTTGAGCGCGATATCCGCAAGCGGCTCGACTACTGGGCACGGCTGCGTCAGGAGCGTCAGGGTAGGGGCCGCTAAAGCGGTTCTTGACCTGACGGAAACATCTGAACCGCTCTATCCATTTGTTTTCACGCATTATCCTGTGCATCGAAGCGGGATCAGAAATCAGTCCAGTGGACTGATTTCCTCGCGTAGGCGCTTCGCACTTTTGCTGGAAATGCTCTAAGAACCTGCCCGGCTGAAACTCAACGCATGAGTGCCGGATAAGTGAAGAACAATGCGTGGCTCAGATTCAGCAGAAAATGCACTGCGATTGATGAGGTCAGCCGGCCTGTCTTGTAATAGGCCGTACCGTAAAAAATCCCGGCAACACCCGCCAGCGCGATATAGCTCCAGCCGCCATCAAAGTGCAGAAGACCGAACAGAATTGCAGAGATCGTGATCGCAAAGGCTGGATGCCAGCCACGATAGTGGGAATAGGCTAGCAGGCGTCCCTGTATCATGCCGCGAAACAGCACTTCTTCTGCAAAGGCAACGAAGACAAGATTGTTGATGGCCCAGATGCCGAAATAGGGCATGATCTTCGGGTCGAACTTGATATAGCCGATGGCCAGTGCCGCCGGGATCAAGGTGATAAGACAACCACCCCACATCAGGCCGATGATTTTCAGGGTGTATGCTGTCCCCGCTGGCTTTATCGGGGCGTCAAATTCGGTTCCAGACGTGAAAAATCGCCCACTGAGAGCGAGAAGGATCGCCGCCGCTGTCTTGTCCAAGTTCAGATACATGGAAAACGGCGCACCGCCAGCCGACATCACCTCAGCATCAATGACTTTTGTGTTGTGAAAGCCCCGCACATAATGAAGGAAAAATGCGACACTCGCTACGACCACAATCAGGTCTACAGCCCACTCCGTCCAGGGAAACCGGCGATACATGCTCTCGCGGAGAATGTTGAACCGCCAGCGCGTAAGGATCGCGAATATTGCCAGCGCCAACAGGCCTACCAGAGAGATGGACTCTCCGAGCAGCGCTGTGATGAACACGGCGATCAGGAGAGCGAGGGCGACAATTTCATGTCTGGTTACAACTGCGATGACGGATGCCGCCAGAAATATATAGGTAAATCCATAGGGAATAAAATATTGCATATAGCTCATAATTCATTCTCCAGTTATTTATAAAAATAATAATCAAACGTGTATTTTCTAGAAATTCCAAAATTTTTATCAAATATTACTCGCTTGATTTTATTTTTATTAATTTGCGTATCAATGCATTTATTCAATAATATTTCTTATTTCGGGGAAAAAATTGGTTATCGGGATGGATTTTATCTTCCAGGCCGGATGACGTGCACGCGATGCGGTGCATTCAGGTTAATAGGAAGTTTACTTTTACATTTTATCAATTTTTACAATTTGACGAGGTTTCCCATGATGCGCGTTTTGTGTCTCGTAGCGCTCGTGATCCTTGGAGGCTGTGCGACCGCCCCACGGCAGGTCAGCAATGTATGCGCAGTCTTCGATCAGCGTGACGGTTGGTTCAACAATTGGCAGAGTGCCGCGACGCGCGTATCGCGTGAGTTCGGCGTGCCTGTTCCGGTTCTTATGGCGACGATCTATACGGAATCTGGCTTCCAGCCCTATGCGAGGCCGCCTCGCACGAAGATTCTCTGGATCATTCCATGGAAACGGGCATCCAGCGCTTATGGCTATTCACAGGCGCTGAGCGGCACCTGGGAGCGCTACAAGCGTGAGACCGGTCGTTGGACTGCTTCGCGCACCAATTTTGCCGACGCCATCCATTTCATCGGCTGGTATCACTATCAGAGCTATCAGAAGAACGGCATCAGTCGTGGCGACGCCTACAGCCTCTATCTGGCCTATTATAGTGGCCATGGTGGTTATGCACGCGGGGCTTGGCGCGGCAACGCCACGGCGCTCAACGGAGCAAAGCGGGCGCAGGCAATGGCCAATCGCTACGCGGCGCAGTTGCGTTCTTGTGGCGGTATTAGCTAAAAGATGAGGACGGTGGATTCAAATACGAGATTTGGAACACCATCCGGCCTTAATCGCAATTATCATGCGCGCGGAATCGCAAATTGAGGATGACCTTTGCATGTTGAAAAGAATCGGTATCGCCCTGATTGGAGCCACTTTGCTGGCGGGCTGCACCACTGACCCATATACGGGCGAACAGAAGATGTCGAACACGGCGGGCGGGGCGGCAATCGGTGCTGCTGTGGGCGCTCTGGGCGGCCTCATGGTTGGCGGTTCCAGCCGCGCACAGCGCAATGCCGTGCTGATCGGCGCGGGTATCGGCGCGCTCGGCGGCGGCGCTATCGGCAACTACATGGATCGTCAGGAAAGCGAACTGCGTGCCCAGTTGCAGGGCACCGGTGTTTCCGTGACGCGTAACGGCGATCAGATTATCCTGAACATGCCGTCGAGCATCACGTTCGACACCGATCAGGATCAGGTCAAGAGCCAGTTCTATCCGACGCTGAACTCCGTGGCCATCGTGCTGCGCAAGTTCAACCAGACCCTCGTTGATGTTCTGGGTCACACCGACTCGACAGGTAGCGCCAGCCATAATCAGGATCTGTCGCAGCGTCGCGCCGGATCGGTGGCGAGCTATCTGGGTTCACAAGGCATCGACCCGCGTCGCTTTGCGATCATCGGTTATGGCGCAAGCCAGCCCGTGGCCACCAACGCCACGCCGGATGGTCGCGCTCAGAACCGTCGCGTTGAAATCCAGATTTCGCCGCTGCGAGCTGCAAGCTAACACTTCGGCAGACAGAATCGGGTCGTCCAGGCCCGTCATATTGAACGCAGTTCTTCGCAAGAAGGGCTGCGTTTTTGTTTGTTTGAACCGAATCGTTGATCTGTCAGAAGCGCCTGAGTGGCTTAAAGCGTGGATAGGCTTTTTATTTTACCTATGTCTAATTGTAGAGAACAATAATGGAACAAAATAATAATATCCAATAATTTCAGTGTGTTATCTGTATTGCCAAATGAGAACAAAACAGATACAAATAGATATGAGCGATGAGCCTGCCGGGCTTCTAGCGGGACAAGAGGATGGTGTAAGATGTCTCAGAATTCATTGCGACTTGTTGAGGATAATTCAGTGGACAAGACTAAGGCACTTGATGCGGCGCTGTCACAGATCGAAAGAGCGTTCGGCAAAGGCTCGATCATGCGCCTGGGTCAGAACGACAAGGTGGTCGAGATCGAAACCGTATCGACCGGCTCGCTCTCTCTGGACATCGCGCTGGGTGTAGGCGGCTTGCCCAAGGGCCGTATCGTTGAAATTTACGGGCCGGAAAGCTCTGGTAAGACCACGCTCGCGCTACACACGATTGCCGAAGCGCAGAAAAAGGGCGGTATCTGCGCATTCGTTGACGCAGAACACGCACTCGATCCGGTCTATGCACGCAAGCTCGGTGTGGATCTGGAAAACCTGCTGATTTCGCAGCCGGATACCGGCGAGCAGGCGCTTGAAATTACCGATACGCTTGTGCGTTCCGGCGCGATTGACGTTCTGGTCGTGGACTCCGTTGCAGCGCTCACGCCGCGTGCGGAAATCGAAGGCGAGATGGGCGATTCGCTGCCGGGCCTTCAGGCTCGTCTGATGAGCCAGGCGCTGCGCAAGCTCACAGCTTCGATCTCGCGCTCAAACTGCATGGTCATCTTCATCAACCAGATCCGTATGAAGATCGGCGTCATGTTCGGTTCGCCTGAAACGACGACCGGCGGTAATGCGCTGAAGTTCTATGCTTCGGTTCGCCTCGATATCCGCCGCATCGGTTCGATCAAGGAACGTGATGAAGTCGTCGGCAACCAGACCCGCGTGAAGGTGGTGAAGAACAAGCTTGCTCCTCCGTTCAAGCAGGTTGAATTCGACATCATGTATGGTGCCGGTGTTTCCAAGACAGGCGAACTGGTCGATCTTGGCGTAAAAGCAGGTGTTGTCGAAAAGTCGGGCGCTTGGTTCTCCTATAACTCGCAGCGTCTCGGTCAGGGCCGCGAAAATGCGAAGCTTTATCTGAAGGAGAATCCAGAGGTTGCGCGCGAAATCGAAACGACGCTTCGTCAGAATGCTGGTTTGATCGCGGAACAGTTCCTCGATGATGGCGGTCCGGAAGAAGACAGCGGGTCCGACGCAGCGGAGATGTAATATCCGCAGGAGGTTCAACCCGAACCTCAAGTACCGCTTGAAAGTTGGAAGCCCTGTGCTGTTGCGCGGGGCTTCACTTTTTTCAATCGCAGCTTGATGAGAATTCAAAAAGAGCTGACAGAAGGCGCTTTCTCCGGGTGAATTTGCCTTTATGGCGCACGCTGCTTATCTGGACAGAAAAGCAGCACATCGTTAAAAGCGGTCAACCGAAGAACTCCACTTCACGTCTTTGCAGTACGAGAGGGGAGTAATGCCTGCGGTTTCCGTTATTTGTTGGCGGTATGCAGGTGCAAAAGACAATCGATGCAGCCATTGAAACAGGGTGCATCAATGCAGGGCAAGAAAAGCCCAAGGGTGAATTATGGCTGGCGTCAACGAGATTAGGTCCACATTCCTCGATTACTTCCGTAAGAACGGACATGAAATCGTGCCGTCGAGTCCGCTCGTTCCGCGCAATGACCCGACACTCATGTTCACCAATGCGGGCATGGTGCAGTTCAAGAACGTGTTCACGGGCCTGGAACATCGAGCCTATAATCGTGCGACCACCTCGCAGAAATGCGTTCGCGCCGGCGGCAAGCATAACGATCTCGACAATGTGGGCTACACCGCGCGTCACCACACTTTCTTTGAAATGCTGGGCAATTTTTCGTTCGGCGATTATTTCAAGGAAGATGCCATCAGCTTCGCCTGGAACCTGATCACCAAGGAATTCGGCCTGCCGAAGGATAAGCTGCTCGTCACCGTCTATCATACGGATGAGGATGCCGCGAATTACTGGAAGAAGATCGCCGGTCTGAGCGATGACCGCATCATCCGCATTGCCACCAGCGATAATTTCTGGGCGATGGGCGATACGGGTCCATGCGGCCCGTGTTCGGAAATCTTCTTTGATCACGGCGATCACATCTGGGGTGGACCTCCCGGATCGCCTGATGAGGACGGCGACCGCTTCATCGAGATATGGAATCTCGTTTTCATGCAGTTCGAACAGGTTACGCCGGATCAACGTATTGATCTGCCGCGTCCGTCGATCGATACCGGCATGGGTCTGGAACGCGTTGCGGCCGTGCTGCAGGGCGTGCATGACAATTATGACATCGACCTGTTCAAGGCGCTTATCCGCGCTTCGGAAGAAGCAACTGGCATCAAGGCGGAAGGCGATTTCCGCGCCAGCCATCGCGTGATTGCCGACCATCTGCGGGCTTCGAGCTTCCTGATTGCCGATGGCGTACTGCCGTCGAATGAAGGTCGTGGCTATGTGCTGCGCCGCATCATGCGTCGCGCCATGCGTCATGCCCAGCTTCTGGGTGCGAAAGAACCGTTGATGTGGCGTCTGCTGCCGGCGCTCATTCGCGAAATGGGTCAGGCCTATCCGGAACTCATCCGTGCTGAAGCGCTGATTTCGGAAACGCTGAAGCTGGAAGAAACCCGTTTCCGCAAGACGCTGGAACGTGGCCTCGGCCTGTTGTCCGATGCATCGGAAAAGCTGGTTGAAGGTGACCGTCTCGATGGCGAAACTGCTTTCAAACTCTACGACACCTATGGTTTCCCGCTTGATCTGACGCAGGATGCGCTGCGCCAGCGCGGCATCACTGTCGATACGGACGGCTTCTCCACCGCCATGGAACGCCAGAAGGCCGAGGCTCGCGCCAATTGGGCCGGTTCGGGCGAAGCTGCAACCGAGACGATCTGGTTCGGCATCAAGGACAAGGTCGGCGCGACGGAATTCCTCGGTTACGAAACGGAAAGCGCTGAAGGCGTTATCGCCGCTCTGGTGCGCGACGGCGCGGAAGTGCAGTCGGCCGCCGAGGGTGAGACCGTCGCCGTCGTGGTGAACCAGACGCCGTTCTATGGCGAATCTGGTGGCCAACAGGGCGACACCGGTACGATTTCCGGTGAAGGCTTTGTCATCACCATCAAGGACACGCAGAAGAAGGGCGAGGGCGTCTTCGTTCATATCGGCGAAGTTGCCAAGGGCACTGCGAAGACCGGCGAAGCCGTCGAACTGAAAGTCGATTCGGACCGCCGCACGCGCATCCGCTCCAACCATTCGGCCACCCATCTTCTGCATGAAGCCCTGCGCGAAACGCTGGGTAGCCATGTGGCGCAGAAGGGTTCGCTTGTCGCGCCTGACCGTCTGCGCTTCGACTTCTCGCACCCGAAGCCTATTTCGGCTGAGGAACTGGCCAAGGTTGAAAACATGGCCAATGAGATCATCCTGCAAAACGCACCGGTTTCGACGCGCCTGATGGCTGTGGACGATGCGATTGCCGAAGGCGCAATGGCGCTGTTCGGTGAAAAATACGGCGATGAAGTGCGCGTCGTTTCGATGGGTACGGCCAAGCATGGTCCAAAGTCGGGTAAGGCCTATTCGGTCGAGCTTTGCGGCGGTACCCATGTGCGCCAGACGGGCGATATCGGTCTTGTCCGCATCGTCTCTGAAGGTGCAGTTGCAGCCGGTGTTCGTCGTATGGAAGCGCTGACGGGTGAGGCTGCGCGCCTTTATCTCGAAGAGCAGGATGAGCGCGTGAAGGCAATCGCCAGCGCGCTGAAGACCACGCCTGCCGAAGCATTGGAGCGCGTCAACGCCCTGATGGACGAGCGCAAGAAGCTTGAGCGCGAACTGTCGGATGCACGCAAGAAGCTGGCGCTCGGCGGCGGTTCCTCGGAAGGCGGCAGCGCGGTTGAAGCTGTGAACGGCGTCAACTTCCTCGGTAAGGTCGTGACCGGCGTTTCGCCACGCGATCTGAAGCCGCTGGCCGACGAAGGCAAGAAGCAGGTCGGTTCCGGCGTGGTTCTGTTCATCGGCGTCGGTGAAGATGGCAAGGCCAGTGCGGTTGCAGCCGTGACGGAAGATATGGTTGGCCGTTTCAGTGCTGTGGATCTGGTCCGTGCCGCTTCTGCAGCACTCGGCGGCGCCGGTGGCGGCGGTCGCCCGGATATGGCGCAGGCCGGTGGGCCGGACGGCGATAAAGCCGATGCTGCTGTAGCAGCGGTCAAGGCGTTGATCGTCTAATGAAATCTAAAAAAGGCCGGGACAACCCGGCCTTTTTCTTTGTGGCTTAGGCTGCATGAGCTGTGCGGCTGTCGTCGGGCGCTTCGCGGCGCTCATCCAGCCCGTAGTCGCGAACCACGCTGGCAACCCGCAGACGATAATCTTCAAAAACGCCGCTGCGTCCCTTGGTCTGGGCGATGCGATGCGAAGGAAGGTTACGCCAAGCGTGCACCGCCTCTTCGTCGCGCCAGAAGGACAAAGAAAGCAGCTTGTCCGGTTCCACAAGGCTTTGAAAGCGCTCGATTGAGATGAAGCCGTCGATGCGGCTGAGATCCTCCCGCAGGCTTGCCGCTATATCCAGATATTGTTCGCGCCGTTGGTCATCGGCGGGCCATACTTCGAAGATGACTGCAATCATGGCTTTTTCAACTCCGCATGGGGTGCAGATTGCAACTTGAGAAAGATGCGATCCTCAGACCGGATGAATTGTTCCCGGCGCGCAAATTCATAATTCTCGCGTCCCAGCGGGTCGGCTGCCAGCCGCGCCCGATAGGCCTCGTAAGCAGCGAAGTTCTCCAGAGAATAAACGCCATAGGCCGTCGTGGCCGAACCTTCATGCGGGCCGAAATAGCCGATCAGTTGCGCGCCACAACGTGGAATGGCTTGTCCCCAATTACGCGCATATTCGGCAAAGGCATCCGCTTTGAACGGGTCGATCTGGTAGCGGATGAAACAGGTGATCATGCGGGGGTCTCCTTGATATGCATGCTTTTGATGGAGACACTGTAGCGCTTGAACGACAACGACACTTCGGTTATGATCGAAGTATGAAAGATGGACCGATCATAGCTTCTGTCGCCTCTCTTCTCGGTGATCCGGCACGCGCAAATATGCTGACTGCGCTGATGGATGGGCGTGCCTTGACCGTCAGCGAACTGGCGGCTGCGGCGGGCGTGACGCTACAAACGGCGAGCGGGCATCTGTCGAAGCTTGATGCGGCCAATCTGCTGGTTGCTGAAAAACAGGGGCGCCATCGTTATTTTCGCCTGTCGGGCACGGATGTGGCGCAAGTGCTGGAAGGGCTGATGGGACTTGCCCAGCGAACGGGGGCGGTGCGTGTGCGCACGGGGCCGAAGGACGAAGCATTACGCAAAGCGCGCATTTGCTACGACCATCTGGCAGGCGAGCGTGGGGTTGAGATGCTCGATGCGGCGCATAAGCTCCGCCTGATCGATGATGCGGATGAACCGGTGCTGACGGATGAGGGCAAGTCGTTCTTCACCTGCCTGGGTGTTGACGTGACGGCGTTGGAACACGGCAAGAGGCCTGTGTGCCGTCATTGTCTTGACTGGAGCGAACGGCGCAATCATCTGGGTGGCGCGCTTGGCGCAGCGCTTCTGAATAATTTCATCGCACGTGGTTGGGCCAGACGCGCCGAGGGGCGGGTGATCGCATTTTCACCCACCGGCGCGCAGGCCTTTAAAAACGCTTTCTCGATTGAAGCGCAGCCGACTTGAAATCGGCGCTTTAGCTTGCGGCTTTAACGGCAGCGTCATCCAGTTCGGATGCGCGTTTCCATGCCGGACGGGCTTGCAGCCGCTCCCAATAGCTGTCGAAGGCCGGACGATGCGGCAGACTGCCGAACATCATGCCCCAGCCAATATGGGAGCCGACATAGACATCGGCGGCTGTAAAACGATTGCCGGTGATATAGGGATGGCGCGATATCGCCTTTTCCAGTGTATCGACGACGCTGTCGTAATTGCCATAGCCCATCATGCGCTCGCGGTCCGGCGGGACTTCGAAGCCCATGGAGCGGTTTGAAAGGGCTGCTTCCAGCGGACCGGCGGCAAAGAACATCCAGCGATAAAAATCGGCGCGTTCATCAGGGTGGGGCGCAAGACCAGCTTCCGGAAAGGTGACGGCCAGATAAGCACAGATGGCCGCAGCTTCGGTGACGACCGCCTGGCCGTGGCGCAGTGCCGGTACTTTCCCCATGGGGTTCACGGCACAAAATTCAGGGCCCTTCATCGGAGGGCCAAAGTCGAGAATTTGTACGTCGTAGGGCTTGCCCGTTTCCTCCAGCATCCAGCGTGCGATACGTCCACGCGACATGGGATTGGTGAAAAGCGTGAGGTCAGCCATTTTTTCCTCCTGAACCTGGTCGGCACAGGATGCGCGTTTTCCCCTATGAAGCAAATCAAAAAGAAAACGGCGGGATAAACCCGCCGTTTTGCATTTCAATAAAGGATAGGCGCTAATCAGGCAGCCATTGCCTTCTTGAGGTTTTCGTCGATCTTGTCGAGGAAGCCGGTGGTGGAAAGCCACGGCTGATCCGGACCGATGAGCAGTGCCAGATCCTTGGTCATGAAGCCGCTTTCGACGGTGTCCACGCAGACCTTTTCCAGCGTGTCGGCAAAGCGCTTCAGCTCGGCATTGTCATCGAGCTTGGCGCGGTGTGCGAGGCCGCGGGTCCATGCGAAGATCGAAGCGATCGAGTTGGTCGAGGTTTCCTCGCCCTTCTGATGCTGGCGGTAGTGACGGGTCACGGTGCCGTGTGCAGCTTCAGCTTCAACGGTCTTGCCATCCGGCGTCATCAGAACCGAGGTCATCAGGCCGAGCGAGCCGAAGCCCTGAGCCACGATGTCCGACTGAACGTCGCCGTCGTAGTTCTTACAAGCCCAGACATAGCCGCCGGACCACTTGAGCGCCGAAGCGACCATGTCATCGATGAGGCGATGTTCGTACCAGATCTTGGCTGCCTTGAACTTGTCGGCGAATTCGGTCTGGTAGACTTCTTCGAAGATATCCTTGAAGCGACCGTCATAGGCCTTCAGGATGGTGTTCTTCGTCGAGAGATAGACCGGGTAGTTGCGCTGCAGGCCGTAGTTCAGCGAAGCGCGGGCAAATTCGCGAATCGATTCGTCGAGGTTGTACATGGCCATTGCCACGCCAGCCGCCGGAGCCTGATAGACTTCGTGTTCGATGGTTTCGCCGTCTTCGCCGACGAACTTGATCGAAAGCGTGCCCTTGCCAGGGAACTTGAAATCGGTCGCGCGGTACTGGTCGCCGAAAGCATGACGGCCAACGATGATCGGCTGGGTCCAGCCCGGCACGAGGCGCGGAACGTTCTTGCAGATGATCGGCTCACGGAAGATAACGCCGCCGAGAATGTTGCGGATGGTGCCGTTAGGCGACTTCCACATCTTCTTTAGCTTGAATTCTTCAACGCGTGCTTCATCAGGGGTGATCGTCGCGCACTTTACGCCGACGCCATGTTCCTTGATTGCGTTGGCTGCATCGATGGTGACCTGGTCATTGGTCGCATCGCGGTTTTCAACCGACAGATCGTAATATTTCAGATCGACGTCGAGATAGGGATGGATCAGCTTGTCCTTGATGAACTGCCAGATGATGCGGGTCATCTCGTCGCCGTCGAGTTCAACGACTGGGTTCGCAACCTTGATTTTTGCCATGGATGAAGCCTCTTTTTAAATTCGTCGCGCCCCTATAGCACCCGTAGGGAATAAGGCAAAGCTCTCAAGCCTTATTCTTTGGCCTATAGGTGAAATTGGCAGTCAAAAAATTGGGAAGGGTGCTGGTTTGGGTCAGGCAGCGCGATGCGTTGTGGTCTCGCCGTTGCGCGGCTTCTTCCAGCTCTCCTGCTGCTGGCGATAATTTTCCTGTTCGCACGCCAGAATAGCATCGGCGTCGAGCGCGGAAATGGCTGCCGCCTTGTCGGTCGGCACAAGGCCGCTCAGTTGCAGTGAGAGATAGCGCCCGCAGCAGACGCGCAGGAACGAAGCAAAATTTTCGAGGTCGTGGCCTTCCTCGCGGGATTCACCATAGAGCTTGCCGATAAGGCGGCTTACGCTGAGGCCATCACGGGAAGCGACATCTTCCAGTGTCCACCAGAAGAAGTTTTCAAGCCGGACGCTGGTGACGACACCATCAATGCGAAGAGAGCGTGTCACGCTCTGCCAGAGTTCTGGATCGGCACCGATGAACAATCTGCACATGATTTTCTCCCGGATAAAACTCCCCGGATAGTTTTGCGCAATATGAAGCTGCCTGCAACCGATGATGGTTGCAGGCAAGATCAAGTTGGCTCAAGCGTGCGTGATCTTGGTGCCGAGAACGCCAAGGAACTGCGACAGCCACGCCGGATGGGCTGGCCAGGCCGGTGCGGTGACGAGGTTTCCGTCTGTTGCAGCCTGATCGACAGGAATATCGGCATAGGTGCCACCGGCAAGTTCGACTTCCGGGCGGCAGGCCGGATAGGCCGAGCAGGTGCGGCCTTCCAGCACGCGTGCGGCAGCGAGCAGTTGTGCGCCGTGGCAAACGGCGGCGACTGGTTTGTTTGCTTCGAAGAAGTGTTTCACGACAGCGATGACCTTATCATCGAGGCGCAGATATTCAGGTCCGCGACCGCCGGGGATGACCAGTGCGTCATAGTTCTCAGCCTTCACATCAGCGAAGCTGGCGTTGAGCGTGAAATTATGTCCCGGCTTTTCGGAATAGGTCTGATGACCTTCGAAATCGTGGATGGCGGTGGCAACCTGATCACCCGCCTTCTTGCCGGGGCAAACGGCATGAACCGTGTGGCCGACCGCAAGCAGGGTCTGGAACGGGACCATGGTTTCATAGTCTTCGCCGAAATCACCGCACAGCATGAGAATTTTTTTACCGGACATGGCTTCCTCCCTGAATCCTGATTTTCCGTGCGGATAATCTGGCATGGATGATGTGAGGGCAGGTGTTATTCAGATACTACATACGCTTTTTGCGCATGAACGTAAGGGGAATCTTTGCGATTTCGCGTCAATTATGTCAGGGAAACGCCACGATCTAATATCACTAGAGCTTTTGGCTCTCGTTTCTTTCAATGTCGCATGGTCGCGGGCGCTCAATGAAGTCATTGGGCTGCGCCATGCTTTAGCGGAAAATATCATGGCAGGAACCGACAAACAGCGCCCCTTTATCGCGGAAGGACCGGCAATCGTGCTGGTGGAGCCGCAATTGCCGGAGAATATCGGCATGGTGGCGCGCGCCATGGCGAATTTCGGTCTGGCTGAACTGCGTCTCGTCAATCCGCGTGAGGAGTTCCCGAGCGAAAAGGCGAGGGCTGCCGCCAGCAAGGCCGACCATGTTATCGACAATGCGGTGGTTTATGACGATCTGCCGTCGGCCATTGCGGATCTGAATTTTGTCTATGCCACCACGGCGCGTGAACGCGACGGCTTCAAGCAGGTGCGCAGCGCCGTTGAGGCCGGTAACGAGTTGCGCAGGCGTTTCAAAACGGGCGAAAAGACCGGCATTCTTTTTGGTCGCGAACGTTTCGGCCTCAGCAATGAGGAAGTGGGCCTTGCCGACGAATTGGTGACTTTCCCGGTCAATCCCGCCTTCGCTTCGCTGAACATCGCACAAGCCGTGCTGCTGATGTCCTATGAGTGGATGAAGTCCGGTCTGGAAACGGAGACTGAAACGGTTTTCCGTGGACCGGAGATGGAACTTGCACCGAAGCAGGAATTGCAGGGCCTGTTCAACCATCTGGAAGAAGCCCTTGATGTCAGAGGTTATTTCCGGCCGGAAGCGCGCAAGGAAATCATGGTCAATAATCTGCGTGCCGTTCTAACGCGCGCCGGTTTCGCCTCGGCAGAATTGAAACTCCTGCGCGGGGTGGTCACCTCGCTTGATGTATTCACACCTAAGAAGCCGCGTGGCTCAGGTGCGCCGGAAGGTCGTGCCCGCAAGCCCGCCCCAGAGGACAAGGCAGAATGAAAGACGCGCCCGTCGCCAGCTTTTCCGCTTCCGTAACAACCGACAAGGAAAGGCCGATACTGGTCTTCGACAGCGGTATTGGCGGTTTGACGGTATTGCGCGAGGCACGGGTGATCATGCCGGACCGGCGTTTCGTCTATATCGCTGACGATGCCGGTTTTCCTTATGGTGGCTGGGAAGAAGAAGCGTTACGGGCGCGCATTGTTGAGCTGTTCGGCGGTTTCATCGCAACGCATAATCCCGAAATTGCGGTCATCGCCTGCAATACGGCGTCGACGCTGGTGCTGGACGACTTGCGCCGCGCCTATCCGTCGGTGCCTTTCGTGGGAACGGTGCCTGCGATCAAGCCAGCTGCCGAGCGCACTTCTTCAGGACTTGTGTCGGTGCTGGCGACGCCCGGCACGGTGAAGCGTGCTTATACCCGCGATCTCATCCAGTCTTTCGCCTCGCAATGCCATGTGCGTCTGGTCGGTGCCGACCGGCTGGCGGGCGTTGCCGAGGCGCATATTCGCGGTGAAGAGATTGATGAGGCGCTTGTTGTGGAACAGATCGCGCCGTGCTTTATCGAGAAGGATGGCAGACGCACCGATATCGTGGTGCTTGCCTGCACGCACTATCCATTTCTCGCCAATGTCTTCCGCCGTCTGGCGCCGTGGCCGGTGGATTGGCTCGATCCGGCGGAAGCGATTGCGCGCCGAACCGTATCGCTGCTGCCGGCGCGCAAGGGCGATTTGGAGCTGCATCATCACGACGATTTGGCGGTATTCACCTCGCAGAAGCCGGATTATGCTGTCCGCAGGCTGATGCAGGGCTTTGGACTGCAATTCGCATAAGATATCACTCTTAAAGTCTTGAATTTTCCTGATCTTACGCGATCATGCTCATGATCCGTCGATGAGGAAAAAGCGATGACCGGCACCATACCGCAGATCAAACTTCCTTCAGGTCAGGCCGTTCCCGCCTTGGGACAGGGCACCTGGTATATGGGGGAGAACGCCGGAGAGCGTCACCATGAGGTCGAGGCGCTTCGGCACGGTATCGATCTTGGCATGACATTGATCGACACCGCCGAAATGTACGCCGATGGCGAGGCCGAAGATGTCGTGGGCGAAGCCATAGCCGGTCGCCGCGATGATGTGTTTCTGGTGAGCAAGGTTCTGCCCTATAACGCGTCGCGTCGTGGCACGATTGAGGCGTGCGAGCGCAGTCTGGAACGTCTCGGCACGGATCATATCGATCTCTATCTGCTGCACTGGCGCGGACGCCATCCGCTGGCGGAAACAGTGGCCGCTTTCGAGGCGTTGCAGCAGGCAGGCAAAATCGTCGCCTGGGGTGTCAGCAATTTCGATACGAGTGATCTGAAGGAACTGTTCGGCATTGCGGGTGGTCAGGCCGTCGCAACCAACCAGATTCTCTACAATCTTACGAGGCGCGGGCCGGAATTCGATCTCATGCCTTGGTGCGATCAGCAGCATATTCCGCTCATGGCCTATTCGCCTATCGAGCAGGGGCGGTTGCTCGGCAATCGTGTTTTGGCAGAGATTGCTGCCGAATGCGGTGTTACGCCTCCGGCTGTCGCCTTGGCCTGGACGATGCGCAATGGCAACGTCATAGCCATTCCAAAGTCGTCGAACCTGCACCACGTTCGGGATAACAGAAAAGCCGCAGATCTGCGGCTTTCCGTCGAGCAATTGGCGCGTCTTGACCAGGTTTTTGCGCCACCTTCGCGAAAAGTGGCGCTGGAAATGCTCTGATGGTATCTTGTCAGATTGAATCAGATTTCCGATATAACTATTTGTTTTAACTAGAGTTATGCGTCTCAAAGACATTCGTCATTGCGCATGCTTTTTTAGCGAGCGTCTTTCTTCGCCTGCCGCACGCTTGCCGTCTTGCGGTTGCGCCCGCGATCCGCAGCCCGTGTGAAAGTGCTGTGTTTGTCGTTCGGGACGTTACGCATACCGAGATGCGCGTGACGTGTATTGAAGGTCTTGCCCTTCCTTTCGCTGGCGAGCTTTGCCGCAAGCGCCTTCTGGGCGTTGGCGATAAGATCGTCAGCAGCAGCCATTTGTTCGCGGCGTTCGACTTCGCCATTGATACGGGCCACAGCCGTTGCAAGAACGGCGACCTTGAGATGGGAGCCATCATCGCGCTTTGAGGCGGTTGCGCCACGGGCAGCCGACTTGCCACGCATTTCGCGACGGCGCTGGTTGGCCTGATCGCGCGCCTTCTGGCGGCGCTCGCGGATCAGTTTTGCCAGTTTTGCCAGTTCTTCGTCAGACACTTCCTGCAAATGCGGATGCTGGGTCTTTTCCACCAACTCCTTTTCGTCTGCATTGAGCGCGCGCGCCTGATCCTTTCTGCTGACGGCCATGGGATATCCTTTCCTTAAAAGAGCAGTTCCCGTAAAAATCCCAATAGGGATATAGGCCCCGCTTCTGGGCCGGGAAGAGCGTGTTTTAAGTTTTTATGTCGCTCTTTTTACAATGATCGCCGCCTCTCAACTATGGAACTATCATGATGACTTCCCGTTATATGATCTGGAGATCAGCGCGGAGATCAGCACATGGAAATCGTCGAAACTCGCATCGGTTCGATTGGTGGTTTTAAGCTCTACACGGTCGAGTTTATTGCCGAGGGTGATGAAAAAGTATCCGTGATTTTCGAGAATGAAACCGGAGCGGAACTGAAGCGCGATGATGCCATTCGTCGTGCAGCGGTGAAGCTCGGAGCGGCGCTTGGCGTTGCAGCCATGGAGTGCGGGATTGAGCCAGATCGCTTGCTGACGCGCCCGAGTGCACGACGGGCAGGTGACCGGGCGGAACTGGAGCGCCAGTTGGATGAAGGGCTGGAGGATACGTTCCCCGCGAGCGATCCGGTGTCCGTCACCAGTTCTGCAATACCTGCCTCCGCCGATCCGAAATCCTGAAACCTTAAAAGCAGAAAAGCCGAAGCATCTGCCTCGGCTTTGCGTGTTGAGAAATTGAATCTCTTTTTTGGTTTAACTCTATGAATTATAGTCAAAATCAGAGATTTCGACGCTTGCCTTCCAGAATGTCCAGAACCGCGCGCGCGCAGTCCAGCACATTGGAACCGGGACCGAATACAGCAGCGACGCCGTGGTCGAACAGGTACTGATAATCCTGACGTGGCACCACGCCGCCGCAGACCACGACGATATTTTCAGCGCCCTTGGCTTTTAGCGTTTCGACAAGTTGCGGCAGCAAGGTCTTGTGACCGGCGGCGAGCGACGACACGCCAATGACATGCACTTTCGACTTGATCGCCAGGTCGGCGGCTTCATCGGGTGTCTGGAACAAAGGTCCGGCCAGAACTTCGAAACCGATATCGCCGAAGGCCGACGCAATGATCTTCGCGCCGCGATCATGTCCGTCCTGCCCAAGCTTGGCGACCATCACCTTCGGTTTTGCGCCGCTATGCTGGGAGAATTCTTCCAGCCGCGATACCAGCATCTGATATTCCGGCTCGTCTTTATAGGCATCGCCATAGACCTTGCGGATGACTTTCGGCTCGGCAGCGTGGTCACCGAAAGCACGGCGCATGGCGTCGGAGATTTCGCCGACTGTGGCGCGAGCGCGAGAAGATTCCACAGCGGCGGCAAGAAGATTGCCTTCACCGCTGATCGCGATTTTCTCAAGTTCAGCAAGAGCCGCTTCCACCTTGGCCTTGTCACGCGTCTGGCGGATACGCTCGATGCGGGCAATCTGCGACTGGCGCACAGCGGTATTGTCGATTTCGAGAATGTCGATCTCGTCTTCCTGTTCCAGACGGAACTTGTTGACGCCGACGATCACTTCCTCGCCCTTGTCGACTGCTGCTTGCCGCCGGGTGGCAGCTTCTTCGATCAGGCGCTTCGGCAGGCCACTTTCGACGGCCTTGGTCATGCCGCCTAGACCTTCGACTTCATCGATCAACGCCCAGGCTTTTTCCGCCAGTTCATTGGTCAGGTTTTCGATGTAATAGGAACCTGCCAGCGGATCGACCACCTTCGTCACGCCGGTCTCATTCTGGAGAATAAGCTGCGTGTTGCGGGCAATACGTGCCGAAAATTCGGTAGGCAAAGCAATGGCTTCGTCGAAGGCATTCGTATGCAGCGACTGCGTGCCGCCGAGTGCTGCCGACATCGCCTCGAATGCCGTGCGCACGACATTGTTGTAGGGGTCCTGTTCCTGCAACGATACACCAGACGTCTGGCAATGGGTGCGCAGCATCAGTGAGCCCGGCTTTTTCGGCTCGAACTCCTTCATGATGCGGGTCCAAAGCAGGCGTGCAGCACGCAGCTTGGCGATTTCCATGAAGAAATTCATGCCAATGGCGAAGAAGAACGACAGGCGACCGGCGAAGTCGTCGACATTCAGGCCCTTTTGCAGCGCGGCACGCACATATTCGCGCCCGTCAGCCAGTGTGAAGGCCAGTTCCTGCACCAGCGTCGCACCGGCTTCCTGCATGTGATAGCCGGAGATGGAAATCGAATTGAATTTCGGCATTTCCGTCGCGGTATAGGCGATGATGTCCGCAATGATCCGCATGGAGGGTTCCGGCGGATAAATATAGGTGTTGCGGACCATGAACTCCTTGAGAATATCGTTCTGGATGGTGCCGGAAAGCAGATCGCGCGACACGCCCTGTTCTTCACCCGCAACAATGAAATTGGCGAGGATCGGGATGACCGCGCCATTCATGGTCATGGAAACAGAGACTTTTTCAAGCGGAATGCCGTCGAAGAGGATTTTCATGTCCTCAACGGAGTCGATGGCCACGCCCGCCTTGCCAACGTCGCCAACGACACGCGGATGGTCGCTGTCATAGCCGCGATGGGTGGCAAGGTCGAAAGCAACCGAAACGCCTTGCTGCCCGGCGGCAAGCGCCTTGCGGTAAAAGGCGTTGGATGCTTCGGCGGTGGAGAAACCGGCATATTGGCGGATGGTCCACGGACGCCCGGCATACATGGTGGCGCGCGGGCCACGAACGAAAGGCTCGAAGCCGGGCAGGCTGTCGAGATGGCCGACATTTTGCAGATCATCGGCCGTGTAGAGCGGCTTTACGTCGATGCCTTCCGGCGTATGCCAGACAAGGCTATCCGCCGGACGCTTCAGTTCCTTCTCGGCCAACGCTTCCCAATCCGCGCGGGTTTTCTGCGTCATTGGCTTATTCTCCATCCCATCCTGCCCTCACCCTGAGGTGGGAGCGTAGCGACCCTCGAAGGGCGAGGGTCCAGTTCATCAGTATATCGATCCTGTCCGGCTTCCCCATCCTTCGAGACGCACCCTGCGGGCGCTCCTCAGGATGAGGAAACTACGGCTGGAGGAGGCGCGAAGCGCCGTCTCCAAGATCACTCGAATTCCATGATCAGCTCATCGACGGCAAGGCTCTCTCCGGCCTTGACCGCAATGCGCTTGACGGTGGCGCGGCGCTCTGCGCGGAGCACGTTTTCCATCTTCATGGCTTCGACTGTTGCAAGCGGCTGCCCGGCTTCTACCGTAGCGCCTTCCTCGGCCAGAATCGAGGTGATGACGCCCGGCATCGGGCAAAGCAGCATTTTCGACGTATCCGGCGGCAGCTTGACCGGCATCAGCTTTGCCAGTTCCGCAACACGCGGTTTGCGCACATGCGCCGTCAGGTCCATGCCGCGCCAGCGCAGCCGCCAGCCGGACCCTGCGCGGGCAACTTTCACGCTGACCGGCTTGCCGCCAACGGTGAAGGTGGCAAGTTGGCTGCCGGGGTGCCAATCGCTGGCAATGGTAAGGTCGCCGCCATCGGCGAAATTCACCGTTGCGCCGCCTTCGCCATCCGCAAGGCGAACGGGCACCAGATGATCACCAATCTTCACAACCCAGTCGTTACCCGGCTTAACGTCCTGACCGGAAAGGCGACCGGAAATCTGTCCATCACGGGTGACGACAGTGAGATTGATATGGGCTGCGACAGCGGCCAGCAGACGCGCATCGTCTTCTGACGGTGTCACGCCAGCGAAGCCATCAGGATATTCTTCGGCGATGAAAGCCGTGGTCAGCGCACCGGCTCTGAACCGCTGGTGATCCATAACAGCGGACAGGAACGGCAGATTATGGCCGATACCTTCAACTTCAAATGCGTCGAGCGCATTGCCCATGGCGTCGATTGCGGAAAGGCGATCCGGCCCCCAGCTGCAAAGCTTGGCGATCATCGGATCGTAATACATCGAGATTTCGCCGCCCTCGAACACGCCCGTATCATTGCGGATGACGGTTCCATCTTCGCGACGGCCTTCCACAGGTGGCCGGTAGCGGGTCAGGCGACCGATCGATGGCAGGAAGTTGCGATATGGGTCTTCGGCATAGAGACGGCTCTCCATGGCCCAGCCGTTAAGCTTTACGTCTGCCTGACCGAAGCGCAGCTTTTCACCGGCGGCGACGCGGATCATCTCTTCCACGAGATCGATGCCGGTGATGAGTTCGGTCACCGGATGCTCCACCTGCAAACGTGTATTCATTTCGAGGAAATAGAAATTGCGGCTGCCATCGACGATAAACTCGACCGTACCGGCAGAATAATAACCCACCGCCTTGGCAAGCGCGACGGCCTGTTCACCCATGGCCTTGCGGGTTGCTTCGTCGAGGAAAGGTGAGGGCGCTTCCTCGATCACCTTCTGGTTTCGACGCTGGATGGAGCATTCACGTTCGCCAAGATAGACGACGTTGCCGTGCTGGTCGCCGAGCACCTGAATTTCGATATGGCGCGGCTGCGTGACGAATTTTTCGATGAAAATGCGGTCGTCGCCGAAGGAGGCCTTGGCTTCGTTGCGTGACAGCTGAAAGCCTTCGCGGGCTTCCTCGTCGTTCCACGCAATACGCATGCCCTTACCGCCACCACCGGCAGACGCCTTGATCATCACCGGATAGCCGATCATGCCTGCGATCTTCACCGCTTCATCGGCATTCTCGATCAGACCCATATGGCCCGGCACGGTGGATACGCCTGCTTCCGCGGCCAGTTTCTTGGAGGTGATCTTGTCGCCCATCGCGTCGATGGCGTTCACCGGCGGCCCAATGAAGGTGACATTGGCTGCCTTCAGCGCTTCGGCAAAGCGCGGGTTTTCCGAAAGGAAGCCGTAGCCCGGATGCACGGCATCCGCGCCTGTCGCCTTGATGGCACTGAGAATCTTGTCGATGACAATGTAAGACTGGTTGGAAGGTGCCGGGCCGATATGAACGGCCTCGTCGGCCATTTTCACATGCAGCGCATTGCGGTCGGCATCGGAATAAACCGCCACCGTCGCAATACCCATCTTCTTTGCGGTTTTGATCACACGGCAGGCAATTTCGCCGCGATTGGCAATGAGGATTTTCTTGATCATTTTATCTACTCAACTGAACCGGATCACAGCGGAATGGTGTCGTGCTTTTTCCAGGGCGTGCTCTGCTGCTTGTTGCGCAAGCTGGCAAAAGCGCGTGCAATGCGGCGGCGCGAGGAATGCGGCATGATCACTTCGTCGATGAAGCCGCGTTCCGCAGCCACGAACGGATTGGCAAAACGCGCCTCATATTCCTTCGTGCGCGCGGCGATCTTTTCAGGGTCGCCCAGCTCCGAACGGTAGAGAATTTCCGTTGCGCCCTTTGCGCCCATCACGGCGATTTCCGCCGTTGGCCAGGCGTAGTTGATATCTGCGCCGATATGTTTGGAGGCCATCACGTCATAAGCACCGCCATAGGCCTTGCGCGTGATGAGCGTGACCATCGGCACCGTCGCCTGACTATAGGCAAACAGCAGCTTTGCGCCGTGCTTGATGACACCGCCATATTCCTGCGCCGTGCCCGGCAGAAAGCCCGGTACGTCCACAAGGGTCAGGAGCGGTATTGAGAAAGCGTCACAGAAGCGCACGAAGCGCGCTGCCTTGCGTGAGGAATCGATGTCGAGGCAGCCTGCCAGCACCATGGGCTGGTTGGCGACGACGCCGACGGTCTGGCCTTCGATGCGCAGGAAGCCGGTAATGATATTCTTGGCGAAGGCTTCCTGAATTTCGAAGAACTCGCCTTCGTCTGCCAGCGCGAGGATCAGTTCCTTCATGTCGTAAGGCTTGGTCGCGCTGTCGGGGATCAGCGTATCGAGCCTCATTTCCAGTCGCGACGGATCGTCATGGACCGGGCGAACCGGCGGCTTGTCGCGATTGTTGAGCGGCAGGAAGTCGAACAGGATGCGTACCTGTTCCAGCGCTTCGATGTCATTCTCGTAAGCGCCGTCAGCGACCGACGACTTTGCGGTGTGCGTGCGCGCGCCGCCCAGTTCTTCCGCTGTGACGATCTCGTTCGTGACGGTCTTCACCACATCCGGGCCGGTGACGAACATGTAGGATGAGTCGCGCACCATGAAGATGAAATCCGTCATGGCAGGGGAATAGACCGCGCCGCCAGCGCAGGGGCCCATGATGACCGAAATCTGCGGGATGACGCCGGAAGCATCGGCATTGCGCTTGAACACATCGGCATAACCGGCCAGCGAAGCGACGCCTTCCTGAATGCGCGCACCGCCGGAATCGTTGAGACCGATGACAGGCGCGCCGTTCTTCATCGCCATATCCATGATCTTGCAGATCTTCTGGGCATGGGTTTCCGACAGCGAGCCGCCGAGAACGGTGAAATCCTGACTGAATACATAGACCTGACGGCCATTGATCGTGCCCCAGCCGGTGACAACGCCATCGCCTGCCACTTTCTGCTCCGCCATGCCGAAATCGGTACAGCGATGCGTGACATACATGTCGAACTCCTCGAACGATCCTTCGTCGAGAAGCACTTCGATGCGTTCGCGTGCGGTCAGTTTGCCTTTGGCGTGCTGGGCGTCGATACGGCGCTGGCCACCGCCAAGACGCGCTTCGGCGCGGCGGGCTTCGAGCTGTTCTAGGAGTTCCTGCATTATTGCGGCCTTCGAAAGTCGGTTATGAAACTGAAATGATAGGCATTTTTATATGCGTTTTCTGAAACGCTTAAAGCGCTTGTGAGCCGTCTAGAAAAGCTTGAAAAGGTGCGATTGTGTAAGTTATAAATTTGCAAATAGCAAAATGCGAAATTGCGAAAATGGCACCCAAGAAGCTCTATGTCGGCAGGAAGATACGCGAAATCCGCGAACAGCATAAGGCGACCCAGTCGGCTTTTGCTGAACGTCTCGGTATTTCAACGAGTTATCTGAACCAGATCGAGAATAACCAGCGTCCGGTTTCGGCTGCTGTCCTGTTGGCGCTGGCTGAAAACTATCAGATCGATATCGGTGCAATCTCGCTTGGCGATGATGACCGGCTGCTATCGGCGGTATCCGAGGCGCTGGCCGATCCCGTATTCGATAATTACAAGCCGAACCTTCAGGAACTGAAACTCATCACCCAGAATGCGCCGGGGCTGGCCCATGCTCTGATCGCATGCCATCAGGCTTATCGGCGCAACAGTGAGCAGCTTGCCAGTCTCGATAACCAGCTGGGGCGCGCACCCTCGATAGCTGAGCCCGCGCCTTATGAGGAAGTGCGCGACTTCTTTCATTTTATCGACAATTATGTGCATGAGATTGATGTTGCAGCGGAAAAGCTTGCAGAGCAACTGGATGTTCCCGGACGGGACATCGGCGTGGCCCTGCCGCAATATATGGAAGAGCGGCATCAGGTGCGGCTGGCAAGAGCTGGCTCCGACGAGGCGGTTCTGCGCCGCTTCGATCCGGTTGCGCGGGTTCTCTATCTCAATCCCTATTCACCTGCTTCCACCCGTCATTTCCAGATTGCGTTTCAGATCGCCGAACTTGAAATGGAAGATCTGGTTAATGCGATAGCGAGGCGAGCCGATTTTCGCTCGGTTGAAGCGGTCGAGATCTGCAAGATCGGTCTACGAAACTATTTCGCTGGCGCGCTGGTCATGCCTTACCAGACTTTCCTCGCAGCGGCGAAAGAGCTGCGTCATGATCTTGAACTGCTGGCTTCGCGCTTCGGGGCCAGTCTGGAGCAGGTTGCGCATCGTCTCAGCACGTTGCAGCGCTCGGGCCAGCGCGGCATCCCTGTGTTTTTCGCGCGCATCGACCGCGCAGGCAATATCACCAAGCGCCACAGTGCCGCCAAGCTGCAATTTGCGCGTTATGGTGCTGCCTGTCCGCTCTGGAATGTGCATCAGGCCTTTGAAATGCCGGGGCGGATTATTCGCCAGTTGGCCGAAACACCCGATGGCGCACGCTATCTTTGCGTGGCGACGGAACTGACGAAGAGCGAAGGAGGCTTCAACGCTCCGCAGCGGCGCTATGCCATCGCGCTTGGCTGCGAAGTCGGCTACGCGCATGATTTCGTCTATGCGGATGGTCTCGATATCACGGCGCGGTCAGCCTTTGACCCCATTGGCGTTTCATGCCGTATTTGCGACCGTGCGGAATGTGTGCAGCGCGCTGTGCCGCCGCTCAAAAGCAGGTTGGCGGTCGATCACGACCGCCGTGGAATCCTGCCGTACCGGTTGATGTAGATAGGGTATTTCTGGTTTCAATTGAAACCAGAAATACCCTATCCATTTGTTTTGACGCACATCTTATCCGAAAACCGTTTCACACTTTTCGGGATGTGCTTTAGAAACCGGCATGTTCCTTGAGGAAATCGGCTTCGTCTTCCGTCGTGCTGCGGCCTAGCACCTTGTTGCGATGTGGGAAGCGTCCGAACTGCTCGATGATATTGTGGTGTTCGCGGGCAAAGCCGAGCGAGTATTGGTCGCCGAGCTTTTCATAAAGGTCCACGCAGCGGCGCTGGTTGTCCAGATTTTCACTGTGCATGAAAGGCAGGTAGAAAAACTGCCGCTCATCGGCGGAAAGCTGCCGGTCGAAATCGTGGTCGAGCGCCTGCATGGCCACATCCAGCGCCAGACCGTCGCTCTCGAAGGAGCGGGACGAGCCGCGGAACATATTGCGCGGGAACTGGTCGAACAGAATGGTCAGGGCCAGCGCGCTTTCCGGTTGCTGTTTCCAGGATTCGAGCTTGCCAGCACGTGCATCTTCATAGGCTGCTGCGAATTTTTCGCGAATCTCTTCGTCGATAGCGTCGCTTTTCGTGAACCAGTTTTCACGCATCTTGGCTGAAAACCAGAATTTGAGCACATCTTGCGGTTCAATAGCCATTAGGGGCCTCCTTGTCTGGTTTTTCGTCTTTTGTTTCAGGCTCAGAAACTATTGAGCCTTGGGCGGAGCCTGATCTGGCTGCGGGCAGGGCGGCTCTCCCTTGAAGTTGCGAGACATACAGGCGAATCGGTCAAAACTCTTGCCCGTATCCATGGCGGCTTTCCCCGCACCACCGCAGCCCGTCAGGATGATGCCGGATAGCAGGGTGAGGGAGATGAAAATACCGGGTCGTTTCATGGTTTTTTCCCGAAATTGGACAGGCGCTGTAGGCTGACAAGATAATAGGTACGGGCGCAACGCAGAACAATAGAGCGGTTACCGGCTGTTGTCCTGACGCACATCCGAAGGTTCACATTCTCGCCAGATTAATTGGGTATGATTGCAACCATTAACCGGTCAGCAAGTTCTATCTTCTAGTAGCGATCGGTAATGGCCTCGTGGCGGAATGCAACGCAGGGAGCCTGCAAACTCCCCTGTCCTTGGTTCAAACCCAGGGCGAGGCCTCCATTATCCCCTTCCTCGATAATTTGGCACATTCTGTTCCGGGATCCATACATCCTGGGGTGCTGCGCCGGTCTGGTAAAACACGTCAATCGGGATGCCGCCGCGCGGATACCAGTATCCGCCGATGCGCAGCCATTCCGGTTGCAGAAGGTCCACCAGACGCTTGCCGATAGTCACGGTGCAATCTTCATGGAAAGCGCCGTGATTGCGGAATGAAAACAGGAAGAGCTTGAGCGATTTGCTTTCCACCAGCCAGCGATCCGGCACATAGTCGATCATCAGATGGGCGAAATCCGGCTGGCCCGTCATGGGGCAGAGCGAGGTGAATTCCGGCGCGGTAAAGCGCACGCAATAGCGCGTGCCATGCTGCGGATTGGCGACTTTTTCGAGAACGGCTTCTTCGGGCGAGGTTGGCACGCCGGTGGTCGAACCCAGCTGGGTCAAGCCGGAATATATCGTGTTTTCTGACATTTAAGCGCCTTTCATCAGGTTACGGCGCAGCCAGTTTCGCGCTTATGCGCGCAGCACAAGCATTGCTGCTTGGCTCTTGTCCTTGTTTTGACCGGGTAGGCTGCGACCGGTGGCAAAATTGCCGATGCGGCTGACTATCAGCCAGCCGAACGTGCGTAAAGTAAAAAGCAATTTGGATGCAGGAAGGCCCGCGCGAGGGGGCGGCGCGGGCCTTCCTTAAACCGGCTTCAATCGGCTTGCTTTAACGCATATTCCGAAAACCGTTCCACACGTTTCAGAATATACTCAGCGGCGATCCGAGATCGCACATCCGATGGCCACGCCGATCAGAATGCCGAGAATGCCAGCTGTCCCGAACAGCGTAGTCGCCGTTCCGGGGTTCTCGCGTATCGTTTCCGCCACCACTTGTCCGCGATCACGAACAGCCTGCGCCGTGTGCCGCAGCCGACCCGATACGTCATCCATTGCGTCTTCCGCGCGCTCCCGGAATTCTCCGGATTGGGAGGCAAGCGTACGGGAAAGACGTTTCAGCTCACCGCGCATATCGGCGATCTGCTTTTCCAAAGCTTGCTGGATATCGTTGGTGGTCTTGTCTTCGGCCATTTGTCGTCTCCGTTTACTGATGCAAGGAAAACGTGCGGAAGGCCGTTCGGTTCCATTCCATTTCAGAGCCGGGTGGGGCTTATGGTAAACGGATCATAAACCATTTTAATTTACCAATTTCGAATACATGAACTGTCTGGAGCGGGGCCAGAATGTATATCGAGAATGGTGCGCCTATCAGCCGAAACGAGCCGGTTTCAGCACGTATCGTCAAAGCCGCAGCGCTTGCGCAATGCTGCATTGACCAGCAGGAGCCGCAGCAATCTCGTGCCTTTGCTGAAGCAAGCCTGACGTTGATGCTGGATGATCCGTCGCCCAAAGTGCGTATCGCCATGGCCGATGTTCTGTCTACCAGCGCGCATTCCCCATTGCATATCGTCACGGCGCTTGCTGCCGATCAGCCCGAAGTGGCAGGCTATATTATCGCCCGCTCGCCGCTGCTGAGCGAAGCGGATCTTATCGACCGTGTTTCTTTCGGCGCGCCGCTGATCCAGTTGCTGGTCGCGGCCCGCCCGCATGTTTCGATCGCGCTTGCTGCCGCTATTGCAGAAGTCGGCACGTTCGAATCGGTCGCCGAATTGCTTCGCAACGGTTGTGCGCGGATTGCCCCGCTGTCATTCCGTCGGATCGCGGAGCGCTGCGGACATGAGCCGCATGTGCGTGAGGCGTTATTGGCGCATCCGCAACTGCCTGCCGATTGCCGTCATTTGCTGGTGGTGAAGGTTGGCGACGCCTTGAAAGAAATGCCGCTGGTCAATCGTCTTCTGGGCGAGCGCCGCGCTGCGAAGCTCGTCGGTGATGCCGCCATGCGTGCTTCCATCGACATTGCCGAGGCCTGCTCGCATGAGGAGTTGCCAGCCGTGGTGGAGCATCTGCGTCTGCGCGGTGAGGTGACGACAACTTTCATCATCCGCGTTGTTGCAGGCGGCCGTATCGATCTGTTCGCGGCTTTGATGGCGTCGTTATCCGATCTCGACGAAGACCGTATCTGCTCAATCATCTCGCATGGACGCCCCGCAGCGCTGGTTGCATTGCTGCGTTCTGCCGGTTTGGCGGATGCCACACATGCTGCGCTGATTGCAGCCATCGAAGCATGGCGCGCCGTTGCCAGTGGACGCAGCAAGTTCGGCCCGGTTGAAGTCTCCGCCCTGATGCTCGAAACCGCTGGCAAAAGCAGACATTTGGCTGCAAATGACGATCTCTTCGCATTACTGCGCTCAATTCATCAGGAATTCATGCGCCAGACCGCGCGCGACAGGCTGAGCCTGATGTCGGTCGCCTGATCGATTATGATTTGCGGGATGGGATGAGCAGGCTGAGAAAATAGCCTGCGGTCGTTCCGCAGACTGCGCCCGCAGCCTTGAACAGAAAATCTGCGATTTCCCCGTGACGCCCAGGCGCCAGACGCTGCAAAAGCTCGAACGCGCCTGCGCAGCCAACTGTCAGCAACAAGACCGATAGCCAATGGCGGGGATAGGCGAGCGCAAAAAGCGCACCGACGACAAAGAATGCTCCGAAACGTTCAACATTCGCAGGTTCACCAGTGATCGGGCGCAAGTTGATCGGGCCGACTGTGACGATGAGAATGAAGACGAGGACAAGCCAGGCAACAATGCGCAAAAAACGCTTCATGAAAGTGTGTCCTCTATCCGTCTCTATTCTTCACTGTGATCGCCCTCAGCTTCGTCCTGCCGGGGATCGCCGCATCGGGCATACATGCGGTCTGTAACGGATTTTTTTAGATTATTGCCGAATGGCAGTTCGTAATGCGCGATGACATCGACGCCCATACACCATTTAACATCGTGCGGCGAGAGGCCATAATTGGTTTCCAGAAAGGCCGTCACATATTGAATGCCTTCGTCACAGGTGTCTGTTTTACAGAATTTGCCATCCTGCGCGAGCTGGCGAATCGATCCTTCGCCGATCTTGACCACAATAGGCTCGACCGCAAATGGAACCGCGCCGCCGATTGCGATGACGATGAGTCCGATCAATGTGTATTTTACCGAGCGCCGCATAAATTGCCGTCATACCTGTTTCGTGATGTCGCTATAACGCATGATCGGCAATATCATGGCAAGATCGCCTAGCCGGATACAGCGCTATATTGCTGTTTTAATGCGTCTTTTCTGCGAGTATTCGCGCATTCTCCGCAATTTCTGCCTGTTATAAGCCCAAGATTGCGGCTCCTAAAAGAATGCCAATATTTTAGTATGTGACGGATTGATGTTGACTTTTACGTAAATGCAGTTGCACAACATTCAATCATTTGGTGCTTGTCCCAAAAACTGTGTGACGGTTTTTGGATAAGATGAGTGTAAAATAAAGATTGAGGGTGCAAGTCTGATTCATTCAGTTCAAAACGTGCTCTTAAGTAAGGTGTGATGATCGTGGTGCGCGAATATTATACGATTACGGAGTTGACGCGGGAATTCGGAATATCGACCCGCACGCTGCGTTTCTACGAGGATGAAGGACTGATCGCGCCTGTTCGGCGTGGCCGGACCCGTTTGTTCCGTCCGTCTGACCGTCACCTTCTCAAGCAGATTCTGCGCGGCAAGCGTCTGGGCTTCTCCATTGCCGAGATTCACGAGATCATCCAGATGTATCGCGAGCCCCCCGGCGAAACGGGTCAGCTCAAGCTTTTGATGAAGCGCGTTGAAGAAAAACGCGACGACCTGCGCCAGAAGCGCCGCGATATCGACGAAACGGTCGGCGAGCTGGATCAGATCGAAGAAGCTTGCATTGAGCGGCTGGCGGAGCTCGGCGTCAGTACGTAACACCGCTTATTCGGGTTGTGTATCGGGAACTGGCGAACACATATTCGCAATCTCGCGCACCGTGCTGTTGTTCTGCTGATCGGCCTTGCCGGTAAAGACATCATCAAACAGTTGCGCCTTGTCGAGTTCACTCACGACGCAGCCGCAGAACGCATTGCAAAGCGCTTCGCTGCCGGTTTGCGAACAAGCCGCCACGCATGACTGCGTAAAGGCTTCTCTGGGCGCTGGTCGGGCAGGCGGCGCGATCTGCACAAACACATAAACCAGCGAAATGAGCACCGGCTGGTGGATGAGGTAGAAGGCAAGGCTGTGCCTGCCGATGAAGGTGAGCGGCTTTTGCAGGAAGGTGGGCTTGATGCCTCCCGCAAGCAGTGCCAGCAAATTGTAACGCTCGGCGAGACGCGCAGCCGCAATCCCCACAAGAACAGCGCCAAACCATGGGAACAACGGCACATAGTCGTTGGAACGTATGGTGACGGTTGAAAGCCCGACAAACGCCAGTGCTGGATGATTGAAAATCTCGGCTCTGGCAAAGTATGGCGCGGCGATGACCAACACTGCGACGATCAGAGTCACAATCCACGGCAGGCGCAAGAAGAGCAGGCCGAGAACACTCGCCAGTGCAATCTGATGCAGAATGCCGAAAAAGATGAAGCTCTCTGGCGACATCAGATAGGTGACGCCAGTAATGGCCGCTGCTGCGACCACGATCTGCGCCAGACGTATGCCTACCGAATGCCAGCGTATGCCACGACCATGAGCGAGAACGAGGCTGAAACCGACAAGAAACAGGAAGCTGGAGGCGATGCAGCGTGCAAACAGTTTCCAGCCGCCCTGTGCCGTCGTCGCCGGGGCCATATAGCCAAAAAACTCCAGATCCCAGCCAAAATGGTAGATCGCCATGGCGATCAGCGCGATGCCGCGCGCTATATCGATGCGCCCGAGACGCCCCAGCGAGGTGCGAGGGCTGGCAGGTGTGGTTTCTGCTTCGGCAGTGTTCTGCATGGTGCTTTCCGGCTCCGATTCCTCGCAAATCTCTAACACAGCCTGCAGCCAATTCTATAGTATTGCGATGAGCGGGATTCGATCCCGCATTGATCGTTACGCTTGGGGCTTCATAGTGTTCTATAGTTTTTCAAAACTTTTCTGGCTTTTCTTTCAACCGCTTACGATCATTTTTCTGTTCGTTTTGCTTGGCTTTGTGGCCCTATGGATCGGCTTTCGCAAAACCGGTCTGGCTGCGCTGGGTGCGGCAGCGCTCATCCTGTTTTTTAGCGCGTTCACCACACTTGGCGCATTGTTTCTCGCGCCGCTTGAAGACCGTTTCCCAAAAGCCGCATTGCCGGAACATGTCGACGGCATCGTTGTGCTGGGCGGTTATATGAACGGTGACATCAATGCGGGACGGCCGGGATTTGAACTGAACAGCGCCGCCGACCGCATCGTCGAGACCATGCGGCTTGCGCGGCTTTATCCGAATGCGAAAATTATCGTTTCCGGCGGCGAGGGCGCATTTTTTGAAGAATCGAGCAGTGAAGCCGACACGACCCGCGCGCTTTTGAATGATCTGGGTTTTTCCGGGGATCGCTATATTTACGAGAACAAGTCGCGCAACACGGTTGAAAATGCGGAGTTTTCGAAAGAGCTGGCCCAGCCCAAGCCGGGTGAAAAGTGGTTGCTGGTGACCTCCGCTTATCACATGCCGCGTTCTGTCGGCTGTTTTCGCAAGGCCGGTTTCGACGTGATCGCTTGGCCAGTCGATTACAAGACGCGTCTCAACGAAAAACTCTCCATCTATCTGGAGTCACCCAATGACGCCCTGTCACGCTTCAGCGTGGCAATGCGGGAGTGGGTCGGGCTGGCCGCTTACCGGTTCACAGGCAAGACAGATATGTTCCTGCCACAACCCTGATGCCGCAATTCTGCCGTCACTATAAAGCTTTTGTTAACGAAAAAATTTCGTAAGTGTTTGATTGGAGTTATGTTTTTGAAGTGCGGCGCTAGTGGTTTTAACAGGTCGCCGCATTTCAGCCGCTTTTCGCCGTTGCTTTTTGCGCTTCACATAGCTATATGATTGGTAACAGTGACGTGATCAAAACCGCTGTTATCCGGACCGATACACAATAGGGTTATGAAAAGTTCCATGGACGAAACCGTTCAAAAATCCTGCTGGGGCGTTACGCTCTGGGCAGTCATTGGGCTCGCCGCTATCATTCTCATGGCCTACCTCTTCTCTGTCTGATCGACGAGGCGCTGCGGATCAGGCTGATCCGACGGCAGCGCGGAAACAGAGCTACGCATTCCGGAAAATTGATGCCGCATTTCGGCAATCCGTTTGCGTTATTCCTTTCCTACACTATCTGATATGAATGTACCGAAACGCGTGTTGTATTCGCTTGCGCATACAACTGTCCTGACAGGGCCAGCGTTACGGTCAAAGCTTGGTCAGTCCTCGCATGTCGACGGGCTGTAGAAGGTGTGGAATGTTTCTGTCGGTTTTCGATCTCTTCAAGATTGGTATTGGGCCTTCCAGTTCCCATACGATGGGGCCCATGACGGCTGCCCGAATGTTTCTCAATGAGATCATCAGCGGCAACTGGCCTCGGCCTGCGCATTCCAAGATCGTTCGCCTGAAAGCGAGCCTGCACGGTTCGCTGGCCTATACCGGCGTTGGTCATGCGACCGACCGCGCGGTCATTCTTGGCCTTTGCGGTTTTCTGCCCGACACGATTGACCCCGATATCATGGATTCGGAAGTCGAGAAGGTTCTGGCAGCTAAGAAGGTGCAGCCGGAAGGCCATCCGTCCTATCAGTTCGACCCGGCGGTCGATCTCGTTCTCGACCGCAAGACGCCGCTTCCCGGCCACGCCAACGGCATGGCATTCTCCGCTTATGACCGTGACGACAATCTCCTGTTGCGCCGTGCTTATTTTTCCATTGGCGGCGGTTTCGTTGTCACGGAAGAAGAGTTGAGCCGCGTCCAGCGCAGCGGAGCGAAACAGGATGACAAGGCCGATGTGCCTTATCCTTTCCGGAATGCCGCCGAGATGCTGGTCATGGCCCATGATAGTGGGCTGTCGATCGCTGAAATGAAGCGCGCAAATGAAGAAGTGCATATGTCGCGGGACGAACTCGACGCAGGTCTGGACCGCGTCTGGGGTGCTATGCGCGGCTGCATTGAGCGCGGCCTGAGCCGTGAGGGCATTATGCCGGGGGGGCTCGGCGTTCGTCGTCGTGCGCGGCATATCCACGACAAGCTTCAGGACGACTGGCGCAACAATCGTAGCAATCCGCTGCTCGCCAATGATTGGCTGTCGGTCTATGCCATGGCGGTCAACGAGGAAAACGCCTCGGGCGGCAGGGTGGTTACGGCCCCGACCAATGGCGCGGCGGGCGTAGTCCCGGCGGTCCTCCGCTATTATCTGCATTTTCACGACGATGCCGACGAGAAGGGCATACGCGATTTTCTGCTGACATCAGCGGCTATCGGCGGCGTTATCAAGCACAATGCGTCTATTTCCGGCGCAGAGGTTGGCTGCCAGGGCGAGGTGGGTTCCGCTTCGGCAATGGCTGCTGCCGGACTCGCCGCAGTTCTCGGCGGTTCGCCCGAACAGATCGAAAATGCAGCTGAAATCGCGCTGGAGCATCACCTTGGCATGACGTGCGATCCGGTCGCCGGACTGGTTCAGGTGCCGTGCATCGAACGCAATGCGCTGGGTGCCGTGAAGGCGGTGACCGCTGCGTCGCTGGCAGTGAAGGGCGATGGCAAGCATTTCGTGCCGCTGGATGCCTGCATCGAAACCATGCGCCAGACCGGCCATGACATGAGCGAGCGCTACAAGGAAACCAGTCAGGGCGGTCTTGCTGTGAACGTGGTGGCCTGCTGAGCGCTCAATTTTAGGAGAACGCGATTCTTCACGCTTGAAGCGGTCGCGTCCCTTGGCTAAACCGCTTCCATGGCTCTCAATCTCGTCAAGCTTTGTGTTGGTTGCGATAGTATCGAAGATCTCGCAGCCTGGATCGATTTCCGCCTCGCCGAACAGCGGGGCGTTGGGCTCGTGCCCGAACAGACCCACACGACGCGGATGGTGCCAAAGCGCATTGACGAGTTGCTTGAGGGCGGTTCGCTTTACTGGGTCATCAAGGGCAATATCCAGTGCCGTCAGCGACTGCTGGATGTCCGACCCTTTACGGATGAAGCAGGTATCAGCCGCTGCCACTTCGTGCTGGAACCGAAGATCGTTCCGACGGAATGGCAACCGCGCCGCGCTTTTCAGGGGTGGCGTTATCTGAGCGACAATGAAGTGCCGCGTGATGAAGCAGCCGGAAAATCGGGCAGAGCGGCACTTCCCGCCGAACTGCGTCAGGAACTGGCCGCACTCGGGCTGCTCTGATTTGAATGTCTTTTAAAACAAAAAGCCCGCCAATCGGCGGGCTTTTTGTAGTTCAGTTTGGTTCCGTCAGTTCTCGATCGTAACGCGAACGGTGATCGTGTTCGAATTGACAGGCAGTGTCATGCGCATTCTTGCGCGTGGCTGGGAAAGGCGCTTGTTGCGGGCTGCGTGGCTAACCAGCAGGCCGACGAGATCACGGGTTTGAAACCCGGTGCCGCGGCGCACATCGGCAATTCGCAATGCGGCTTGTTTGAGTGTCTGCACCGAGAACAGCCCGCCGAGTGCAGGCGCACGGTTTTCTTCATGAGACCAGACGGTCTTCAGCGGCGGTTGTACGTAAGTGTCTTTCATATTGGACATCTCGAAACCCTCTACGCTTTACAAAATTCGGGTTTGAAGCTGTTGCGAGGGGCGAAAGTCCCCTCGCGCTTGATCAGTTGGCAACGGCATAGCAGCCGAAGCTCTTCTTCTTGAGAGATGCGCAGGCATCCCATGCAGCCTGCTTCGAGTTGAAGCCGACAAAACGGGCACGGTAGTAAGTGGCGTTGCCCTTGCTGAAGGTTTCCGTGTAGGGCGATGCACTGCGCAGCGCGCCACCGACAGACGAGGAAGCCTTGGCAAGCATGTCGCGAGCCTGACCTTCGCTTGGCAGAGAACCGATCTGGATGGCCCAGCCGCCAGCTGATGGCGCCGAAGCGGTCGTGACCGGGTCAACATCCTGCTGCGATGCCTGAGCCTGCGCTTGGGCCTGCAACGTTCCCGATGGGATAGAGGCCTTTGGCGTCGGGCGAACGGCTGCTTGTGCGGCAAGGGCTGCCGGACGGGCGGTCGGAGCGGCCAGAGCCAGCACCTGCGGCTGATCCGCATCGCCTTCACCGGATTCGTTATTGATCGTGTCGTTGACCGTTTCTACGCGTGCAACGGGAACAGGCGCCTGTTTTGCCTTCGGCAGATCGACAGCGGCAACTGTTTGCGGCACGTCATTCGTCGCTGCAATGAGGGCGTCTGTGCTGCGGCCACGTTTGGCCTGCGGCAGATATTTGTTGATCAGCTGCGCCATATGGGCATCACGGCTTGCACCGGTATTACCGCCCATGACAACGGCGACGATGCGGCGGCCATCGAGATTGACCGACGAAACGAGGTTGTAGCCGGAAGCATTGGTATAACCGGTCTTGATGCCGTCCACGCCTTCGATGCGGCCGAGCAGACGGTTGTGACCATTGATGGTCTGACCACGATAAACGAAGCTGCGGCGCGAGAAATACGCGAATTCACGCGGGAAATGCTGACGCAGCGCAATGCCGAGAATCGCCATGTCGCGCGCTGTGGAATGCTGCGCCATGTTCGGAAGGCCGGATGCGTTGCGGAAAGTGGTGTTGCGCATGCCGAGACGACGCGCCTTGGCGGTCATCATCTGGGCAAAACGCTCTTCCGAGCCGCCAATATACTCGCCGACTGCGGTGGCCGCGTCATTGGCGGATTTGGTGACCATGGCGAGTGCCGCATCTTCAGCGCGAATGGTCTGGCCGGGGCGGAAACCGATCTTTGTTGGCGGACGTGCGCGGGCATAAGCCGACACAGGAATCGGCGTATCGCGGTTGATGCGTCCGGCCTGCATGGCCTCAAACAGCATATAGAGCGTCATCATCTTGGTCAGCGAAGCGGGATAACGCTGCGCATCGGCATTCGCGGCAAAAAGCGTCTTGCCCGTGTTCGCATCGACGACGATTGCAGCATACCTGTCGCTTGCGGCAATAGCCGGTATCGTGGTGGAGGCTGTCGAACAGCCCGTCACGGTCGCGAGAAGGAGCGTAGCTTGCGCCGCTTTTTTCAGGGCATATGCGACTTTACTGAATGCCAAACGCACGATGATGACCTATCTGAATGCTGGCCTATGAGCTGGCCTTGCCGGAACTTTTATGCTGCGGCACAAAAGGCACACAGCGATCTAATTCCTCCACCCTAATGTCATCAGCGTTACCAATCCGTTTATGGTAAGCGTGTCGTTCATAATTATCCGAAAATTTTTTTGGTCGCCCGATGTGGTTCCCACCTTTGATCACGCATTTATGAAGACCGTTTTACGACTGAACGGCATCTGTTCGGACAAAATGCGACGGCGGTTTTTTGCAGAAAGCGTTAGCAAACCGGGCCTTGACCTATATTAGTTGTGTCAAGGGGCTCGCTGGTAATAAGTCTCGGTTGCAAGTGCCACTGAAGGGCTTAAAATCAGCAGGAAAAGACCTACATATTGACGCAGGGCGGGGTCGGCAGATGGGCATTTGGGTACAGGTTTCATGAGGCATTTCAATACAATCATGCAAAGCAAGACCGATGGCGGGAACGGGCCGGATAACGGCACCGTTGTGGTCACGCGCACGCAGCCTAAAACCAAGAAGCCCAGCCTCTACCGTGTCCTGCTTCTAAACGACGACTACACCCCCATGGAGTTCGTCGTACATGTCCTGCAGCGTTTTTTCCAAAAAAGCCTTGATGATGCCACGCGCATCATGCTGCATGTTCACAATCACGGTGTTGGTGAATGCGGTGTATTTACATACGAAGTCGCCGAGACCAAAGTGAGCCAGGTCATGGATTTTGCCCGCCAGAATCAGCATCCGCTGCAATGCGTGATGGAGAAAAAGTGAGGTCATATGCCATCGTTCTCTCCCAGCCTTGAAAGGGCACTGCATCAAGCCCTGACAATCGCAAACGAGCGGCATCACGAATATGCTACGCTCGAACATCTTTTGCTTGCCCTGATCGACGATCAGGATGCGGGTGCAGTGATGCGCGCCTGCAACGTCGATCTGGACCACCTGAAGCGCGTCGTTACCGATTATATCGACCGCGAACTGGATAATCTCGTCACCGGCTATGACGAGGATTCCAAACCGACGGCCGCCTTCCAGCGCGTAATCCAGCGCGCGGTCATTCACGTCCAGTCGTCGAATCGTGAAGAAGTCACGGGCGCCAATGTGCTCGTCGCCATCTTCGCGGAACGGGAAAGCCATGCTGCCTACTTCCTTCAGGAACAGCAGATGACCCGTTACGACGCCGTGAACTATATTTCGCACGGCATTTCCAAGCGTCCTCAGAGCGGTGAAACCCGTTCTCCGCGCGGCGCTGAAAATCCGAGCGAAGAGCAACGCCCCGGCGTGGAGCAGGAAGAGGGACCGAAGAAGAAGCAGGACGCCTTGTCCGCTTACTGCGTCAACCTCAATGACAAAGCCAAAGCCGGTCGTATTGATCCGCTGATCGGTCGCGACAGCGAAATCAGCCGGACGATTCAGGTCCTGTGCCGCCGCTCGAAGAACAACCCGCTTTATGTGGGTGATCCCGGCGTCGGCAAGACCGCCATTGCCGAGGGTCTCGCAAAGCGTATCGTGGAAGGACAGGTTCCCGAAGCGCTCGCCGACGCGACGATTTTCTCGCTCGACATGGGCACGCTTCTGGCTGGTACGCGCTATCGCGGTGACTTTGAAGAACGTCTGAAGCAGGTCGTGAAGGAACTCGAAGAGTTTCCGGGCGCGGTGCTGTTCATCGACGAAATTCATACGGTCATCGGAGCCGGTGCGACTTCGGGCGGTGCGATGGATGCATCAAACCTGCTCAAGCCTGCGCTTTCTTCCGGCGCGATCCGTTGCATCGGGTCAACGACCTATAAGGAATATCGCCAGTTCTTCGAGAAGGATCGGGCCCTTGTGCGTCGCTTCCAGAAGATCGACGTCAATGAACCGTCGATCCCGGATGCGATTGAAATCATGAAAGGGCTGAAGCCTTACTTCGAGGATTTTCACAAGGTCAAATACACGGTCGACGCCATCAAGTCGGCGGTGGAATTGTCCGCGCGCTATATTTCGGATCGCAAGCTGCCCGACAAGGCGATTGATGTGATCGACGAAACCGGTGCGAGCCAGATGCTTTTGCCGGAAAACAAGCGCAAGAAGACCATCGGCGTAAAGGAAATCGAAGCGACTATCGCGACGATGGCCCGTATTCCGCCGAAGTCCGTCTCGAAGGATGACGAACTGGTCCTGTCGCATCTCGATGCGGAACTGAAACGTGTCGTCTATGGTCAGGATCTGGCTATCGAAGCGCTGTCGGCCTCGATCAAGCTGGCTCGTGCGGGTCTGCGTGAACCGGACAAGCCAATCGGCTCCTATCTGTTCTCCGGCCCAACCGGCGTCGGTAAGACGGAAGTTGCCAAGCAGCTTGCTGCTTCGCTCGGTGTGGAGCTTCTGCGTTTCGACATGTCGGAATATATGGAGCGCCATACGGTTTCGCGGCTGATCGGTGCACCTCCCGGCTATGTCGGGTTCGACCAGGGCGGTCTTCTGACCGATGGCGTCGATCAGCATCCGCATTGCGTGCTGCTGCTCGACGAAATCGAGAAGGCGCATCCGGACCTCTACAACATTCTGTTGCAGGTCATGGATCATGGCTCGCTGACTGACCATAACGGCAAGAAGATCGATTTCCGCAACGTGATCCTGATCATGACCACCAATGCCGGTGCGTCGGATATGGCCAGAGCGGCAATTGGCTTCGGCTCCACGCGGCGTGAAGGCGACGATATGGAAGCGATCAACCGGCTGTTCACGCCGGAGTTCCGCAACCGTCTCGATGCGATCATTCCGTTCGGTCCGCTGCCGGTTCCGGTTATTCATCAGGTCGTGCAGAAGTTCGTTCTTCAACTGGAAGCACAGCTTGCCGAACGTGGTGTTACCTTCGAACTGACCGAAGGCGCAATCGCATGGCTTGCCGACAAGGGCTATGACGAGCGCATGGGTGCCCGTCCGCTTGGACGTGTCATTCAGGAGCACATCAAGAAGCCATTGGCTGATGAAGTGCTGTTCGGAAAGCTCAAGCATGGCGGCACAGTGCGCGTCGACGTGATCACCAAGGCAGACGGCAAGACCGACCTGTCACTGGAATCGGTTGCCGAGCAGCCTGTGAAGCCGAAGAAGGACATTCCGGCGGAGAAGAAGATTTCTCCTCGTCGGAAGGCCGCACCGAAGAAGGCTGAAAAGGAAAAGGTTCTCGCCGGTAAGGACGAACCAGCTCCGAAGCCAGCCGCCAAGGCGGCGCCGAAAGCTTCGGCTGCCAAGTCCTCGGTACCGAAAGTACCGCGCAAGAAGTAAAGCATGATAAGGCGGCCCCTCTTCGGAGGGGCCTTTTTTGTTTATGGGGGAATATGCAGTTCATAATTCGACAGGCCACGCCGTCTGATATGCCGCGCATAACGCATGTCAGAACTTCAGTAAGAGAAAACCATCTGTCTGTAGAGCAAATGGCCGATATGGGGATTACCGAAGCAAGCGTCTCAGAGATGATTCTGGCGTCTCTTTGCTGTTGGGTCGCTCTATACGACAATGAGATTGTCGGTTTTTCGATGATTGATAACGCTGAAGGTTCGCTTTTTGCGGCATTTGTTCTTCCGGGCCATGAAGGCAAAGGCATCGGAAAACGGTTGGTGCAAATCGCAGAGCAAGAACTGTTCAAGCGTCACGCGCTGATTTGGCTTGAGACAGGAGCGTCAACGCGAGCTGCTGGCTTCTATCGGAGCATGGGGTGGGGGAACGATAAGACTGTCGGGCCTGACTACATTCGTCTCGAAAAGCGGCGGGCGTCTGAAGGTGGTCTTTCTTGAAGTGGCGCTTATCGCGTTAGAATTTTGTTTTAACGCACCTTGTCACCCGAAAACCATTTCACACTTTTCGGTATGCATTCTAACGTGTCTCCATGCCAGCGACTCTACTTCCCGATCAGCCTCCGCAACAGGACGTGACTTCAGCGCATAGCGGTCAGCATTTTCGCTGGTTCCTGCGTGGTTGTGGGCGCATTTTCAGCATTCCTGCCATATTGCTGATGAGTTCGTTTGTCGGCTTTGCCGGACTTGCCATTGAAAGCGGCATCTCGGTTGGGCAGGCGGTGTTCATGACGCTGACCATCTGGGCGCTACCGGCCAAGGTCGTGCTGATCGGCGCCATCAGCGCCGGCGCGACATGGCCTGCCGCCGCACTCGCTGTCGGCCTGTCGTCGGTACGGCTTATGCCGATGGTGGTGGCGCTTCTGCCTGAACTCAAAGGACCGAAAACGCGCAAGCTGACACTGGCGGCGCTGTGCCATTTCGTGGCGGTCACGGCATGGGTCATGGCGATGGAGGAGTTGCGCAACATTCCGCGCGACATGCGCACCAGCTATTTCGCCGGAATCGGCTCGGTTCTGGTTGGAACCAATGCGCTGGTGGTGGCGATTGTCTATATGCTGTCGTCTTCGTTCCCGCCGGTTGTGTTTGCAGCACTTTTCCTGCTCACTCCGATGTATTTTCTAACCTCGCTCTGGCGGTCGGCACGCGAACGGGCAGGGCAGGTCGCCATGGCGTCCGGCCTGCTGCTGTTTCCGGTCTTTCACCAGTTCATGCCCGGATATGACCTGCTCTGCACCGGTATTGTTGGCGGCCTGATTGCCTTTGGCTTCCACCGGAAGCGCAGCTTGGCGAAGGAGGAGGCGCTATGAACTGGAACAGTTTCGACAGCTGGTGGTGGCCGTTCGTCTTCATCATACTGGCGGGATCGCTGCCAACCTATATTTTTCGCGTCATGGGCGTGATCGTTGGCGGGCGGGTGCGCGAGGATTCCGAGCTGCTCGTGCTGGTGCGATGCATCGCAACGGCGCTGGTCGCAGGCGTGATTGCGCAGCTTATCCTTTATCCGAACGGCGCTCTTGCCGATTCGCCGATCTGGCTGCGGGTCGGAGCAGCCGGTGCAGGATTTGCCGCTTATCTGATGGCCGGCAAGCGTCTGCTCGTCGGTATCGCGGTCGCGGAAATCCTGCTGATTACCGGGTTGCTGACGCTCTAAAACGGAGTCTTATCAGAGCGCTGCGCGAATTTTCTCAGCATTTGCTGAAAGAACGGCGGGGTCTTCCATCTGGCCGGTATGCGGCTTGAGAGCGAGGCCCTCAAAACGCGGAATGACATGGAAATGCAGATGATAGACGGTCTGGCCGGAAGCCGGTTCGTTGAACTGCATGACGGTGACGCCATCGGCATTAAACGCCTTCTTCACCGCCTGTGCGATTTTCTGCACGGTTCCGATCACGATAGCCAGCGTCTCGGGCTTGGCGTCGAGCAGGTTGCGCGACGGTGCTTTCGGCACGACCAGCGTGTGGCCGGTGCCCTGCGGCATGACATCCATGAAGGCGACGACATCGTCGGTTTCGTAGACGCGGGTGGACGGAATTTCACCGCGCAGGATTTTTGCGAAGATGTTGTTGTCGTCATAGGTGGCAGACATGCGATTCTCTCCAATGCTGGAATTCGACCAAATCTGACCGCACGGAGCGCATTTAGGCAAGCTTCGTTGGATCAGTCTTCGTGGCGATAGGGGGTATGTTCCTCCAGCGCCTCGTGAATTTGTTCAACCTCGCGCCGTTCCCGATCAAGATAGTCACTCACGGCATCCCGAAAACTTTCATTGACGATGTAATGCGCGGAATGGGTGGTAACAGGCACATAGCCGCGCGCGAGCTTGTGTTCGCCCTGCGCGCCTGCTTCCACCACGCGCAGCTTGCGCTCAATGGCGAAATCAATGGCTTGGTGATAGCAGACCTCGAAATGCAGGAAGGGGTGATCTTCGATACAGCCCCAATGCCTGCCGAACAGCCTGTCGCCGCCGATGAAATTGATGGCGCCTGCGATATAGCGCCCGGCGCGTTTCGCCATGACCAGCAGAATATCCTCGGCCATGGTTTGGCCGATCAGCGAATAGAACTTGCGGTTGAGATAGGGGCGGCCCCATTTGCGGCTTCCTGTATCCATGTAGAACGCAAAGAAATCATCCCAGACCGCTTCCGTCAGGTCGCTGCCGGTCAGCCATTCGATTTCAATACCGTCGGACAGCGCTTCGCGACGTTCCTTTTTGAGCGCTTTGCGTTTGCGCGAAACAAGCTCACTCAGGAAGTCATCATAATTGGAAAAGCCGTTGTTTATGAAATGAAACTGCTGGTCCGTCCGATGGAGGAAGCCTGCGCGCTCAAGCGCCACGATCTCATCGGGCAGGGCAAAGGTTACGTGTGCGGAGGACACGCCTGCCTGATCCGTCAGTTCGCGCAAGCCGCCCGCCAGCGCCAGCCGCACAGCTTCGCCGTCATAGGCGATGTGGTTGAGCAGGCGCGGTCCGGTTGCAGGCGTGAAAGGGATCGCTGCCTGAAATTTCGGGTAGTATCGCCCGCCAGCGCGTTCAAACGCGTCCGCCCAGCCGTGGTCGAACACATATTCGCCCTGGCTGTGACCCTTGAGGTAATTCGGCACGACGCCGAGCAACTCGCCATGATTGTTTTCGAGGCGAAGATGACGCGGCAGCCAGCCCGCTTTCCGAGAAACGGAACCCGATTCCTCCAGAGCGGACAGAAAAGCGCGGGTTGTAAAAGGATTATAGTTCGCATCCTGCCGGGAGGCCCCGGCAAGACTGCTCCACTCGTCTTCTGTAAATTCGCTGATATTTTCAACGATGCGAAGAACGAAGCTTTCTTCACTGTGCGGATCTTCGTCGTTCACCGCAAATCCTTTGTTGTCAGGCGACCAGTGCGCGCGGATCGAACCCTTCGAACGTTATCTGTTCGACATTGAGTTCGCTGTGCTTTTGCATCTCGCGGTCACGGACGGTCCAGCTGATCACCGGCATATGCAGCTTTTCCCGCACGAAGGTGACGAACGGGTTCGGCAGATGGTGCACATTATAGGATACGAAGGAAATGCCATGCGCGAGCATGGAGAAATGCGCTTCGAAATCCCGCGGGCGCGTGCCTTCCGCAGTCAGCCCGCCCGGAATGCCCGGCGCGTCGCTTGCAAAGCGGCGGATCAGGTGATGGTCGAACGACATGATGGCGGCTTCGCCCTTGTATCCGGCGAGTTCACGCGCAACCGCTGCAACCAGCCCATCGTCGCGACCTTCGATGCCTTTCAGCTCGATCACCAGTGGAACGCGACCATCGACCAGATCAAGCATCTGGCGGAGCGTCGGTGCACGCTCTTCAGTGCCGCCGACATGAAGCGCGGTTGCTTCAGCCAGCGTCAGATCGCTGATACGGCCCTCGCGCCCTGCAAGGCGTTGCAGGTCGTCATCATGGAAAACGACCACGCCGCCGTCTTTCGTCAAATGCACGTCGCATTCGATAGCAAAACCCGCCTTGGCGGCAGCTTCAAAGGCAGCCAGCGTGTTTTCCCAACGGGTCTTGTTCAGATCATGCAATCCGCGATGCGCTATTGGGCGCTTTGCGAGCCATTCGATGGAGGACATTATGCAACCTCGATAATCGCTTCGACTTCAACCGGTGCGTTGAGCGGCAGGCTGGCGACGCCGACAGCGGAGCGCGCATGTTTGCCTGCATCGCCCAGAACGGCGACGAGCAGATCCGACGCGCCATTGGCGACGAGATGCTGTTCAACGAAATCGGCCGTCGATGACACGAAAACAGTGATCTTTACGATGCGCTTGATCTTTTCAAGATCGCCGAGTGCGGCCTTGGCCTGTGCGAGAATATTCACGGCGCAAGCGCGCGCTGCAACCTGACCATGGGCAACCGTCAATTTGTCGCCAACCTGGCCAGTGTGCACAAGTTTGCCATTTTCCAGCGGCAGCTGGCCAGACGTGAGCAAAAGCGAGCCTGTTTCAGCAAAAGGAACATAGTTTGCGGCAGGTGCAGCCGCTACCGGCAGGGATATACCCAGATTTTTCAGGCGTCTTTCGATCGTGTCGGTCATTGCATTAATCCTTGCTTGCAAAGGGACTTCTCCGTCAACCTATAGGCAGAATCGGTGAAGCTTTTGGGAAGGGTGCGTTTTTTGCCTCGCTTCCGCCACGAGTTTTTTTATCATGCTTGTCAACTCATCGGGAGATTCATGTATGCGTTTTTTGAAGCCGGGTTTTAAGGTTGCTGTAGCTGCAAGTGGAACCGCTGCCTGTGTGTGGGCTGGACTTGCGAGCGTGGCCCAAGCGGCTTCGACTGTAACGCTGGTGCCGCACCGTGCCGTTTATGACCTGACACTGGACCGTGCCGATGAAAAGTCGGGAATCAGTGGCCTGACCGGGCGCATGGTTTACGAGTTCAACGGATCGGCCTGCGAAGGCTATACGACCAACTTCCGTTTCGTGACCCGCATCGACATGGAAGAACAACCGCAGCGCGTGACCGATCAGCAGACGACGACGTTTGAAGGCAATGACGGCAAGAGCTTCCGTTTCGTCAACAAAACCTTCGTTGACAAGGATCTCGTCAAGGAAGTGCGCGGCGATGCCAAGCTTGAAGGCGGCAAGACCGTTGTGGAACTTTCGAAGCCGAAAGAAAACAAGATTGATCTGCGGGCAACGCAGTTTCCCACCCAGCATATGGAAGAGCTGATCGGCAAGGCGGAAGCGGGCGAGAAGTTTTACCAGACCTCGCTATTCGACGCCTCTGAAGATGCCGACCGCGTGGTCGCCACCACGGTAGTCGTCGGCAAGGGGCAGAATCCAGCCGATGACGAAACCAAGTTTATGGGCAAATTTTCCAAGGATCCGGTCTGGCCAGTGACCATTGCCTATTTCGATGACAAGGAAAAGCAGGACGGACTGCCAATCTACCGCATCAACTTCAAACTTTACCGCAACGGCATCACCCGTGACCTCACCATGGACTATGGTGACTTTGCCATGCGCGGCAAGCTTGTGAAGCTCGATGTATTCGACAAGGCTGATCAGAAGGTCAGCTGCAAGTAGTAAATGTAAAGTGACATATATTTATATGAAGGCTACGATGCACTGCATTGTAGCCTTTTTTATTAATTTAATGGATTTTTATATGAAAAAGATACTGTTTGCATTGCTGTTATCTTTTCTTGGTGTTTCATTCCCGTAGATTTTCATTCTTGGGGTAATTATATAAGCCAGTAATCCGACCGTGAGCGCTGAAACGCTTTCATCCTGCGGACGGATTGCGGTATATTGGCCAAACGACTTGCAATTCATGGCGCGATCAGTTAACAGCGCGCCTATTCCACACACGGGATTGGGCTTTTGTCGGGAGAAATCCGGCAAGAACCTCCGGTGGCGAGCAATCGCCTCAGCCCGTGGAGGTTAAACCGGAAAAGGAAAATAAAGATGGCATTGCCTGATTTCAGCATGCGCCAGCTTCTGGAAGCTGGTGTTCACTTCGGCCACCAGACCCACCGCTGGAACCCGAAGATGGCGCCTTTCATCTATGGCGCTCGTAACAACATCCACATCATGGACCTGTCCCAGACCGTTCCTCTGCTGCACAACGCGCTGAAGATCGTTTCGGACACCGTTGCTCGCGGCGGTCGCGTTCTGTTCGTCGGCACGAAGCGTCAGGCTTCGGACATCATTGCCGATGCAGCAAGCCGTTCGGCTCAGTACTACGTCAACGCCCGCTGGCTCGGCGGCATGATGACCAACTGGAAGACGATCTCCAACTCGATCCAGCGTCTGCGCAAGCTCGACGAACTTCTGGCCGGCGAAGGCCAGGGCTTCACCAAGAAGGAACTTCTGAACCTTCAGCGTGAGCGTGAAAAGCTTGACCGCGCACTCGGCGGTATCAAGGACATGGGTTCGGTTCCTGACCTGATCTTCATCATCGACACCAACAAGGAAGCAATTGCTATCCAGGAAGCCAAGCGTCTTGGCATTCCGGTTGTTGCTGTGATCGATTCGAACTGCGATCCAGACCAGATCGACTACCCGATCCCGGGCAACGACGACGCCGCACGCGCTATCTCGCTCTATTGCGATCTGATTGCACGCGCTGCTCTCGACGGTATTGCTCGCCAGCAGGGCGCAATGGGCATCGACATCGGTGCACAGGCTGAAGCTCCGGTTGAGCCAGCCCTCGAAGCTCCGGCTGAAGGCGCTTAATCAGCGCATGATTTCATCCATCCGTCATATCTCTGATAGAGGCGGATGGATAATCTCGTTTCATTCCGGCGCAAGGGCGTGATTCCGAAGCACGTTTGACGGTTTTCGGGCAAAAACACGCTACGTCAAAATAGCGCCGGTTCAAAGTTGGCACACCCATTCGGTGTGCCTTCGCTTTCGTGAAAGGCGACACAATGAGCATTTCCGCATCTCAGGTTAAAGAACTCCGCGAACTGACCGGCGCTGGCATGATGGACTGCAAGGCTGCTCTTGCAGAAACCAATGGCGACGTCGAAGCTGCTGTCGATTGGCTGCGCGCCAAGGGCATTGCAAAGGCTGACAAGAAGGCTGGCCGTACGGCTGCTGAAGGTCTGGTTGGCGTTGCATCTTCCGGCAACAAGGCTGTTGTCGTTGAAGTCAACTCCGAAACCGACTTCGTTGCCCGCAACGACGCTTTCCAGGATCTGGTTCGCAAGATCGCTCAGGCTGCTCTGGCAACCGACGGTTCGACCGAAGCTGTGGCCAACGCCAATGTCGACGGCAAGTCCGTCACCGAAACTGCCAAGGACGCAGTTGCAACCATCGGCGAAAACATCAGCTTCCGTCGTTCGGCTGCCCTCAGCGTTTCGCAGGGTACCGTTGCAACCTACATCCACAACGGCGTTGCTGACGGTCTCGGCAAGCTCGGCGTTCTGGTTGCTATCGAAACCGCTGGCGATGCAGAAGCTGCAAACGCATTCGGTCGTCAGGTTGCCATGCACGTTGCTGCAATCAACCCGCTCGCGCTGACCGCTGAAGACGTTGATCCGGCTGCCGCTGAACGCGAAAAGTCGATCTTCATCGAGCAGGCTCGTGAATCCGGCAAGCCGGACAACATCATCGAAAAGATGATCGAAGGCCGTATGCGCAAGTTCTACGAAGAAGTCGTTCTTCTTTCGCAGGCTTTCGTCATCAATCCGGATCTGACGGTTGCAGCTGCCCTCAAGGAAGCTGAAAAGACCATTGGCGCTCCGGCCAAGATCGTCGGCTTTGCCCGCGTCGCTCTCGGCGAAGGCATCGAAAAGGAAGAAAGCGATTTCGCTGCTGAAGTCGCTGCTGCTGCCAAGGGCTAATCAGCTCTTTCTTCCTCTGAAAGCGACTTTCTGCTTTCAGAACAGGCTTTAGCCTGAAAAGGCTTTTGATTATGAAGGGCATCGCGTGACAACGCGGTGCCCTTCGTGTATCGGAACCCAACACAATCACTTTATTTCGATCAGCGGAGAGCATTCCATGTCCGGCAAGCCCGCCTACAAGCGCGTCCTTTTGAAAGCCTCGGGCGAGGCATTGATGGGCAGTCAGGGTTTCGGCATCGATGTTTCCGTCGCAGACCGGATCGCCAACGATATCAAGCAGGCCCGTCTGCTGGGTATCGAAGTCGGCGTGGTGATCGGCGGCGGCAATATTTTTCGCGGTGTAGCGGTGGCGTCCAAGGGCGGCGACCGCGTGACCGGCGACCATATGGGCATGCTGGCGACGGTGATCAATTCGCTGGCGCTGCGCACTTCACTGCACAAGATCGGCGTTGATGCCGTTGTTCTCTCCGCCATAGCAATGCCTGAAATCTGCGAGAGCTTCTCGCAGCGTCAGGCTACGGCCTATATGGACGAGGGCAAAGTGGTGATTTTCGCAGGCGGCACGGGCAATCCGTTCTTCACGACCGACTCTGCTGCTGCGCTGCGCGCGGCGGAAATCGAAGCGGATGCGCTGTTGAAGGGCACGCAGGTTGACGGCATCTATTCGGCTGATCCGAAAAAGGACCCGACCGCGACGCGTTTCGACACGCTCACCCACAAGGAAGTTCTCGATCGCGGCCTTGCTGTCATGGATACGGCTGCCGTCGCCCTTGCGCGCGAGAACAACATTCCGATAATAGTCTATTCCATCCATGAAAACGGCGGCTTGGCCGAAATTCTGCAAGGCAAGGGACGCTGCACGATCGTTTCCGACAATTGATCAACGATGATCGTTCACATGTCTTGCTGCGTATCGAAGGAGAATATGCATGAGTGATGCTTTTGACATCAACGACCTGAAACGCCGCATGGAAGGCGCAGTCAATTCTTTGAAGCACGATCTGAACGGTCTTCGCACCGGCCGTGCTTCCGCCAGCCTGCTTGAGCCGATCACCATCGAAGCCTATGGCGCAACGATGCCGATCAATCAGGTTGCCAATATCACTGTTCCTGAATCGCGCATGCTTTCGGTTTCCGTCTGGGACAAGAGCATGGTTGGTGCTGTCGAACGCGCTATTCGCGATTCCGGTCTGGGCCTTAACCCGATCACCGATGGCATGACGCTGCGTATTCCACTGCCGGAGCTGAACGAACAGCGCCGCAAGGAACTGGTCAAGATCGCGCATCAATATGCCGAGCAGGGCCGTATTGCCGCTCGTCACGTCCGCCGCGATGGCATGGACACGCTGAAAAAGCTGGAGAAGGACGGCGACATCAGTCAGGATGACAGTCGCGTTCTGTCCGAAAAGGTGCAGAAGCTGACCGACGACACCATTGCTGAAATGGATAAGGTCGTTGCAGTCAAGGAAGGCGAAATCATGCAGGTTTAGTGCGGTAAATCCGAAATTCGCGTACCTCGGAGCGGGGTTGCGAACGAATTTCGGATTTAAAGCCACACTAGCAATACACAGACTCTGGTGTGGCTTGCGAATTTGAAGTCCCTTAACGTGGATGCCATGTTATTAACCGGGAACTTCAAATTCACCACACCATGACCTGCGTGATTATCGTATAGGGAGAGCCAGGAATGTCCGATCCGCGCCACATCGCCATTATTATGGATGGCAATGGCCGTTGGGCGAAGGCGCGTGGCTTGCCACGCAGCGCCGGGCATCGTGCTGGCGTTGAGGCTTTGCGCGAAACGGTGCGGGCGGCAGGTGATCGCGGTCTTGGCTATCTCACGCTTTTTGCGTTTTCTTCCGAAAACTGGTCACGGCCGAGCGGTGAGGTCAATGACCTGCTCGGTCTGCTCAAGCTGTTCATTCGCCGCGACCTTGCCGATCTTCATCGCAACAATGTGAAGGTTAGCATTATTGGCGAGCGGGAAGGGCTGACCGACGATATTCGCGGGCTGCTCACCGAGGCGGAAACTCTGACCCGCCGCAATACCGGCCTCAATCTGGTGATTGCCTTCAATTACGGTTCACGTGACGAGATCGTCCGCGCGGTCAAGAGCCTGGCGCGCGATGTTGCTGCCGGTCTTTTGGACCCGTCGTCGATTTCTTCCGAGCTGATCTCGGCCAATCTCGATACTGCTTCCATGCCCGACCCGGACCTCATCATCCGCACCAGCGGTGAGATGCGTCTGTCGAATTTTCTGCTTTGGCAAGCTGCCTATGCGGAGTTCCTGTTTATGCCGGGGCACTGGCCGGATTTCCGTCCGGCAGATCTTGATGCTGCCTATGAAGTATTCCGCCAGCGCGAACGTCGCTTTGGTGGCGTCGAGGCGCGGAGCAATCTTGAAACCAGCCTCGAAGATTGCGAAGAGGGCAGCCGGGCTATCGGGCAATAGATGTCATGACGGATCGTTTCGCTGCCATGCTTCTCTATTGCCGTGTTCCATCGCATCGCATGCCCTGACGCAGCGCAAGCCGAAAGGTCTCAATGTCCAATCTGCAAACCCGTATTCTCACCGCCATTGTGCTCGGCGCAGCGGCCTTATGGCTGACCTGGGTAGGCGGGTTGGGTTTCACGCTTTTCGCAATCGCTATCGGTCTGGCGATGTTTTACGAATGGACGGCACTGAGCGCCCCGCGTCAAACCTCGTTTTCCCGTATGTTCGGCTGGGCTTGGCTGGTTCTGACAAGCGTTCTTCTGATTCTGGATCGCAGTGCGTTGCTGACTATCGGTACGCTTCTGCTTGGAACACTGATTCTTCTTGCCACCCAGTGGAAAACCGGTCGAGCCTGGCCCGCAGCCGGGCTTTTCTATGCTGGCTTCTCGGCAATATCGCTGTCGCTGCTGCGTGGTGACGAACCTTTCGGCTTTACGGCCATTGTCTTTCTGTTCGCCGTCGTCTGGTCCACCGATATTGCAGCCTATTTCAACGGACGTGCCTTGGGCGGGCCGAAGCTGGCACCGCGTTTTTCCCCCAACAAGACTTGGTCAGGCGCCATTGGCGGTGCTGCGGCGGCTGTTGCAGGCGGCATTCTGGTCGCATCACTGGTGGCAACACCGGGCAGCTTGATCGTGCCGCTTCTGGCTCTGTTGCTTTCCATCGTTTCCCAGATCGGCGATCTGGCTGAATCCTGGGTGAAGCGCCAGTTCGGCGCCAAGGATTCGGGGCGTCTTCTGCCGGGTCATGGCGGGGTGCTGGATCGCGTCGACGGGCTTGTCGCCGCCGCCGCACTTCTATACCTCTTTGGTGCCGTGATTGCTGAGCCGGATGTGCCATCTGCAATCTTTTTCAGTTTCTAAGCGGCAGGCGATTCGTAGAGTACGAGGATCGGCGCGCCAATCGAGGCCGCAGTCGATCAACGGGTGATTTGTAAGGAGTAGTGATTTGCAGGAGGCTCTGGCCTTTTTATTCGGCGGTGAAAGCCTGCTTGTCGGGACAATCGTACCGTTCCTTTTCGTTCTTACAGTCGTCGTTTTTGTGCATGAGATGGGGCATTATCTTGTCGCACGATGGTGTGGCATTGGTGCGCAGGCCTTTTCGATCGGTTTCGGCCCCGAGCTGCTCGGCTTTACTGATCGGCGTGGAACGCGCTGGAAGCTCTCCGCGATTCCGCTCGGCGGCTATGTGAAGTTCATCGGCGATGAAAGCGAAACCAGTTCGCCTGTCGGTGTGGATAGCACTGCGCTGAGCGAGGAAGATCGCAAGCGCGCGTTCCATACGCAGCCTGTGTGGAAGCGTGCGGCAACGGTTTTCGCCGGACCTGCTTTCAATATCATTCTGACGATTGTCATTTTCAGCGTTTTCTTTGCGCTTTACGGACGTCAGATCGCTGATCCGCTGATTGCAGGCGTACAGCCTAACAGCCCGGCCGCCGCGGCTGGTTTTGAACCGGGTGATCGCTTTATCAGTGTCGAGGGTGAGAAGATCACCACCTTTTCCGATGTGCAGCGCATTGTTTCGGGTCGGGCAGGTGACACGCTTGACTTTACGGTCGAGCGCGGCGGCAAGATGGTTGATCTCAAGGCGACGCCTGCGACTGTCGAGCGTGTAGACCCGCTCGGCAACAAGGTGAAGCTCGGCGCCATTGGCGTGGAGACCACGGAAGCGGTCGGCAATTTCCGCCGGATTGAATACAGCCCGCTCGAATCAGTCGGGCAGGCAGTGATGGAAACCGGTTTCATCATCAGCCGCACGGGTGAGTTTTTCACACGTTTCGCTTTTGGCCGTGAGGATAAGTGTCAGCTCGGTGGGCCGGTCAAAATTGCCAATATGGCGAGCAAGGCGGCGAGCGCCGGCTTTGACTGGTTGATACAATTGACGGCTATGCTCTCCATCGGGATCGGGCTTTTGAACCTGTTTCCCCTGCCGCCGCTGGATGGCGGGCATCTGGTTTTCTATGGTGTGGAAGCAATCAAGGGCAGCCCGGTGTCACCGGGAGCGCAGGAAATTTTCTACCGTATTGGATTCCTTCTTGTGATGGGATTTATGGGGTTCGTACTTTTCAACGACCTCTTTGCCTGCTAGATCAATTGCCGACTGTCTCAGGCAGCGGTCCTAGGAATTGAAATCTTGGGGGATGGCGATCTTGGGGTTATTGGCTCGACCGGTCTGTCCGGTTAGGCTGACTGCAAAGAGACGACGCCTTGTCCGACGGAGGCCGGGCAAGGTGTTAAACAGAAGTGAACATTGGGAGCGACGACCGGAAAAGCTAAGCAATCTGTTTACCATAACTCACAATTCGCGTGGCACGGATGCCACGCTTGTTGCCTAAGTAAACAGAATTTAACCGCAACGCTTGCTTGTATGGAAAAACCGGCTAATACGGTTGTATCTGTACGCATTTTTCTGGGTTAATCGTCCCGGGGACAGAAACGAAGGTTCGGAAAGCCTATGACGGCAAGTTCTAAATTCTTTGGCGCCGCGTCTGCGCTCGCCATGTCGGTGGCTCTAGTGGCTTCGGGTACTGCAGCGCTCTCGCTGGCATCCGTGAATGTCGCGGAAGCTGCCGTTGTGAGCCGTATCGACGTTCGCGGCAATACGCGTGTTGATGCGCAGTCCATTCGCGACAATATCGACATTCGTCCGGGTAAAGCCTTCACCAGCGCTGATATTGATGCTGCGGTGAAGCGTCTTTTCGCCATGGGCCTGTTTTCGGATGTTCGCATCAACCAGTCCGGCAGCACGCTCGTCGTGACCGTGAGCGAACGTTCCGTGGTCAACAATGTCCTGTTCCAGGGCAACAAGAAGATCAAGGATCCTGATCTGACGCGCGCCGTCCAGCT
>NZ_JACGXB010000020.1:0-91338 GCF_014138065.1 Ochrobactrum sp. P6BSIII | reverse complement strand
AGGAACTTGACCACTACTATCGACCCGAAACATAACTAACAGGCGGGTCAATTCTCGGCGCAAATGCCGGGTCACTTCTCAGTACAAATCAACACACATCCTGAAATACACCCCATGCGGTGGAACGCTGAATGGCTAGCAAAGGATGAAACAGCGTGAATTACAGATGTACAGCTTCCTATTGGCTCCACCAGAAAGTTTGAATATACTGACCGATAAATTGTTGCATCCAAACTTTCCCTGTTGCCTTCAACAAAAAGAATCGGCTGACGCGAGCCAACTAACTCGGCTATGAGTCGTTCGGACAATCCGGTATCCGAGGGAATTTCTGTAACTTCCCATTGAGGTTTCGGAATGTATGATGAGACATAAACCTTCTGCGCTGCGGGTCTGGCTGTGACGAAATCCAAGTCATGAGTAATATAGACGAAAGCACAGTCTGCTCGCTCAGCTTCAATGGTATCCCATAATTTTGAAAGTATTGCTTTATGTACATGCAGCTCTGGCTCATCAACGATGATCACTGAGTTTTCAGGGGCTAGCAGACACTGTCCAATCATGTAAAAAATTACCCTTTCTCCATCGCTCATATCTGAGCCGGAGTAAGACAAAGTTGTCTCTGTGTCTGGCAACCCAACCTGAACATCCAATTCTCGTGGCATTAATTTTCTATGAGGTAATAGTTCACTCCAAATACGGACCAACCTTCCGAGCAACGTAACTGGCGGCAGCGCCTTTAAATTTCTACTGTGCTCTGTAAGGTGTGAAATTGCAGCGCGACTTTGCTCCGCAAATAATGCTTGCAATAAAAAATCGAAATCATTTACAAGAGTCACCGCAGGTTTTTGTTGATACTTTGAAGATTTTCTACTGCCCGCGAAATTGCTGCTACTATCGATAAAGCCAGTTCTTAATCCTATGACAGCTCTATCAAAGCTTACAGCCGACAGCTTATCAGACAAATGAAGAGAACGATGCGCGGCAATACGCATTACTTGATCAAATGGGAGAGTATCTTCGATAAAAACTCCAAGTCTCGTTTTACCGGCACCATTAGCCCCAACGATAACCAGAGATCGTCCTAGCTCAATCAATAATGGATATTGTCCACTCTTTGTCGGAACATTAACAGTTGGAATTTGGGACATTTATGGCGCGCTCAATCCGTTACATAAGTAGTTATAGATTAGCTGGAACACAGCGCACTTCAACTAGTCTTGAATTTTATCATCCGATTTCCACGGCCTTTCGCGATGCGTACGTAGATCGTTGACTACCGCTACAAAGATCGCTACAAAACGTAGACTTTCGGTAACGAAAAACCTTTTAAAATCAACGGTTGTTGTGAAAACCCGCTGTTTCCCGCCGACCGCACCACAATTTTTCATGCAAAAGCCGCCGTGTTTTCCCGGCGGCTTTTGTTTTTGATGAAATGCCTTCAGCCGTGCAGTTTGGCGGTGATTTCTGCGACACGCTTGCCCTGAAAACGTGCACCTTCCAGTTCCTGTGCCGATGGCTGGCGCGAACCGTCGCCATCTGCCGTCGTCGTCATGCCGTAAGGCGCCCCGCCACGCACCACATCATTGCCCATCTGCCCCTGATAGGCATAGGAAAGCGGCACGATGATCATGCCATGATGCTGCAACTGCCACTGCGCCGAAATCAAGGCCAGTTCCGCGCCGCCATGCTGCGTCGCCGTTGAAACCATCACCGAGCCGACCTTGTTGAGCAGCGCGCCCTTGGCCCACAGACCACCGGTCTGGTCGAGAAAGTTTTTCATCTGCGCGGCCATCATGCCGTAGCGGGTCGCGGTGCCCAATATAATGGCGTCATATTCGACCAGATCGTTCGGCGATGCGATGGCTGCGTCCTGATCGACCTTATAATGCGAGGCCTTGGCGACTTCGAGCGGAACCAGTTCGGGCACCCGCTTGATCGTGACTTCCGCGCCGCCTTCGCGCGCGCCTTCTGCCGCAGCCTTGGCCATCTGCTCCATATGCCCGTAGGACGAATAGTACAGCACCAGAACTTTTACCATCTGACGTCTCCGTTTTCGGTTTTGCGGAACCCCTTTTCCGCATTCACTCAACTAGAGAGCATTTTTATTTTGGGAAGATGACCGAACGGAGGAACATTTTGTCTTTTGCGACAAACCGGTTGCGGCGCGGTGCGCCTGAGGCTTAACTGTCGCCAAATTGAAATGGAGTCTGGGCATGACCGACACTTCGCAGCAGGCCGTCAGGGCTGCAATGCTCGCCATTGGCGACGAACTTCTCTCCGGGCGCACCAAGGACAAGAACATCGGGCATCTCGCCGATCTGCTGACCGCTGTGGGTATCGATCTCAAGGAAGTGCGCATCGTACCGGACGAGGAAGACGCCATTGTCGCCGCGCTCAATGCCCTGCGTCCGAATTTTGATTATGTCTTCACTTCGGGCGGTATTGGCCCGACCCATGACGACATCACTGCCGACGCCGTTTCAAAAGCCTTTGGTGTGCCCTGCATCTATGATGAAAAGGCCATGAAGCTTCTCGGCGACAATTATGCGCGGCGCGGTCTGGAATTCACCGATTCCCGCAAGCGCATGGCCCGTATGCCGCAAGGGTCGGAACATATCGACAATCCGGTTTCTTCCGCGCCAGGCTTTCACATTGGCAATGTCTATGTGATGGCGGGCGTTCCGTCGGTATTTCAGGCCATGCTGGACAATGTAATCCCCACCTTGCGGACCGGCCGCAAGCTTTTGTCACGCGCTGTGCTCTGCCCCTTCGGCGAAGGCGTCATCGGCGCGCCGCTGGCCGAAATCCAGAAGCAGAACCTCGATACGATCATCGGTTCCTATCCGAAATTCGAGAATGGACGCTTCAGCACCGAGCTTGTGGTGCGCGGCAGCGATCCGCAGAAGATCGATGCGGCAGCTGCCGAAATTGACGCCATGATTGCCGGGCTGGTGGCTTCCGGCGCAAGCTGACCAAACTGGCATATTCGAAAACACTTCCTTTAAGTCTTGCAACCTTTTGCGTGCGCAACTCGTTGCATTCTATGCTAAAATGGAAACACAGCTGGAAGGAGATCGGTCATGACCTACAAAACGGTGGTTGCCTATTCCCGGAGCGAAGCCGAGCTGAAGCGGGTTCTGTCCGCCATCGCGCTTTTGATGCGAAAAGTGCCCGATCTTCATGTCATCGGCCTCTATTCCATCCCCTCTCCCATCGTATATGCCGATCCCAACGGGTTTATCGATCCCGGCATGTTCGAACTGCATGACAAGCAGCACAAGGAACTGTCAGAGCGGCTGAAACATGTTTTTGAAGAAGAGATGCGCCGTCAGGATGCGCATTTCGAATTCCGTATCACCCGCTCGGAAACCGGCACCGCTGCCGATGGCGTTCTGACCTCGTGTCTCGGTGCGGAATTGCTGGTTGCAGGCCAGCCGGATCCCGACGATCCGGCCACCAATGACGAAACCGCCGACACGATTGTCTTCAATTCAAGCTGCCCGGTTCTGCTCGTACCTTATGCACCTGTGACACAGCCATTGTCACTGGACCGGATTGTTGTTGCCTTCAACGGCAAGCGAGAAGCGGCGCGCGCCGCATTCGATGCCCTGCCCCTGATGAAACAGGCTGGCCGTACTGAAATCGTATGGGTCGACCCGCCAGAAGCCGAGGGCGAGGACGAGGCGCTCGCCGGCACCGAGCTGGCTGAATCCATTGCTCGCCATGGTATCGAGGTGAATGTCACGCCGCTCGGTTCGAATGGACGCTATGCACAGGATGCGCTGCGGGAACATATCATCGCGGAGCGTGCCGATCTGCTCGTCATGGGCGCCTATAGCCATTCGCGTCTGCGCGAGCTGGTATTCGGTGGCGTGACTCGTTCAATGCTCAATGAACTTCCCGTTCTGACATTGTTTTCGCGGTAACATGTCCGCTCATATCGAGCGGGCAATTATCCCCAATTCGTCGCATCAAGCCCCTTCAAGCCATAACAGACTTGCAAGATCGGTGTTTTTGCGGTTATCAGCACTACCCGGCGCTGACTGTGCCGGGTTGAAGAAACCTTTTCATCGTGTTGCAGCCCCTTAACGTGGGCGCAGACGGTGGAAGCAAAGGTCTACACAGTTCAGCGCGCTTGACGGTGGTCATCGCGCATTTTTGGTTTAGCCAGTCTGTGGGCCACAGCCCACGGACTGTTCCATGGAGCGTTTCGATGTCCTTGCCCGATAAAGCCTTTCCCGTATCCTGGGATCAGTTCCACCGCGATGCCCGCGCGCTTGCCTGGCGCATTTCCGGCATGGGGCGCGATTGGCGTGCAATCGTCGCGATTACGCGCGGCGGCCTGGTGCCTGCGGCCATTATCTGCCGCGAACTCGGCATCCGCCTTATCGAAACCGTCTGCATTGCCTCCTATCACGACTACACGTCGCAGGGCGAAATGCAGATCCTGAAAGGCATCGGCGAACAGCTTCTGGAAAATGGCGGCGAAGGCGTGATCGTCGTCGACGACCTTACCGATACCGGCAAGACTGCCGCCATCGTCCGTGAAATGATGCCAAAGGCGCATTTTGCAACGGTTTATGCCAAGCCGAAAGGCCGCCCGCTGGTTGATACCTTCGTGACCGAAGTATCGCAGGACACCTGGATCTATTTCCCGTGGGATATGGGCTACACCTATCTGGAGCCGATTGCCGGCGACAAGCGCGGATAAGTTCCAGCATATCGCACCTTGAGACATTCGAAATGCCAGCCCTAACCGGCTGGCATTTTTTATTGGGCACAATTGTTCTGCGTATAAAACCAGCAGGATGGAGGGCTTTCTTAAAGAAAGAAGGCACTCTCAAAAAACGCGGAAAACGAAAATAAACGAAAACAGAAAAAAGGATATTTCTGCCGTAATCGCGTGCTATAAGAAAATGGTCGAAATGGCGCTGATAGCGGTCAGGTTCGGCGTTGAATAGCAACGCGCCCTCCCTGTATTTCAATAGTAGCTTTAAAATAAAGGACTTTTTTGTCCTTTTGTAAGGTCTGTTGCGCATTTGAACAGTTGTTATTTTGACGAATCATTCCATTTTAAGGAAAAGAGGGAATTTCGCAGTGAAGACGGTCGCCAAACAACTTATTGCAACGGAAAAGCGTATTCTTACGCCTTCTGGCCGTTTGCAGCAGGTTGCGGCCCTCGTCTATCGTCGCGAAATGGGCGCTCTTCAGGTGCTTGTCATTACAAGCCGCGGTACGGGCCGCTGGATCATCCCCAAGGGCTGGCCGCAAGTCGGTCGCACACTCGCTGAAACAGCCTTGCGCGAAGCCTTCGAAGAAGCAGGCATTCGCGGCGATGTCACGCCCGAACCCATCGGCAGCTTCAATTATTGCAAAATGGATATGCCGCCAGAGCGGATCAACCAGTTTTCGGTCGCGGTTTATGCTGTCCGCTTTACTGGTCAGGAGAAAAGCTGGCCCGAACAAGATCAGCGCATCTGCGAATGGGTGTGCCCGGATGAAGCGGCAAGGCGCGTCGAAGAGACCGAGCTGAAGCAGATTCTTCTGCGCTTTGGTGATTCGGGTATGAGAGTCGCTGCTGAATAGCGGCGTCATTTCTCCATTAACGCTACATATCTGCGCTTGCTCGGCCTATCCGTAGCGTTTCCAGCGGGAAATCCACCTATAGAGCCTCGTGATCACTATCCGCATCGCTCCCGGAACGAAATTCACAGCGTCCTGTGCAAGGCTTCAATCGCTCACAGCAGACTATTTCGAGCCGCCATCTCGCGCTTTTTGCTCAGACCCTGCATCAGAACGTCGTTCGATCCCACTGTTTTTGCGCAATAATTGCCCTCAATGATTGGTTAAAAAGGGGTAAAAGCGTTTTAGCCGGCTTCGTTCACAAAAGCTTCTCTTCTCCCCGTTATCCACATTAGCCCCAGCGCCTTACGCACAATATCTAGCGTTAGGCGCCTTACAACAAACCAATGCTTGACGCTCGCAGCCGAGTCGTTTTTTATGAACTTATCGTTGCGTAAGTGGCGTGGCCGGGCGTCTGAATAGCCGGTCTTTCTTTCAGGTTAGTCAAGTTCTGGAACGGGCGTTGCGCTTATTCAGCGTAGTTGTCGCTCCGGGCTTCGTCGTGCCCGATTTCCGGGCCGGACCACCTTTGGAGAAGCAGATGCAGCCACATGACGAAAGAGCGTTAACACTAGATTTAGTATTTGCGCTCATGCTTCTTACAAGATAGAGTATTTTTCGATCTGCTGATTTGTTGGTTTGCAATACCCCTGACGAGGATAGCTCTGGCTGCCTTGGGGTGTTTTGTTATGCGCCGGATGCAGCAGAAACAGAATTCGGGATCCCGGTTATGTGCCGGAATCCTCACCAAGAAGCCCTTCCTCGCAGGAGGGCTTTCAAACAGAGACGCGGTACAGACAGCAAGTGGCGGGCCATGGTGGAAACTCACCTTTGGCGCTACTATATATAGAACGTTTGGATGGAAAAGATGAAGATCGAACGCCGTTTCACGAAAGAGAATCAGTCGGCCTATGCGGACATCGCGTTTCGGACTGCGACCAGCGAGATCAAAAATCCCGATGGATCCATCGTATTCCGCCTGGAAAACATCAATGTACCGGCTCAGTTCAGCCAGGTTGCAGCAGACATTCTTGCGCAGAAATATTTCCGCAAGGCTGGCGTGCCTGCCCATCTGAAGAAAGTTGAAGAAAACGACGTCCCGTCGTGGCTGTGGCGCTCGGTCGCCGATGAAGATGCGCTTGCATCGCTGCCGCAGAACGAGCGTTATGGCTCCGAGATGGATGCCTGTCAGGTTTTTGACCGTCTTGCCGGCACCTGGACCTACTGGGGCTGGAAAGGCGGCTATTTCGGTTCGGAAGAAGACGCCCTCGCCTTCCGTGATGAGCTTGCCTATATGCTCGCCACCCAGCGCGTCGCACCGAACAGCCCGCAATGGTTCAACACCGGCCTGCACTGGGCTTACGGCATTGACGGTCCCGGTCAGGGCCATTTCTATGTCGACTGGCAGACCGGCAAGCTGACCAAATCCAAGTCGTCCTACGAACATCCGCAGCCGCATGCCTGCTTCATCCAGTCCGTCGCTGACGATCTGGTCAATGAAGGCGGCATCATGGACCTGTGGGTTCGCGAAGCGCGCCTGTTCAAATACGGCTCCGGCACGGGGTCCAACTTCAGCCATCTGCGCGGCGAAGGCGAAAAGCTTTCCGGCGGCGGCAAGTCGTCTGGCCTGATGAGCTTCCTCAAGATCGGCGACCGCGCTGCGGGCGCCATCAAGTCGGGCGGCACCACGCGTCGCGCCGCAAAGATGGTGGTTGTCGACATCGACCATCCGGATATCGAAGAATATATCGACTGGAAGGTGAAGGAAGAGCAGAAGGTCGCTTCGCTCGTCACCGGTTCCAAGATCGTCAAGCAGCATCTGGCCGCGATCATGAAGGCTTGCGTCAACTGCGAAGCCGATAATGATGATTGCTTCGATCCGTCGAAGAACCCTGCCCTGAAGCGCGAAATCAAGGCAGCCAAGAAGAACCAGGTTCCGGAAAACTACGTCAAGCGGGTGATCCAGTTTGCGCGTCAGGGCTATACCGATATTCAGTTCAAGACCTACGACACGGACTGGGATTCGGAAGCCTATCTCACGGTTTCGGGCCAGAACTCGAACAACTCCGTCTCGCTGAAGGACGAATTCCTGCGCGCCGTCGAAAACGACAGCGACTGGAACCTGACCGCACGCAAGGACGGCAAGGTCATGAAGACCTTGAAGGCGCGCGATCTTTGGGAAAAGATCGGTTATGCCGCATGGGCCTCCGCTGATCCGGGTCTGCACTACAACACGACCATGAACGACTGGCACACCTGCCCGGTCGCTGGTCCGATCCGCGCCTCCAACCCGTGCTCGGAATACATGTTCCTTGACGACACGGCTTGTAATCTGGCGTCGATCAACCTGCTCACCTATCGCAACAAGGACGGTTCGTTCGACATTGCGGCTTACGAGCACACGGCGCGCCTGTGGACCATCGTTCTCGAAATCTCGGTGATGATGGCGCAGTTCCCGTCCAAGGAAATTGCCCGCCTCTCCTACGAATACCGCACGCTCGGCCTCGGCTATGCCAATATTGGCGGCCTGCTGATGACATCCGGTATTCCTTATGACTCCGATGAAGGCCGCGCCATCTGCGGTGCGCTGACCGCCATCATGACCGGCATTGCCTATGCAACCTCCGCCGAAATGGCGAAGGAACTGGGTACATTCCCAAGCTATGAGCCGAATGCCGAGCATATGCTACGCGTCATGCGTAACCATCGTCTGGCCGCCCATGGCGAGACGGAAGGTTATGAAGGCCTCGCCGTCAATCCGGTTGCACTGATTGCTGAAGACTGCCCGGATCAGGACCTGATCACCCACGCCCGTGCGGCTTGGGACAAGGCACTGGAACTCGGTGAAAAGCACGGCTACCGCAACGCCCAGTCGACCGTTATCGCGCCAACCGGCACGATCGGCCTCGTCATGGATTGCGACACGACCGGCATCGAGCCTGACTTTGCGCTGGTGAAGTTCAAGAAACTGGCCGGTGGCGGCTACTTCAAGATCATCAACCGCGCCGTGCCGGAAGCACTCCGCACGCTCGGCTACTCGGAAAGCCAGATTGCCGAAATCGAAGCCTATGCTGTCGGCCACGGCAACATCAATCAGGCTCCGGGCGTCAATCCTTCGTCGCTGCGCGGCAAAGGCTTCACCGATGAGAAGATCGAAGCCCTGAATGCAGCGCTCAAGAGCGCGTTCGACATCAAGTTCGCTTTCAACAAGTGGACGCTGGGCGAAGATTTCTGCAAGGACGTGCTGAAGCTCACCGACGAACAGCTGAACGATTTCTCGTTTGAAATGCTGCCAGCTCTGGGCTTCTCCAAGAAGGACATCGAAGCTGCCAACATCCATGTTTGCGGCGCAATGACCCTCGAAGGCGCACCGTTCCTCAAAGAAGAAGACTACGCAGTGTTCGATTGCGCCAATCCATGCGGCAAGATCGGCAAGCGTTACCTGTCGGTGGATAGCCACATCCGCATGATGGCTGCCGCACAGCCATTCATTTCGGGTGCGATCTCCAAGACGATCAACATGCCGAACGACGCGACCGTCGAAGACTGCAAGAACGCTTACATGCTGTCCTGGAAGCTGGCTCTGAAGGCCAATGCGCTTTATCGCGACGGTTCCAAGCTTTCGCAGCCGCTCAACGCCGCGCTGATCTCGGACGATGAAGACGAAGATGATGCAGTCGAAGCGCTGATCGAAGCACCGGCCGCAGCCCGCGCCGTTCAGGTGACGGAACGCATCGTCGAAAAGGTCATCGAGAAGATCGTACATGAGCGCGAAAAGCTTCCGAACCGCCGTCAGGGCTACACCCAGAAGGCAGTTGTCGGCGGACACAAGGTCTATCTGCGCACCGGCGAGTTCGGTGATGGACGCCTCGGCGAAATCTTCATCGATATGCACAAGGAAGGCGCTGCTTTCCGTGCGATGATGAACAACTTCGCCATCGCTGTGTCGCTCGGCCTGCAATATGGCGTGCCGCTGGAAGAATATGTGGAGGCATTCACCTTCACCAAGTTCGAACCGGCTGGCATCGTCATCGGCAATGACGCGATCAAGACCGCAACGTCGATCATCGACTATGTGTTCCGCGAACTGGCCGTGTCCTATCTGGGCCGCAACGACCTCGCCCATGTCGACACGAGCGATTTCTCTAACACGGCGCTCGGCAAGGGTATCCAGGAAGGCAAGACCAATCTGGTTTCGACCGGCTGGACGCGCGGCTACAAGCCGACACTGGTGACCAACACGACGCCGGGCAGCGAAGCCAAGGGTTCGTCGGCATCGGCGCCACAGGCTTCGAATGTCACGACCTTGAAGTCCAGTGCCACTCCGGCTGGTCGCCCGGCGACCATCGGTCTGGTGACGGAAGGTGCAACGGCTTTCAAGCGTGAGTTTGAAGAACAGACCGCTCCGGTGCAGCAGCAGGAAACTTCGGCTGCAACCGAACTGTTCTCCGACAAGGCTGCTGCCGACGCCGCTTCGGCCCGCGCCGAAAGCGCCAACTCGGCAAAGAAGATCGAAGCCGACCGTCGCATCAAGTCGATGATGCAGGGTTATACGGGCGACAGCTGCACCGAGTGCCAGAACTTCACAATGGTGCGTAACGGCACCTGCCTGAAGTGTGACACATGCGGCGCAACGAGCGGCTGTAGCTGATCGAGTAACAAGTGAGTAACGAATTTGAGGGCGCGCATCCAATGCGCGCCCTCATCTTATTGGCGAAGGCAGCAACCAAGACCACGCAGCAGACCTCCAAGTGTTTTGGAATTTTGCGAGAACAACCAGCCGAAAACCAAAACTATTGACCTTTCTTACATCTTCGAACATTCTGACTGCCATGAATATCAATCTTGGCTTTACACGCATTATACGACGCCGACGCTGCATAATCGTGCAGCGTGGCGCTTTGATTCTGCGATGGCGTGAGTTTCTGGAGAGCTAGTTCTCCTTGTCATCATAGGGTTTTTCGCAACCTGCCCACCTCTCGGTCGGCGGGTTTTTTATTGTCTGGACAGTCGAAACCTGGAGAAAAGATGCCCTTGCAACCTAGCTTCCCACCCATCACTTTCCGGTCTGCAACCCAAGAGGATTGCGCCCATCTTGTCCTTTTTGCCGACATGGCGACACGCCGCCTGACTTCATTTCTGTGGGGACAGATGGCTGCGCCGGGGCAATCCGCATTCGAGGTCGGCCGCAACGTGATCCGTAATGTCGAAAACCATTTCACACACTTTTCGAATTGGCGTGTGGCCGAACATCAAGGCGAGACTGTGGGAGCCTTGAACGGATATGTCATCCCTGAACCAACCACGTCGGCGCTACCCGTCCCAGACATTGTGGTGCCATTGAACGAGCTGAAGAATATGGCAGCAGGGACATGGTATATTTCTGCCATCGCGATCCATCCCGAACATCAAGGCAAGGGCTTTGGCTCACAGCTACTCGCGGAGGCGGAACGCATCGCAAGATTGGCGGGCTACAACCGTCTGACGCTTTTGGTCGGAAGCTTCAACACCGGAGCCTATCAGCTATATCAAAGATGCGGTTTCACCGAATGGGCGAGACGCTCGTTTCTTCCTTTTCCAGGTTCAGATGAGGGCGAATGGATACTCATGGTTAAGGACCTGTCATGCAAATCCTGACTTGCGTCACAACGGAACCGGTGTGGAGATGGAAAGGATGACAAGATCATCTAGCTGGAACGGTGTCCCTAAACCGGGCCGCTCTTTCTGTTTGTGATGGGAGGAAGCAGCCCGTACATTCTGGCGCATAAGCAAGGCCGTATGAATTGTGAGTTTTGCCGCGATGAAGGGTTTCAAACGGGCGACTTGTGGGCATACTGGTCTTCAATCATTTGTCGGCTCACTTCGTGGGCCGGCCCTCCACATTCCGGTTTTGTGAGGACGCGATGAAAGCGATTGTCATCCACGCTGCAAAGGATTTGCGCATTGACGAGCGTGAGCCCGAGACGCCCGGTCCCGGCGAGGTTGAAATCCGTCTCGCCACTGGCGGAATTTGCGGCTCCGACCTACATTATTACAACCATGGCGGCTTCGGCACCGTGCGCGTCAAGGAACCGATGATCCTCGGTCACGAGGTTTCCGGTCATATCGCGGCGCTCGGCGAAGGCGTTTCCGGGCTAGCCATCGGCGATCTGGTCGCCATATCGCCGTCCCGTCCCTGCGGTCACTGCGAATACTGCCTCAAAGGGCTGCCCAACCACTGTTTCAACATGCGCTTTTACGGATCGGCGATGCCCTTCCCGCATATTCAAGGCGCGTTTCGGGAACGGCTCGTCGCGCAGGCGAGCCAATGTGTGAAGGCCGATGGTCTCAGTGCCGGTGAAGCGGCGATGGCTGAACCGCTCGCGGTCACACTGCATGCCACGCGCCGCGCGGGCGAGATTTTGGGCAAGCGTGTGCTGGTGACCGGCTGCGGTCCCATCGGTACTCTGTCTATCCTGTCGGCCCGTCGCGCAGGAGCGGCGGAGATCGTCGCGGCGGATATTTCCGGGCCAGCGCTGGATTTCGCGCGCAAAGCTGGTGCGGATCGCACGATCAATCTTTCGCAGAACCCGGAAGGGTTGGCCGAATTCAGCCAGAACAAGGGTGCATTCGACATATTGTATGAGTGTTCAGGCGCAGCCTCTGCTCTTGTGGCAGGCATTCACGCGCTTAGACCGCGCGGCATCATCGTACAGCTCGGAGTGGGCGGCGAGATGAACCTGCCGATCAACACGATAACGGCCAAGGAACTCGATCTGCGCGGTTCTTTCCGATTCCACGAAGAATTCGGTCTCGCTGTAAAGCTCATGCAGGACGGGTTGATCGACGTCAAACCGCTCATCACGCAGACCCTGCCGCTGGCCGATGCGCTGAGAGCCTTCGATATCGCGTCGGATAAAACGCAATCGATGAAAACCCAGATTGCATTCAACTAAAGAACTTCAAAAAAGTGCGAGGCAGGTTCTATCACTTTGTGCTGACTGAACTGCTTCAGGAGGAACTATGAGCGTTCAACTCTTCGATCTGACAGGCAAACGCGCGCTTGTGACCGGCTCTTCGCAAGGGATCGGCTATGCGCTGGCAAAGGGCCTCGCCGCCGCTGGGGCTGACGTTATTCTCAATGGTCGCGATGCGGCCAAGCTGAAGGCGGCAGCCGAAAGCCTCGGAGTGAAGCACACACTGGCCTTCGATGCGACGGACCATGAAGCCGTTCGCGCGGCCATAGACGGGTTCGAAGCGGATTTCGGCCCCATAGATATTCTCGTCAACAATGCGGGCATGCAGCACCGCACCCCGCTGGAGGACTTTCCAGCCGATGCTTTTGAACGTTTGCTGAAAGCCAATGTCTCCACCGTGTTCAACGTGGGGCAGGCTGTTGCCAGACACATGATCAAGCGCGGCGCGGGCAAGATCATCAACATCGCCAGCGTCCAGACTGCCCTCGCTAGACCGGGCATAGCCCCTTATACCGCCACAAAGGGCGCGGTCGGCAATCTCACCAAGGGCATGGCCACCGATTGGGCCAAATACGGCCTGCAATGCAATGCTATCGCGCCGGGATATTTCGACACGCCGTTGAACACCGCTCTGGTTTCAGATCCGACTTTCTCCAACTGGCTTGAAAAGCGCACCCCGGCCGGGCGCTGGGGCAAGGTTGATGAGCTTGTCGGCGCTTGCATCTTCCTTGCGTCCAATGCCTCATCCTTCGTCAATGGCCATGTGCTCTACGTGGATGGCGGCATCACCGCCTCTCTTTGAAGATCAAAGACTGTAGCAATTCGCATACAGATGCCGGTCCGTGGATAATTTAACGGGATCGGCATCTCTTAAAAATACTCCCGGCGGTTGATTTGGAGGCCGCACCGCCTTATTTCGCAATAAATCTCGATGATACAATCATCAAAACTGTGGTGGTCGTTGAACGGCAACCATCAACACTCGCGAAAACACGTCTCGGGAAAATCTATTGTCGGAATTCTTTATTGCACATCCGTGGGCGGAGACGCTTACGGCTCTTGGGGGATTGTTTCTCTCCGCATTCATCGCAAATTTTCTGATCAAGGCAATTCTGCTCAAGCTGCTCGACCGGATTGTTCGGAAAACTTCATTCGGTCAGGACGAAGAGCTGAAGCAGCACAGCGTCATCAGTCGTCTGGCTAATATCATTCCTGCCCTGATCATTTCTTCCGGCATTCTGGCGATCCCAGGACTGCCGGATACCGCGATCACGATCATTCGTAATGTTGCGATCGCCTTTATCATTCTGACGCTGGCCTTAGCGGTCAATTCTGCATTCGGTGTGGTCGACACGCTTTATCATCGACGTCCGGAAGCGCGTTATCGGCCCATCAAGGGCTATATTCAGGTCACCAAGCTGGCGGTCTATATCATCGCCGCCGTCCTCATCATCGCAACCCTGCTTGATAAGTCGCCGGTTATTCTACTTTCCGGTGTCGGTGCAATGGCTGCCGTGCTGATCCTCGTTTTTCAGGACACGCTGCTCTCACTGGTCGCCAGTATGCAGATCGCCTCGTCAAACATGGTTCGCGTGGGAGACTGGATCGAGATGAAGAACCTCGATGCCAATGGTGATGTGACGGAAATCGCGCTTTATACGGTCAAGGTGCAGAATTTCGACAAAACGATCACCACCATCCCGATCCGCAAGCTCATCACAGAACCGATGAAGAATTATCGTGGCATGCAGGAATCGGGCGGTCGTCGCATCAAGCGTGCGCTTTACATCGATCAGAACTCAATCCGTTTTCTCTCCAACGATGAACGCGCAAGCATGGCATCCGTCGACTGGCTGGCTGATTATCTCCCCAAAAAGGCCAAGGAAATCGCGGAATGGAACGACAAGCTAGGCGACCGCGCCAAAAATCCCGTCAACACGCGGCGTTTCACAAATATCGGCACGTTCCGTGCCTATGTGGAAAATTATCTGCGCAATCATTCCGGCGTTCATAAGGGCATGACGCTGCTCGTGCGTCAGATGGACCCGACGCCGGAAGGACTGCCTCTCGAAATTTACTGCTTCGCCAACACTACCGTCTGGGCGTCTTTCGAGCAGATACAGTCCGATATTTTCGATCACCTCTATGCGGTGCTGCCCGAATTCGGCCTGAGTGCCTTCCAGAACCCGAGCGGCAAGGATTTCCGCAAGCTGGTGGATTGAATTTGACGTTTGAATCTCCGCTGACACATATACGGTTTCAAACGTAAAATTCGAAAAATCAAATAGATACATATAGTTGCTGGTGGTTTTTATGATTCCAACATTTGCTCAGCGCGTGAACTGAGGGATGCAAGTGTTGGAATCAGACCACTAGTGCTGGCGGAGTAAAGCTTTAGCGAAGGGCCTCCACAACGCGCGCGTCAAGGTTTTGGACGCTATAGCCTGAACGGGTGGGCGTCAGCCCCAGACGCACCACGGCCAGATGCATGGATGGAACGATCATGACGGTTTGTCCGTCATGGCCGGACATCCAGAATGCATCGTCTGGAATGCTGCCCTCGCCCGCCTTGGCCCCGCCTGCCCGCAACCAGACTTGCGCAGAACCGTAACGACCACCTGAGGCCGATGAAGGCTTGCGCATAAACGAAACGAAATCCGCTGGCAGAACCTGCTTGCCATCGAGTTTCGCCCCATCTGCCAGAAATGCGCCCAGCTTGGCCCAGTCGCGCGCCGTCGCATACATATAGGATGAGCCGGCAAACACGCCCGAGGCGTCGGTTTCCAATATGGCGCTGGTCATGCCCAGCGGTTCGAACAGAGCGATGCGCGGATAGACGAGTGCCTCATTCCGGTCGTCAAAACTCTCCATGAACAGCTTGGACAGAATATTCGCCGTACCGCTGGAATAGTTGAATTTCGTTCCCGGTTGCGCCTCCAGCGGAAGCGAAGCCGCAAATCCAGCCATATCCTTTTCGAGAAACAGCATGCGCGTAACATCCGCCACTGTTCCGTAATTCTCGTTGAACCGCAACCCGCTTTCCATGGCCATCAGATTGGCAACGGTAATCTTGGCGCGCTCGTCCTTTTGCCATTCCGGCAAAAGATTGCTTTTGCCCAGATCCATGCGATTTTCAGCAACGCGCATCCCGATCAGCGTCGCCATGACGGATTTGGTCATCGACCAGCCAAGAAGCGGCGTATCGGCGTTGAAGCCTTCTCCATAGGTTTCGGCGACAAGCTGACCATTTTGAATAACCGCGACCGCTCGCATACCGGGGCCCGCCAGTTCGTTGTCCTCGATAACGCTCTGCACCTTTGCGGAGATCGCGATATCCAGCGACGGCGCTGCCGCTGATGCCGCCTCATCGCTAACCATGCTACGACTATCCGTCGATTGAATATTGGCGCATCCCTGCCCGGGAAGAAACACAGCTTTGCTGGGCGCGAAGAATCCGAAAATCCGCACCGTTACGGTGTTGGTGTTGTCGTCCACGGCAACATTGAGGAATTTCAGCAGTGGATTTCCGGGTGCCTGAACATCATCGGCGAGAACCGCGTCGGCGTCACGCTTGGCGATAAAAACATTGGAGCAGACGATCTTGGCCGCATAACCCGTGCCAACCCGCAAAAGCTCCGGTGGGCTGAAACCAAGCCATGCCGCCGCGCCGACAAGCAGCAGAACGACCAAACCGAAGACGGATTGCAGGAACCGCTTTAAAAACTTCGACATGAAATACCGTCTTCTTTTCAGAGCAAGAACCGCATCCGTTTCGGGACAATGCACTTGCAAAAAACACGTCTAAACGAAGATCAATGTTGCTGCGCAATCAGGATTGCTTCTGATTTTTCTCCAGCAGGATACCTGACAGAATTTCGATTTGCTGCTGCTGTTTCTCAATCAGCCCTCGCAGTTCGTTCGAGCGCAGCTGATCGAATTTCTCATGCAGAGCCATGATTTCGATTTCGGCTTTCAAATTCACTTCATAATCGTGCGACGCGTCCAGCCGGTCCTTAGCCGCCTGCCGGTTCTGGCTCATCATGATGATTGGCGCTTGAACCGCCGCCAGCATGGAGAGAACCAGGTTGAGAAAAATATACGGATAAGGGTCAAAGGCTCTGGTCGCGAGCAAGCTGTTGAACACCACCCAGGCCGCAAGAATGACACCAAAGACAATGATAAAGGTCCATGAGCCGCCAAATTCGGCGACCTTGTCGGCCAAACGCTGCCCGGTGGTTCGCTTTTCGTCGAAGGATTGGTTGATATCTTGCGCGATGGTCTGCCTTTCGGCCAATCGCTTGAGAACGGACTTTTCCCGGGCGGTTAACGTCTCCGGCGATCGCCCCAGATAGCGCAACACCCTATCGAGAACTTCCTGACGAAACTTGCTGGTTTTATCGTCCGCTTCCGACATGCCGCTCTCCGAGTCTGACCACACTGAGTGCATGTTTCAGCGAAACGGAGATTCAGTCAATTACTGACGTTTTACAGAAACGATGTGCACGGCTCACCATATGAAAAGGGCGCTCGCGCGCCCCTCATTATTTTATCGATTGGAACTGCCCGGGCCATTCCACCGGCCACCGTGATGCCGGTGATGTCCACGATAGTAATCGCGCTTGTAATGACGGTGCGATTGCCAGCGGTGATCTCTGTAGTGGCGACGATCGGAACGCCAATGATCCCGTCTGTGGTAATTCCGCTTCTTCCAATGCTTATGCGAATGGTAACCGCGATGGTCGCGAACCTGTTCAACATTGGAGGTTACGCCGGGCTTTGCCAGATTGGCCACTGGCGCAGCGGAAGCCGCTCCGGCACCCACTAACAAGCCGACGCCAACAATTCCTGCGATAAGTCCACTAAAGAGCTTCATTTCCTGTACTCCTCTCGATGGAAGCATCATGAAACTTAGCGCATGAACTCAAAATGAACAGCTTTGACTTTTCAACCATCTGTGATCATCTTAATAAAACCATCAATATTCTTCAAAATATTTTTAGCGCGATAACAATTAGTTACCGCGATGGAAAAGCCAGGAAATACGCAGCAAATATTCGTTACAAATCTTCGATTGAGATAAATGCGGTCCGCTGTAAATTCATCTTCGGCGGCCCAAGCAACCGCCCCGACTGGAAGACACACCAGTCCGTTAAATTGCGTGTTGCCCCAATGACACGCAATTGACATGGGAGACGCCACGCTGCCCTTGTTGAGCGTCTCCCACTCCATCTTCTCGATGCAACCTGTACGGGTTCATTTTTCTGCCGCCTTTATGCAATCATCTCCACACGCGCTTCGTTGCATCAGCGGTGAAGCGCACCCCGGCGTCATTATGCACCAAACACAAACGTCGGGGTTTCTCCTTTTGGTTTCCGCCTCCCTACAGTTTCAGTCAATCTGATCGCGTTTGGCAATGAACGGTGAACTATCCGGCTATTCGTGCGTTACTCCTCTGTCCCCAAAACGCAAAACGGAGGAAATCCCGATGGACTGGAACCGTGTTGAAGGCAACTGGAAGCAGGTTAAAGGCAAGATCCAGGAACAATGGGGCAAGCTTACCGACGACGATCTGGACCAGATCAGCGGGCGTCGCGAACAGCTTGAAGGCAAGATTCAGGAACGGTACGGCATAGCCAAAGACCGCGCCAAATCCGAAATTGACGACTGGTATGACCGCCAGCGATGGTTGTCCTGAACGAAACCCCGCATTAGCGGGGTTTTTCGTGACCCTCCGCCACTTTTAAAAGTTCATCCTTTCAGCCACTCGACTTATACTTGCGACTCAGTTTTTATCCCGCTCCAATTGCTTTAGCTTTTGAATAGATATGAGGGAAACCATGCGGGGATTTATAGTCGCGGCGCTTCTGCTTGCTTCGGCTTCTGCGGCCAGTGCGGCTGAGAAACCAATCGATTCATATTATGCGCGCCTCAGCGCTGCCGATCATTTCAACTCGTCTGGCGAGCGGCTGACCACGGCAGCGGCCATTATTCGTCAGGATCGGGCGAATGTATATGTCTATGGCAAGCGCGATTCCGAAGACGATCTGGATGATTATTTCAACAACAAGGCCAACCGGGCGCGTCTTGAGCGCATGGTTGCCAATGGAAGCTTCTACGGACGCGCAGAGCACGACATTCTGAACGGCACGCCGTTGATTTATGTCGAGATTTACGACGACAGCGTTGTTGTGTCGGTCAAAGGCGATTGACCTTTAGGGGCATTGCCGCTCCGGATCGGACCAGCAACAATTCGTTACAAATATGCAATTGCGCTCTTCAACCGGCGGAATATCGTTCAAAGCGGGTCATATTGCGACCTGCTGCGTATTTCGTTGAACTGGTATGCAGCTATAGGGAGACGTGGCATGCCCTTGCCGCGCCTCCCTTTTTATATGGCCAACCGAAAGCCTGCTCGCGTTAGACGCTTGAGCCTGTCCAGCTTTCCCGATATCCAATAGTCCTGACCGTTCCAGTCTGATCTGCATCGCAGGGGTATGAAATGTCACGTAAACTGAATGTTGTTGCTTGTGCATTGGCGCTTCCCGCGCTGGCCTCCTGCACGGCGTCGCCTTCAGCCAACGTCAATCCGCCCAAGCCGCCCGTCGATCCCACGCCGATCATTGGCACTTGGTGTAGCAATAATGACAAGCGCTACACGATTTCGCAGGAGCGGTTCGATAGCCGTGACATGCAGTGTACGGTGATGAAACTCGACAACTACAAGGGAACATTCACGCTCAATCTGGTTTGCGGTAGCAACGCCCAACAGGTCAGCGAGAATGTGACGATCACCCCGATAGGCGATGCTCTTGAGATCGTATTCCTGTCGAAAGGTGTTCGCCATACCCGCGTAAACCGCTGTGGAGCTTCGCCCTCGGCGCCGGTTGTCGCTCCAGTGCAATCCGAGCCTGCTCCGTCTCTTCCACCCGTGCAATAAGCGGTGATTCCGGTAGCGCGTGATCAGTTTATGTTTGCGAAACGTTCCGACAGTTAGCCGGCAATGCACTTTCAGTAGCCTTAAATTTCCACATTTCTTGCTCCGGGCGGCCTATTAGGCTTGCACCAAGCGACAAATGCATTACCTGTCTCCTGACAAGCGAAAGCGACGATATTTTTCTTCAGGCCAGAGCCGCGCTTTCATCCACTCAGCTCAATCGGAGGCTTCGCCAATGAAGAAAGCTATTCTCATCTGCATCGCGGCATTATCGGCAGGCGGCTTCGCAGCCACCAACACAGTTATGGCTGCAACCTCTCCCAAGCAGCGCGCCGCCGAAGTGAAAGCGGTCGTAGACGCGGTTTCTCGCGAACTCCCGAAGAACCCGATCAACACAGTCATGTACATCCGCGCCAACAATTTCGAGGTTCTCGCCGGAACCTGCACGGTGCGGGCACATATCGTCTCTTCCAAAGCGACCGAAACCGGCAAGCCTGACAAGATCAAAGTCCGTCTTAACCGGCAGCGGTGCACGCGATAAGGGCAGGCAGTTTCTGCACAAGATTGCTTATTGTTAATATTGCGCATTCTGGCGGATCAAGCGTATCCATGAGATAATATTAGCTATGAGAGCTAGAGCGCTGACAAGGACATGGCATACTGCTCTGATCGCGGTCAGGGTGCTTTGTCTTGTTGTGCCAATTTTAGTCGCCCTCACCGCCCTTCTGCTCATTACCAAATATGATGGCGATAGAAATATCGTGACGAATACCGGCGTGCCAGGAGCCACCGCACCGACCGGCAACTGAAGGCTCGTGCAAGCGCATTGACGAGCCCTTAGGCGTGCCAACGAGATGAATTCAAAAGAGATTTGGAAATGGTGGGCGCGACAGGGATTGAACCTGTGACCCTTCGCGTGTGAAGCGAATGCTCTCCCGCTGAGCTACGCGCCCTTAGAGCCTTCTATGTGCTCAATCAAGGTGACGCGTATACGGTCCCGCTCGGGGCAAAGTCAAGCACCCGCAATCTCATTTCCCAAAATGATTTTCAGCACTGAAATCAGTTCGGTACGCTTCAACGAAAATGGCGGCTACCGAACGATAACCGCCATATCCAAGACCTGTAAATCCGTGCTGCCACTGAACGCCAGCGGCAGAGCGCCGATTAAAGCGCTGCCAGCCGCGAAGCTGCCGTCTTGTCGGAAGCCTTCTGCATGCCAGAGTCGCGATCATAAACGTCGCCGTAATAACGAATCTGGCCATTCGCATCCGGCCATGCCGTGAAATAGGAAATATAGACCGGCACGGGCTCAGGTACCTTGATGCCGCGCTCGTTCTTGCCGAAATATTTCTCCAGATCGCCAACGGGCTTGCCAAGCACGGCGGCAGCCATGTCACGCGGACGTTCCAGACGAATGCAGCCATGGCTCAGCGCGCGCATGTCGCGGCTGAAATAGGACTTTGCCGGTGTGTCATGCATGTAGATATCGTGTTCGTTCGGGAACAGAATCTTCAGCTCGCCCAGTGCATTGTCCAGGCTCGGCTTCTGCCGGATACCGACATGCGCCTTGCCCGATGCCACAGCGCTCCAGTTGACGGCACTCGCCGAAACCTTCTTGCCGCCGACATAGACTTCATAGCCATTCCGGTCGAGATAGCTGGTGTCGCGCATCACCTTGGGCAGCATTTCGTTCAAGATAATCGAACGCGGAACGCCCCAGGACGGGTTGAACACAACCGTCTGAACCTTGTTGTAGAAGAAATAGGTCTGGTGGGTCGGTGAACCGATCACCACGTTCATGCCGAGCTTTTCCTGACCGCCTTCGAAATATTCGGCACGGTAGGCAGGCTGGTTGACCATCACATAGCGTGTGCCAAAATCATGCGGCAGCCAGCGCAGGCGTTCCATGGAATAGAGAATGCGGTCACGCTTGACCGATGATTGCTCACCCTGCAACGCGGAAATCGTGTTGCGTCCGATAACGCCATCGGGCGCGCTGCCGGAAAGCTTCTGATAGTCCTTGATCGCAGAAACCAGTTCCGGATCGTAAAGGCTCGTATCGGCATGAGCCTGCAAGATATCGCGGTGCTTTTCCAGATAGTCGGCAGGTGCATGTTTGGTAATGAGCGCGACGATCTTGGCCAGCTGATCACTGCTGTCACCCGGACGAATAGCGCCATCGAGAGACACACGAACGGTTTCACCCGTCGGCGCGTCCGTCTCGGACAAAGCCTGCTTCAAAGCCGCATATTGCGCATTGTCGGGCTGGAACCCGTGCAGATAAGCGGACGGATCAGCTTCATCCGCCAGTTTGGCCAGCACAGCTTTCGGATCGACGCGATCACGCGGCAGATCATGGAAACCGCTCAGGCGGTCGGCGATTACACGTCCCTCGCCCGCGTCCATCGCATAGCGCAGCGCACGGGCCGACATGCGAACTTCAAACTCGGCCAGCTTCTGCTGACGTTCTTCGTTCTGCGCCGGATCGAAATTGTCAGACGGGATCGTCACCGCATATTCGTCGGCGTTGAGACCGTCTTCGCCTGCACGTGCGAAAAAAGCTGCAACGGCCTTGGCGCGATCAAGCACCTTGCCGTCTGCCGACCACATGAAAGAGCGGTTGGTCGAATAATAGGAAACGATCGCTTCCGCGATGGGTTTCTCAGCCTTCACATCGACCGACTTCAAATAATCCATCGCTGCGTCGAAAGCGCGATTGCCAGCCGTTTCGCTGGCTTCTGGCGCCTTATCCACGCGGATTGGAGACATGCCGGATGTCAGCGGATCAACAGCAGTTGTCGGAGCCGTTGCAGCCGTAACCTGCATGTCGAGCGCCGTGAAATCGATCTTGATCAGCGTTTCCGGCTTGTAATCATAGATTTCCGGTCCCTTGACCGTCACACGCTGTACTGGAGGCGCGATGCGCGTTGGCGCCTTTGGCGCAGCCGCGGCTGCAGCGCGGGGAGCGACGGCGGCGGGCGGAAGCGGAGCAACAGGCTGCTCGGCCTGCTGACGGCGCTGCTGGAACAGCTCGAAAAGTGAATTCGCTGCCTGCGCCTGCGTAACAGGGAACAAGGCTGATGCAGCCAGAGCCAATACCATCGCTTTGCGGATATAAGACCCGCTCGTGCGAATTTCCTTTGCATCCATCTGCGCGCGCCGAGAAAACTGCATTTCAACCGCCAAAGTTAGCATGTCCGCCAAAAGGCGAATCCGTCTCAATCATTTCGCGTAGATTTTATGAATCTCGTATAGAAAGTTTTAACGCTAACGCCACTTCTTTCAATTTCTTGCTCTAAATTAATCACAAAACTTTGAGGGAGACGTATTAAAGCAACATGTGGCCTACAACGGTCGGCCCGTGTTTATCCCATTGCGCAATGTGCCGCAGTGGCTTCCGCTTCTCATCGCGCTAAAAGCCCCTCAGAATTTATCCCGAACGCTACCCAGCAATCCGGGTTGAGCAACATAACGTGCAGGCGGCGATCTCGCGATTTCCGGCCAGCGCGGCAGGCAAGCAAGCGAGGTACCACGATGGCAGAAGCAAGCGCCGCCGATCTTTTTCCTCTTGGCGAAGACATCACCCCTTATCGCAAACTGACCTCCGACTTTGTTTCGGTCGATACATTCAAAGGCCAGGAAATCCTGACCGTCGACCCGGCAGGTCTGCGTCTTCTTTCTGAAGCGGCATTTGCCGATATCAACCATCTGCTGCGCCCGGGACACCTCCAGCAGCTTGCCAAGATCATGGAAGACCCGGAAGCGACCGATAATGATCGCTTTGTGGCCTATGATCTTCTGAAAAACGCCAATATCGCCGCAGGCGGCGTCCTGCCGATGTGTCAGGATACCGGCACCGCGATCATCATGGGCAAGAAGGGCCGTCGCGTCTGGACCGAAGGCGGCGATGCCGACGCGCTCGGCAGCGGCGTGCTCGACGCCTATAACAAGAAGAACCTGCGTTATTCGCAGCTCGCACCGCTGTCGATGTTCGAGGAAAAAAATACCAAGAACAACCTGCCTGCGCAGATCGACATCTATGAAGAAGGCGAAGACGCCTACAAATTCCTGTTCGTGGCAAAAGGCGGCGGTTCGGCCAACAAGACGTTCCTGTATCAGGGTACGCCTTCGCTTTTGACCCATGACCGCATGATCGATTTCCTCAAGGACAAGATCCTGAGCCTCGGTACAGCCGCCTGCCCGCCTTACCATCTGGCAATTGTCATCGGCGGCACATCAGCCGAGATGAACCTCAAGACCGTCAAGCTTGCCTCCACGCGCTATCTCGATAGCCTGCCGACGGAAGGTTCGGAAACCGGCCATGCTTTCCGCGATCTGGAAATGGAAGCTGAAATCCACAAGCTGACCCAGTCGCTGGGCGTCGGCGCACAATTCGGCGGCAAGTATTTCTGCCATGACGTGCGCGTTATCCGCCTGCCGCGCCATGGCGCATCGTTGCCAATCGGCATCGGCGTTTCTTGCTCGGCAGATCGTCAGGCCAAGGGCAAGATCACCAAGGAAGGCATTTTCCTGGAACAGCTGGAGACCAATCCAGCACAATACATGCCTGAAATCGACGAAGAAAAGCTGTCGTCGCATGTGGTGAAGATCGATCTCAACCAGCCAATGGCCGAGATCCTGAAAGAACTGTCCAAGCACCCCGTCAAGACGCAGCTTTCGCTGACCGGTCCGATTATCGTCGCCCGCGATCTGGCGCATGCGAAAATTCGCGAGCGGCTGGAAAACGGCGAATCCATGCCCGATTATTTCAAGAACCACCCGATCTATTACGCTGGTCCGGCAAAGACGCCAGCCGGTTATGCATCCGGTTCGTTCGGCCCAACCACGGCAGGCCGTATGGATTCCTATGTCGACCAGTTCCAGTCGTTCGGCGGCTCCATGGTGATGCTCGCCAAGGGCAACCGTTCGCGTCAGGTGCGCGAAGCCTGCGGAAGCCATGGCGGTTTCTATCTCGGCTCCATCGGCGGCCCGGCTGCTCGTCTGGCGCAGGACTGCATCAAGAAAGTTGAAGTGGTCGAATATCCGGAACTGGGTATGGAAGCCATCTGGCGGATCGAAGTGGAAGATTTCCCGGCCTTCATCGTCATCGACGATAAGGGCAATGATTTCTTCAAGGAACTCAATCTGGGTTGATCTGGCCCGATTGATCTCCGAAACGAATAAGGGCGGCTGTTAGAGCCGCCCTTTTTATATCAGGCATTCGCTCCGCCATCGGCGGTCAGCGTGGCACCCGTCACGAAACGCGACTCGGGACCTGCAAGCCATGCCACCAGATTTGCAATATCATCCGGCGAGCCATAGCTTCCCGTCGCGATACGCTCCAGCTGCGGGCCAGAGTGATCACCGCCAGCGGGGTTCATATCCGTATTGGTAGACCCCGGCTGTACGACATTGACCGTAACACCCTTGGGGCCAAGATCGCGGGCAAGCCCCTTCGTCAGACCAATCAATGCCGACTTGCTGGCGGCATAGAGGCTAATGCCCGGCCAAGCGACAAGGTCAGCCAGGTTAGAGCCAATGGTGATGATGCGTCCACCCTCGCCCAGATGCCGCGAAGCTGCGGATATAGCCGCGAACACCGCGCGGAAATTAACCGCCATAACCTCATCGAAATCCGCAAGCGTCACCTGATCCAGAGGCGCGGCTTTCCAGATGCCAGCGCTATTGACCAGAATATCCAGACGACCCAGCTCTTTGACCGTCGCTTCAATCGTTGCAGCAATTTCATCGGCGTTACGGTTATCCGCCTTGAATGCGACTGCTCGACCACCTTCGGCAGTGATCGCCGATACGACTGCGTCGGCTTTTTCCTTCGAGCTTACATAGGTGATTGCAACACTTGCACCGTCTTTCGCCAGTCGTCGCGCAATCGCGGCGCCGATACCGCGACTACCGCCGGTTACGAAGGCCACTTTTCCATCCAAAGGCTTTCCAGACATGAAGGCATCCTTTCTGTATCGATTGATACATAATAGGTGTCAGGCTTGCCGAATATCGTCAAGATGTTTATTTAACGATCAATACAAAAAGGAGATTGGCGTGTCGGAACGCGGTAGACCTCGCAATTTTGACCGGGAACAGGCATTGCGCGCTGCGATGTATGTTTTCTGGGAAAAGGGCTTTGACGGTGCATCGCTGTCGGACCTGACAGCCGCGATGGGCATCAATGCGCCCAGCCTTTATGCCGCCTTTGGCAGCAAGGAGGGGCTCTATATGGATGCCCTGTCGCTCTATTCGAACGAGGTCGGCACCGATATCTGGACGCAACTGGAAGAAACGCCTGACGTGAAGCAGGCATTTGAACGGTTTTTGATTGTGAGCGCCGAGACTTTCTCGGTCACCGACAAGCCACGTGGATGCCTGATCGCGCTGGATGCGCTTAACCGTACCCAGTCCAGCCAGAATGTCTGCAATGTCCTGAAAGAACGCCGCAACAACAATATTGAGGTGCTGCGCACCCGCCTTCAGCGCAGTATCGATGAAGGTTCCCTGCCCGCGACTATCGACACAGGCGCTATCGCCACCTTTTACGCGACAGTGCAGAACGGCATGTCCATCCTCGCCCGCGACGGTGGTAGCGCTGAAAGTCTGATCGCCGCAGCGCATGGCGCAATGGCGGCATGGGACAGACTTACCGCAGCGTGATCGGTTTCTGCCCCTATGCCACAGCCCGCAAAGGCACGGGGCCACTCACATAATCTGCAATTTTTCCGGCCACATCCGGGCTGGCTATGATCCGTCGGTGCCCAAGACCATCAGCCCAGTGCAGCCGGACATGCGACCCCGCTTTGGCAACCATTTCAGCACAACGCGCTGGAACTTCCTTGTCGTCGCGCGCATGAATGACAAGTGTCGGGATCGACAGTCGGCGCAGATGCACATCGGTATCGAAATCATGGATCGGTCGCGCGGCAATTTGCTGAACAGTGTCCTTCATCGCCTGACGCACATCAGCGTTCAAGCGAAGCACCTTTCCGAACCCTTCGAAAACACCATTCATGGAATGCGGTGACGCAATCGTGACCAGCTTGGCGGGGCGCCGCTCGCGGTAGCAGCCCAGTGGCCCGGCAGCCGCATTGACCACGACCGCGCCACCGAAGGAATGCCCCACCATGGCGTAGAACGGCCCATATTGACGCCACGCGGCATCCACAGCCGCGATAGCCTGAACGAAATGCAGTTCGCGTCCCGCCGAAGCGCCGTGTCCTGGCAGATCAAGGGCGACCACTCGCTCACCGCGTGCGACCAGCGCACTGACAATGGCCATCATATCCGCGCTGCGCGAACCCCAGCCATGCACTACGAGCGATGTGCGAACATTGTGCCGGTCCACGCCTGCGGGTTCGAACAAATAGGTTGCCACAACGCCCCGATCGATAATCAGATCAAGCCTTTTGGCCTTGAGCAACTCTTCGCTCGTCTGTTGCAACTTTTCCGCATAGGCTTTCGTCTTCGGCTTGCGGCTGGGCGTGCGGCAGAAAATCTTGAACGCCGCGCGACCGGCACGTTCCGGCGCGATGTGTCCGAGCACGCCCAGACCGAATCGCGTAACCTGAAGAGATAACGTTGCCATAGCGGGGCCTCATCATGTTCAATCCTGAACAAATAATTGTACAAGAATGAACAAAATGCAAGACAAGATACAAAAGCTGCCGTGGGATAATCCGCGCTTCAAAAACTGGATTGCTGTTGCGAGAGCTGGCAAGGCGGTTGAACGCGCGCTGGCACAGGGGCTTGCGCCATTCGATCTGAAGATCGCCGACCTTGATGTGCTGATGAATATTTATCGCCATCCGGGCGAATCGCAGCACGATCTCGCCCGTAGAATTCTGGTCGGGCGGTCCAACATCACGATGTTGCTGCCGAAGCTGGAGAATCGCGGACTGCTAATACGCACCGGCGATGCGACCGACAAGCGTATCATCCGCCTCACCCTCACACAGGATGGTGAGAAGCTGCTCGGTGAAGCACTGGCGGTCTATAGCGAGTTGATCGACCGCGTTATGGCCCACTCGACTGCATCGCAATGCAACGCCATGGGCGACATGATGCGACGCATCGCGGAAATGCTAGAGAAAGAATGACGCGCGATTAAAGCATTTCCAGCAAAAGTGCGAAGCGGTTTTGCGTAGAATAATGCGTGAAAACAAATGGATAGAGCGGTTTCGACGATTCCGTAAAAATGGAAACCGCTCTAGCGGTCGCGCTTAAGCCCTTTTTCGGCCAGTTCATCGAGATAGGTCTGCCAAAGCGTCTCTTTTTCGGTGCCGAGCTTATGCAGATAGGTCCATGAAAAAAGGCCGGTATCGTGCATATCGTCAAAGGTGATACGCACCGCGTAATTGCCCACCGGCTCGACCTTGATGATCTCGACATTGCGCTTGCCGCCAACCGTAATGCGCTGTTCGGGCGAATGGCCCTGCACTTCTGCCGATGGAGAAAGCACACGCAGCAGCTCTGCGGTCAGTTCAAATCGCTCGCCGCTGTCAAAAGCCACCGTCAGCAATTTGCGGTCGCTGGAAACGCGCAGTTCGGTCGGCCAGACGTCGCTCATTGCTGTTCTCCATATCAAAGCGCACTCCGCAATCGTCGGAGCTTGCATGTGATAGGCCGCATGTCAAAATACCGCAAGTGCGTTGAAACTGCTTCAGCCCGGCAAAACTGGACAAGGCGAAGCGGAAGTCCTATCTCATAAGAGCAGGAGGATACTGCGTCGTACCTTATGGGAACAATGGCTTCACAGATGAGAACCTTGCAGGCACAGCCCTTTGTTTCCCCGACCGGACCGATGATCGATCCTTTCGGGCGGACGGTCAGTTATTTGCGCGTTTCGGTGACGGATCGTTGCGATTTCCGCTGCACCTATTGCATGGCGGAACATATGACCTTCCTTCCCAAGAAGGATCTGCTGACGCTGGAAGAGCTGGAACGGCTCTGCACTGTGTTCATCGACAAGGGCGTGCGCAAGCTGCGCCTGACTGGCGGTGAACCATTGGTGCGCAAGAACATCATGCATCTGATCCGTGGGCTCTCACGCCATCTGGCATCCGGAGCGCTAGAAGAACTGACGCTGACCACCAATGGCTCGCAGCTTTCGCGTTTTGCCGGAGAACTGGCTGACTGCGGCATCAAGCGCATCAATGTCTCCCTCGATACGCTCAACCCCGAAAAGTTTCACGAAATTACCCGCTGGGGCGATCTTGCCCGTGTGCTTGAGGGTATCGATGCCGCGCAAAAGGCAGGCATCCACGTGAAGATCAATGCTGTTGCCCTGAAAGATTTCAACGAATTCGAAATTCCGGACCTTATCCGCTGGGCCCATGGCCGCGATATGGATATGACACTGATCGAAACCATGCCGATGGGTGAAATCGAATTCGACCGCACTGACCAATATCTGCCGTTATCGCGGGTGCGCAGCGACTTGTCTGGTCAGTTCACGATGAATGATATCCCCTATCGCACGGGCGGCCCTGCCCGCTATGTGACGATAGAGGAAACCGGCGGACGTCTTGGCTTCATCACGCCGTTGACCCATAATTTTTGCGAAAGTTGCAATCGTGTTCGCCTGACCTGTACCGGCATGCTCTATATGTGCCTCGGCCAGAATGATGATGCTGATCTTCGCAAGGCGCTGCGTGAGAGTGACAGCGATGCATTCCTGAGCCAGGCTATCGACGAGGCTATTTCGCGCAAGCCAAAGGGCCATGATTTCATCATCGACCGCGATCATAACCGGCCAGCTGTGGCGCGCCATATGAGCCTGACCGGCGGATAAAGCGCATTTATACTTTTGAGTGAAAATACTCGCAAATAATTGTCGCGAAATAAACTTTAACACGGTATTGGATTCTAAACTGGATTCTATACCGTGCTGCAGTCAGAGAATTTCCGCGCAAGTATATATATGCTTCTCGCCATGGGTGTGTTCACCATCGGGGACAGCATCACCAAATTCCTTCTCACGGAAATGAACAGCGGTCAGTATATGCTGATCCGCGGCGTCTTCGCGACGTTGATGATCGGCTTTCTGGCCTGGCGTCACGGCGCCTTGCGCAAACTTTCTCTGGAACGAATGACGGTCCTGCGCGTGCTGGGCGAAGTGGTTGCGACAGTCACTTACATCGTTTCGCTCGGTCATCTTTCTCAGGCCTTCTGCTCTGCTGTGTTTCAGGCAACACCCTTGGTGGTGACACTTGGAGCCGCGATCTTTCTGAAGGAGAAAGTCGGCTGGCGGCGCTGGGCCTGTATTCTGATGGGCTTTGTCGGCGTCCTCATCATCATCCGCCCCGGTTCAGCCGGTGCGGCAAGTTTCGCCGCTGTGGCCGTCTTGCTGGCGAGCGTCGGCTTTGCGGCACTACGTGACATTGCCACACGCCGCGTACCGGCCCATGTGCCAACGCTTTATCTTTCCACGCTGACCGCCGGCGCGATTGCCATAACCGGAGGCGTGCTGACTGTCCCCATGGGCGGATGGCAGCCTATCGGCCTTGTTCCTGTTGCCGCCATGCTCTGCGCGGCCGTGCTGTTGCTAATCGGATATCACTTCATCATTCTGGCCATGCGTGAAGGTGAAGTGTCCTTCGTCTCCCCGTTCCGCTATTCCAGCCTGCTTTGGGCGATAGGCTTGAGCATAGCGGTCTTTGGCGAAGCGCCGGATAGCTATACAATCATTGGCTCTGTCATGGTCGTCGGAAGCGGTATCTACATGGTCTATCGCGAAAACGCGCTGAAGAAGCGTGAGAAGAACAAGAGCACACTGGCTTCCATTCCAACTGGTCTCGGACCGAAATAATGGTCGATCAGTCAGATATCGCCGGTGCGATCATTGCCGGTGGATTGTCGAGCCGGATGCGCGAAGGCGGAATTGCGGGAGACAAGTTCCTGCAGGTTCTGGGTTCGGGCACCATCATTGCCGAAGTTGCCTCGCGACTGAAACCACAGGTGGGATCGCTTTTCATCAATGCCAATGGCGACCCATCGCGGCTGGCCAGCCTCGGCTCGACCATTGTCGCTGATATCCCCGCAGAGCACGGCGGCCCTCTGCCGGGCATTCTCACCGCGCTCATCCACGCAAAAGGTTCCCCATGGCTGCTGACCGCAGCGGCTGACACGCCGTTTCTGCCTGCTGATCTCGGAAACCGGCTCCTTGAATGCCAAAGACAGAGTGGCAAGGACATCATCCTTGCCAGTTCCGCCGGGCATGTTCATCCCATTTTTGGCCTGTGGCGCACGCAACTGGCGGATCGGCTGAGAGACTGGCTTTCGACGGCGGAGAAAGCCAGTGTTCTGGCATTCGCACGCGATGTTGATTTCGAAATGGTAGACTTTCCGCTTGTAACCACCAAGGATCGCTCGAAAACCTATGATCCATTCTTCAATATCAACCGGCCCGATGATCTTGTCGAAGCCCGGCGATTGAATCGACTGAACGGAGAGATGCCATGACGCAAAAGCTTTTCGGCATTACGGGCTGGAAGAATTCCGGCAAGACCACCCTGACCGAAAAGCTCGTGCGCTGCCTGACCGAACGCGGCTATCGCATCGCGACAATCAAACATGCGCATCATAATTTCGACATCGATCACGAAGGCACCGATTCCTGGCGGCATCGCAAAGCGGGCGCAGCAGAAGTCGCCATCGTTTCAGACCGCCGCTTCGCCATCATGCATGAAAATCTCGACGGGCCGGAAATCTCGCTGCAAGACATCGCGGACAAGCTTGCGCCCTGCGATCTGATTCTCGTCGAAGGCTATAAACGCGAGCCGCATAAGAAAATCGAGCTACGCCGAACAGGCAGTCATGACGGCCCACCGCTCGCCGAAAACGACCCAAGCATCGTCGCGATTGCAACCAATTATCCACAACCGGGCTTGAGCCTGCCGGTCTTCGATATCAATATGGTCGATGAAATTGCCGATTTCATCCAAAATGAAATGGCGCTTTGAGCAATTCCCTACCACTTTCCGCCAAAACGTCAGCTTTCACTATTTTGCTGCCACTTTCGGCGGAATACGCTGTGAATTCAGCAATAATTATACGCAAAATTATTACGCAAGCCATCTTGCCTTCCGGTGAAAAGTGGTGGGAATATTGCGATCATGTTGGAGGGCGGCGGCGAACATGCGAAAAATTATTGCGCAGCCTCCGCTGAACCATCTATTGGTAGCGGCTGGAGGAATGTCTATCGATCGATAATCCTCAATTATAAATTGCAATTGCACGACAAATGGCTGACCAGAAAAATAATCGGGGAACCAGCCAGAGTAAACGAGAGGACTAAATATGCGCGTATTGAAGCGTATCGTAGTAGCAGCTTCGGTTGCGACCATTGCAACCATGGCTGGCGGATTGGCCATCGGCGCCGCAAATGCCCAGGAGCCTTTGAAGCTCACCATCGCCACGGAAGGCGCCTATCCCCCCTTCAATTTCATCAAGCCGGACGGCACCCTGTCGGGATTTGACGTGGATATTGCGAAGGCACTTTGCGATGAAATGAAGGCGCAATGTACCTTCATCACCCAGGAATGGGATGGCGCAATTCCAGCACTTCAGGCTGGCAAGTTCGACGCCTTTATCGCTTCCATGTCCATCACCGATGAACGCAAGAAGCAGGTCGATTTCTCCAACAAATACTACAATACGCCTCCGGGTATCGTCGCTCCAAAGGATAGCGACATCAAGGGTGTGACCAAGGAAGATCTCGCTGGCAAGACGATCGGCGTTCAGGTTTCCACCACCCATGCCAATTACTCGGAAAAGACCTTTACCGACAGCACGATCAAGGCCTACCCAACCGCTGAGGAATATCGTCTCGATCTGGCCAATGGCCGTCTCGATGCCGCCAATGACGATAGCGTCACGCTGGGCGAATGGCTGAAGACCCCGGATGGCGCATGCTGCAAGATGGTCGGCACCTTCCCGCCAGTTGTTGAAATTCACGGTCCCGGCGCAGGCGTTGCCTTCAAGAAGGGCCGCCCGGAACTGGTTGAAAAGTTCAACGCAGCTATTAAGGCGATCCGTGCCAACGGAAAGTATAAGGAAATCAACGATAAGTACTTTGAGTTCGACGCTTACGGCGCCGAAAACTAGGTTTCTTTGAAGACGTATGCGCCGGTTTGTATCAAACAAACCGGCGCACATCATTTATGGCGGACAGTTCGGTAGAAGCGCTCGAAACAGAGACCACCGGACGAATAAACGCCCAGAAAAAAGAAAAAAGGCGATGGAACATTACGCCACATTATTGAGTTTCGGCCCTGAAGGTTGGTCGAGAAGTATCGCCTGGGGGCTTCTGGTAACGGTTACTCTCGCAATAGCCACCCTGCCCATCGGCCTCGTGCTCGGATTTCTGGTTGCTTTGGGGAAGCAATCGAGCGAACCGTCGATCCGACTGGCTTCGAATATCTACACGACCATTTTCCGTGGCCTGCCTGAGCTGCTGACACTGTTCCTGGTTTATTTCGGCGCCTCTCTTGGTTTGCAGAAACTCCTGGCACTGTTTGGCATCAATGCCAATGTCGAGATCAATGCCTTCGCCGCGGGTATGGTAGCGCTCGGTTTCGTTTTCTCATCCTATTCGAGTGAAGTCTTCCTGTCCGCTTTCCGCGCCATTCCACGGGGGCAATATGAAGGCGGTTATGCCGTCGGCCTGTCGCACTGGCAGACCATGCGCAAGGTCATCCTGCCGCAATTGATCCGCATCGCCCTGCCGGGCCTTGCCAATCTGTGGCTGGTGCTGCTGAAAGACACCTCGCTGGTATCGGTGATCACCCTGTCCGACATCATGCGGCAGACATCCATCGCAGCCCGCGTGACCAAAGAGCCATTCCTGTTCTTCGGCGTTGCCTGCCTGCTTTATCTCGCTCTTGCGATTATCTCGTCCTATTTCATCAACCGTATCGCCCAATGGGCTGATGCGGGCAGCAACCGGTCGCGAGGCGCATGATCATGAGCGAAGCTGTCACACAAAACAGTGCTGCTGTCATAGCGCCACCGCCGGTCGCCCGCCAATGGACCCGCGCCCGCATTGCAGGTCATATCTTCGTCGGCATCTGGGCTTTGCTCTTCGCTGGTCTGGCCATCTATCTCTACAATGTCTGGCGTATCGATCTCTTCGAGACCTATGGTCCGCGCTACTGGTCCGGCCTTCTGATCACGCTGAAGCTCGTCGTCGTGTCGATCCTTGTCGGCGCAGTGCTTTCGGTCCCAATTGCAGCCGCACGCATGTCGAACAATCGCTGGCTGAAAGCCATTGCGTTTGGCTATGTCTATTTCTTCCGCGGCACCCCGCTTCTGGCGCAAACCTTCCTGATTTATTACGGTTTCGGCACTTTCCGGCCTTTCCTCGAAAGCATCGGCCTGTGGGTGTTTTTCCGTGATGCATGGAACTGTGCGATTCTCGCTTTCTCGCTCAACACGGCTGCCTATCAGGCCGAAATCCTGCGTGGCGCGATCCAGAGTGTTGCCATGGGCCAGTGGGAAGGTGCAGCAGCGCTCGGCATTTCCAAGCGTGTGACATTCTGGAAAGTCATTCTTCCTCAGGCGCTGATCGTTGCCCTGCGTCCATACGGCAATGAAATCATTCTTATGATCAAGGGATCGGCTATCGTCGCCATCATCACGGTTCTCGACCTGATGGGTGAAACACGGCGCGCTTATTCTCGCACCTTCGATTTCCAGACCTATCTCTGGGCAGCAGTGATCTATCTGCTGATGGTCGAAGTGCTGCGACACATCTGGGATTATCTCGAGCGACGGCTGACACGACATCTTGTTCGCTGATTTAATGAGAACGTTCTGAATTAGCCCCCGGCAGCCTTGCAGCTTCTGGGGGCTATCTGTTTAAACTGGAGCACATGCCGAAAAGTGTGCAACGGTCTTCGGACGAGATGTGCGTTAAAATAAGCAACTGGTGTGTGCCTTCGCCAAAAGGTGGGCGCATCCAATTCCTGAACCATAGCAATGGGCAATATCATGCTGAAAATCTGGGGTCGCACCAATTCCACCAACGTCAAGAAAGCGCTCTGGATAGCGCAGGAACTTGGCCTTGATTACGAACAATTCGACGTTGGCGGTCAGTTTGGCGGGTTGGATGACCCGACCTTCCTCGCACGTAATCCCAACGGACTTATTCCGCTTGTCGAAGACGGCGAAACCGTGCTGTGGGAATCGAATGTCATCACGCGCTATCTGGCGGCGACATATGGCAAGGACAGCCTGTGGATCGAAAATCCGGCCAAGCGCGCACAGGCGGAAAAGTGGATGGATTGGGCCTCCAATACGCTCTACACCGATTTCAGCAATGTCATGAAGCATATGATCCGCCTGCCCGTAGACAAGCGTGATCCGGAAATCCTGCAACGGGGTCTCGATGGCCTTGCGCGTTCCATGACGATTGCCAATAGCGGGTTGGACCATTCGCCCTGGTTCTCTGGAGAAGAGTTCGGCATCGGCGACATTCCGGTTGCCTGCTATGCCTATGCCTGGTTCGAGTTCCCCATCGAACGTCCTTCCCTTCCGCAGCTGGAAAACTGGTATGAGCGGCTGAAAGAGCGCCCTGCCTACCGTTCGGCTGTGATGACACCCCTCACCTGATCATACGGTCCATAATCTATCCAGAGGAATGAACGAATGACGACCACTGCAAAAGTAGCCTTTCTCGGCCTGGGCGTGATGGGCTACCCGATGGCTGGGCACCTGAAGAACAAGGGTGGCCACGACGTTACGGTTTTTAACCGCACGACAGCCAAGGCGGAAAAATGGGCGAAAGAATTTGGTGGCAGCTTCGCGGCCACGCCCGCAGAGGCAGTGCGCGATGCGGATTATGTATTCGCCTGCGTCGGCAATGACGACGACCTGCGTTCTGTCACCATCGGCGCGGACGGTGCTTTTTCGACAATGAAAAAGGATGCGATCTTCATCGACAATACGACGGCCTCTGCCGAAGTTGCGCGTGAGCTTTCGGAAGAAGCGCAGAAGCGTGGAATTCACTTCATTGATGCACCGGTTTCGGGTGGTCAGGCTGGCGCAGAAAACGGCGTACTGACCGTGATGGTTGGCGCCAGCGAAGCCGTCTTCGAGCGAGCCAAGCCGATTATCGATGCCTATGCACGATCTGTAGGCCTGATGGGTCCGGTCGGTTCTGGTCAGCTTGCCAAGATGGTGAACCAGATTTGCATCGCCGGTCTCGTTCAGGGGCTGGCCGAGGGCATTCATTTTGGCAAGAAGGCTGGCCTTGATATCGAAAAGCTCATCGCAGTCATCTCCAAGGGCGCTGCCGGTTCCTGGCAGATGGAAAACCGCTCGGGCACGATGAACCAGGGCAAATATGATTTCGGCTTCGCTGTCGACTGGATGCGCAAGGATCTGGGGATTTGCCTCGACGAAGCAGATCGCAATGGCGCGCTTCTGCCTGTCACAGCGCTTGTCGACCAGTTCTACAAGGAAGTGCAGAAGATCGGCGGCAATCGCTGGGATACGTCTTCGCTGCTGGCTCGTCTGGAGCAGAAGTAGTCACCACCTGACATATTCAAAAGAAAAAAGCCCGGCATCGCAGCCGGGCTTTTCTTGATATAGACTTGATCAGTTCGATCAGAACTTGACCTTTGCCGTCAGCGAGAGACCACCGACGAAATCGTTACCGAAGGTACCCTTCGAACCGAGCAGGCTGAGCTCATTATTGACAACCGTGTCGTCGATTTCGCCCGAAGTCAGCCAGCCAGCAGCACCAGCCAGACGAACTTCAAACTGATCGTTCGGCTTATAGTTGGTGCCGAGGCCAAACAGCCAGATGTCGGTCTGCGAGGTCAGGCCAGTGCTCGTGCCGCGGTCCCAGGTCACAGTTCCTGCAACTGACCACTGGTCGTTCAGTTTGTGGCCAACGCCGCCGCTCACAGTCCAGCCATCCTGATAATAAAGGTTCAAGCTGGTGACCTTGGTACCAGTCGGAAGAACCTTGCTATCGGATGCGACAAAATTGACGGCCTCAATGCTGGACCAATCGGTCCACTTGACCGAACCAAAAGCGAGCCAATCTGGCGCGATACCAGTCTGGAACTTGAACTCAACCGACTGCGGGGTCGAAACGTCGCTGCCCACATTGATTGGAATGCTCTGGCCAGTGATTGGATTCAGAACCAGATTATCAACGGTGCCTTCCAGATCATAGTTGATCTTGGACTGATAAACGACGCTGGCGCGAACAGCATATTCAGGAATTTCATAGGCTGCACCGAGACGCCAGCCAAAGGCATGGTCATCTACGTCCAGCGAGCCGACGCGAAATGGACCTGCCGGAATGCCGTAGGGATTACCCTGAGGCAAGCCCGGGATCATCTTGGTCTGTTCGCCGTGCAATTCCTGATAGCTCACGCCACCGAGAAGACGGAAATAACCCTTTTCGCCTGCAGCGAAACGATAAGAACAGTTCAGGCCGTAGTCGTTCGACGAGATCTTCTGTTCGATAGCGGTGTAAGAACGGACCGTATCAATGCCGACATCCGTGCTGATGCCCCATGGCTGGCGATATTGCGCAGCGCAGGCAAGATCAGTGGTCAGATCGAACTTGGCCGACAGTTTCGGCACCCAGTAGCTCTTCGCCTCATCAACGCTCGTCTCAAAAGGACGCCCCGTCGCGGGATTGATGCCGCCAGTCATACCGCTGATGGCCGAGCCACGGATATCTTTCAGCTTACGTTGCGGAGCGACAAAGGTGCCGGACGCATCGACAGCATTTCCCTGTTCGAACAGAATATCGAAATCCTGCGAGCTGCGTTCAAAACCACCTGCATGAGCGACAACCGCGCTCCCAAGCAGTACCGCCGCAATTCCCCCTATTTTTAAGCCGCGTCCGCTCATAAATGTCCTCCCAGATAGCAACGGCATTAACGTTGACGCAAACGTAAAACAGGATGAAATAGACCTGCAATATCCAATCATTCGCGGGCCAGTTGCTTGCTTAGAGCGGCCACATCAAAAATGCCTAAAATGTGTTGGATTTTTATGTCTGCCGGAAATATTCCGACAAATAGTGGCCGGAAATTTGCCCAAATTGGCCCTTTTTTGGCCAAATTTTAGCTTTGTTGCGAAAGCGCAACAACATCAAAAAACAATCGAAACGCTGGTTCGATTGGCGTTCAAGCCCCTTGAAACGCAACCTTTCCGGGATAAGCGAGACAAAAACACCCGGCAGCGTGCACTGCCGGGTGTGTGATTCGCACTTCTCTTACGTTACGGAACGGGTCAAATCAACCCGCGTCACGGATGCGTGATTCCGCCGTAGCAACCCGTTCGGCGGCTTCCTTAAGTTCAGCCAGGCGCTCGCGTTCGGCTTCCACGACCTCTTCCTTGGCGTTGGCGACGAACTTCTCGTTCGAAAGCTTCTTCTCGATCCGGTCGATATCAGCAGCAATCTTGCCAGCTTCCTTGGCGAGACGTGCCGATTCAGCCTTGAGATCGATCAGTTTGCCGAGCGGAATGCAGATCGTCGCTTCGCCGAGCAGCATCTGTGCAGCGCCCTTCGGGGCCTGCGCTTCGAAGGCCACGCTTTCAACGCGAGCCAGACGCTTGATCGCAGCGTCGTGACGTTCAAAGCGCTCCGTAGTCGTTGCATTGGCCTCAAGAACGACAACCGGCGCTACGGCACCAGCCGGGACGTTCATTTCCGCGCGCACCGAACGGATACCCGTGACGAGATCAACCAGCCAGTTGATGTCGGCAGCCGCATCTTCATCTGCGAAGGAAAGCTCCGGCCAATCAGCCAGTGCCAGAACCGTGTCGCGCGTCTTGCCTTCGCCAGCCGTCAGCGACCAGAGTTCTTCCGTCATGAACGGCATGAACGGATGCAGCATCTTGTAGATCTGATCCAGACAGTAAGCAGCCGTTGCCTGGGCTTCGGCTTTTGCCGCTTCATCGTCGCCCATGAAGATCGGCTTGAGCAATTCCAGATACCAGTCGCAAAACTGGTTCCAGACAAAGCGATAGGCCGCACCAGCCGCTTCATTGAAACGGTAATTGGCAATGCCCTCGGTAACGGCGCGCGTCGCCTTGGTCAGTTCGGTCAGGATCCAGCGATTGACCGCAAGCTTTGCGTTCTCCGGACGGAAATCCGCATCAAGCTTGACGCCATTCATCTGCGCAAAACGCGTCGCATTCCAGAGCTTGGTGCCGAAATTGCGATAGCCTGCAATACGTGCCGGATCGAGCTTAACGTCACGGCCCTGCGCGGCCATGATGGCCAGCGTGAAACGCAGCGCATCTGCGCCATATTCGTCCATCAGCTCCAGCGGGTCGATAACATTGCCCTTGGACTTCGACATCTTTGCGCCGTGCTTGTCACGAACAAGCGCATGCAGATAGACCGTATGGAACGGGATTTCCTCCATGAAGTGGAGGCCCATCATCATCATGCGGGCAACCCAGAAAAACAGAATGTCGAAACCGGTCACCAGAACGCTGGTCGGGTAATAGGTTGCGAGTTCCGGGGTCTTGTCAGGCCAGCCGAGCGTCGAGAACGGCCAAAGGCCCGATGAGAACCACGTGTCCAGAACGTCGGTATCGCGTTCGAGCGCAACGTCTTCGCCGTAATGCGCCTTTGCTGCGGCCTTGGCTTCCGCCTCACTCTTCTCGACAAAGCACTTGCCATCGGGGCCGTACCAAGCTGGAATCTGATGTCCCCACCAGAGCTGACGCGAAACGCACCAAGGCTGGATGTTTTCCATCCAGTCGAAATAGGTCTTTTCCCAGTTCTTCGGCACGATCTGCGTGCGACCGTCGCGAACAGCGGCCATGGCTGGCTTCGCCATTTCGGCTGCATTCACATACCACTGGTCAGTCAGATAAGGCTCGATCGGCACGCCACCGCGATCACCATGCGGAACGGCGTGAGTGTGATCCTCGATCTTTTCTAGATAGCCGCGCTCGTCCATCAGTTCGACAATGCGCTTGCGAACAGCAAAGCGATCTTGCCCGTCCAGCTCGGCAATCAGCGCCTTCAATTCCGGCGTCAGCTGGAGGCCTTCAAGGAAGTCGATATTGTCTTTCAGCGTGACGGCCGCTGCCGGCGTCAGAATATTGATTGCGCGCAGATCATTGCGCTTGCCGACTTCAAAGTCGTTGAAGTCGTGAGCAGGCGTGATCTTGACCGCGCCAGAACCGGCTTCCGGATCGGCGTAATCATCGGCAACAATCGGAATATGACGGCCAACCAGCGGCAGAACGACATCGTTACCAACGAGAGCGTGATAGCGCTCATCCTTCGGATTAACAGCAACACCTGTATCGCCCAGCATGGTTTCAGGGCGAGTCGTTGCAACAACGATATAAGTGTGCGGGTCTTCTGAATCGAAGGGCACATTTTCCAGCGGATAGCGGAAGTGCCAGAGATGGCCTTTCGTCTCGCGGGATTCGACTTCGATATCAGAGATAGCGGTCAGCAGCTTCGGGTCCCAGTTGACCAGACGCTTGTCGCGATAGATCAAGCCCTGCTTATAGAGCGAGACGAAAACTTCCAGAACAGCGCGCGACAGGCCTTCGTCCATGGTGAAGCGTTCGCGCGACCAGTCGCACGACGCGCCAAGGCGACGCAGCTGATTGGAGATCATGCCGCCGGATTCGGATTTCCACTGCCAGATTCGCTCGATGAACTTCTCGCGGCCCATGGCATGACGGTTCGGCTCCTTCCGCTCGGCAAGCTGACGCTCGACAACCATCTGGGTTGCGATACCGGCATGGTCCATGCCCGGCTGCCACAGCACATTCTTGCCGCGCATGCGTTCAAAACGAACCATGATGTCCTGGATCGTGTTGTTGAGCGCGTGGCCCATATGCAGTGATCCGGTTACATTCGGCGGCGGAATGACCACGGCAAAAGGATCGGCTCCTGGCTTCGCTCCTGCTCCCGCTTTAAATGCCCCTGCTTCTTCCCAGCGTTCGGCAATTTTCGGCTCTATGGCCGCGGCGTCATAAGTCTTCTCAAGCATGGAATTATCCGGTCTTTTTGCGCAATGAAAGGATTGAGCGCTCAATAACAACAAACGGGTGATAAATCACTTTAAAAGTGAAAACCCGCCTGCGAGACAGACGGGCTTTTGAACTCAAAGGCCGTTTTATTCAGGCAACACGTCGATTATCGGTCGCCGCGCACCACTCGTTCGATTTCTTCGCGAACAAGCCGCTCCACAAGGGTCGGCAGATTGTTGTCCAGCCAATCCTGCAACATGGGACGCAAAATCTCGGCTGCGATATCGTCAAACGAACGACGCGGCTCTGCACGCACGACGTGGCTCAGATCCTGAAAAGCTGCGGCCACCTGGCGTTCTGCCACTTGTGACAGAATATGGGGAGCCACGGTCGCATTTGCCAGTGGTTCGGATATGGGCGCTGCCGGAGCCGTGCTAGCGACCGGTGCTTCCGGAGCTGCTTCCACAACCGGTTCAACATACGCCTCGACGGGCTCGTCCAGATCAGGCTCAAGTAACTCTTCAATGGCTTCGGCAATTCCGTCCTCAAGCGAACGGTCAAGCGCTTCCATGGAATTGTCCTCAGTCGCAGTTTCGGGCGCAATTGCGGCGGACGCTGCCTGCTGCACTTCAACTGCACGCCGGTCATCATTTTGCGCGTCGAGGACAATGTCCTCTTCTTCCTCTTCGATTTCCGGTTCGAATGCGGGCGCAGCTTTCACCGGCTCGTCAATCGGTCCGCGCAAGACTGGCTCGTCCTTGAGGATATCGCGCATCATGGCCGGCTTCTCAGCCGGTCTTGAAACTGGTGCTTCCGCTGCAGGCTGTTCCTGTGCGGGCGTTGGGCGACGGAATTCAGCCACCTCGCCGCGCAACGGAAAATTCGCCGACGTGGACACAGGGTGGCGGCTAACATCGCTGTCTTCGATAATGCGCCGAATGGAAGCGAGAATCTCTTCCATGGACGGTTCGCGTGATGCGCTGGATGTCTGTGCCATAGCTGTCCATCTTCCCTATTTCAGAATAGAGCAATGCGCGCCCGCAGGGCCGCACATAGTTCTCCTTCTCTGTGTGGAGAGGCTGGTTTCGCGCGGAAAAACCTTCCGTAGCTTCCAAAGCCGCATCCTGCAAAGGACAGAGAATCAATGAATTAAGGGTACCGGACGTTCGGCGATTTGAGAATCCCCGCAAGAACGCTGCGCAATTCAACCCACAGCTTTATCATTTTGTTAAGGATTAGCCGCAACCGCCAGCGAATCGTCGCCAAACGAAAACGGCGCCCGAAGGCGCCGTTCAATCTGAAATTCTCGCTGATTAGCGACCATCCGGCGTGCGCAGACCGAACCACTTGTCCTTGACGGCGTCGTAGTGTTCTTCAGGCTTATATTCAGCCACCTGAAGGCCCATCTGCTTGGAGGTCATGCGGCCCGTCGCATTGAGAAGCGCATAGCTGGCGACAACCACATCATGCTCCGACTGGACGAGAGTGATTTCGGCAGCGGTCAGATCGTTCTGGGCGTTCAACACGTCCAGCGTGGTGCGCTGACCAACCTTGCGTTCTTCGATCACGCCATCCAGTGCGAGCTGGGCAGCGGCGATACCATCGCGGTTTGCCTTGACCGAAGCGCGGGCAGCTTCAAGCTGCGACCATGCCGAACCAATGGCTTCACGAACCTGATCGCGTACGACATCGACTTCAATCCGTGCCTGACCAAGCTGTTCCTTGGACTGGCGAATCTGCGCCGAGGTGCGGCCACCCGTATAAATCGGAATGGTCACGCCGATACCGACCGAAGCGGAATTGCCATCACCCGTATCCAGACCAGCAAAGGTATCCAGACGGCTGGCGCCAGCCGACAGACCAACGGTCGGCAGCATTGCGCCTTCCTTGGCCTTCACATTGTAGCCTGCAGCGTTGACAGCATACTGCGTTGCGAGAATGCCCGGGTGTCCGGCCTGTGCGATAGCGTAAGCTTCGTTCGGCGACTTCGGCAGGTTCTTCGCAGCAGCGGCAGCGGCAAGCCGGTCCGGCTGTGCACCGACGATGCGGATATAGGTTGCCTCAGCCGACTTGACGTTGGCACGAGCGCTGTTCAGTTCGGCAACAGCGGTCGAACGGCTGGCTTCGGCCTGTGCAACGTCTGTGCGCGTGCCTTCACCAACATCCAGACGCGCACGGGCTGCACGCACCTGTTCATTCATCGCAGCCAGATTCTTCTCGCGAAGCACTGCGATCTGACGATTCTGGTAAACGCCCATATAGGCAGCGACAGCGCTATAAAGCGTGTTCTGCTCGTCGTTGCGCATATTCTCGCGCTGCGCAAAAACCTGCGTTTCTGCTGCAGCGACGTTGTTCTTGGTCTGGAAACCGTCGAACAGCATCTGGTTCAGCTGGATGCCGACCGTGCCGCTGGTGCGGTAACCGCTCGTCGGCGCGCGACTGCGGCTTACATCATACGTACCGGTAATCTGCGGACGGTAATTCGACTTGGCGATAGCCACGTTTTCGTCCTGAACGCGCACACCTGCGCGTGAAGAATTAAGCGTAGCGTTATTCTTATAAGCCTTGACCAGAGCACCGGAGAGGTTTTCAGACCAGGCGGACTGCCCCGATAAAACGGTGCCGGCCAACAATGCTGCCGCTGCGACCAGTCCTTTGTACGTTTTGAACACCGGGTACCTCATCTTAAGAATAGCCAAATTCAGTAAATCGAACCAATCAGTTCGGGCAACCTTAAATAACCTTTAAAATCGGTTATTTCCATCGCCCCGCCCAGAGCATGCACAAAGAAATTCCGCAGCGTTGCAGAATTGTACCAATCCCGAAAATTAGAATTCGAACTGAGGAATCCGCTCGAATCCCGGAAGTGGGCGCACCGCAGTGTTGAACGCAATTCGCCCCGATGCAACACCATTTTCTTTAACATAAATCCGGGCAACCGAAGCGTTTCCACGGCCTTCGACGGCGACGAGACGTCCGCCTTCCTTCAACTGCGCGAACAAGGTGTCGGGAACGAAATCCACACCGCCTTCGATCATGATGACATCGTAAGGAGCTTCCGACGGATAGCCGGCGTGCATATCTCCAGAAACAATCACAACATTGTCATAGCCTAGCTCGGCAAGACGAGCGGTCGCAGCGGCAGAAAGCGCAGAATCACTCTCAAGACCGATCACCGAACCAGCCAGATGCGAAAGAATGGCCGAGGAATAACCCGTGCCGCAGCCGATATCGAGCACGACATCGTTCTTGTTTACGCGGGCAAGCTGGATGAGCTTTGCGAAAGGCGACGGTTCCATGAGATAGCGCGGCGCGCCACCTTCGGCTTCGAGCGGCTGATCTTCGTCAATATAGGCAACTGCCTGACGGACGGTCGGCACAAAGGCTTCCCGCGGAACGGCCAGGAAAGCGTCGATAACCGTCAGATCGGTTACGTCCGTCGTACGGATCTGATTGTCGACCATCTTTGTGCGAAGATCCTGGAAATCGGCTGCCATAGCCCTCAACCCTTCTTTATCGCCTAACGCGATGTTTCATATCACAAAGCACTCCGCAGCGTTGGTCCAAACCTCGCTGCGAGTGCACCATAAACGAGATTTGCCGTTGATGTGGCAAAAATCGCCAGTGCAGTCAATGAAACAGCTGCGAAACACCCGCATTTGCGGCACTTGAACTCACCGGAATGAACCTTTGCGGTCCGGCTCCCGTTACGGAAAGAAAATGCCGGAAAGCGAGGCTTCCCGGCACGTACATCCTGCTTTGCATTGGCGCAAGCACCCGCAAAATCACATTATTGAGCGTTTGCAGCCGGATAACCCGCAGCCGCCAGCGCGGAAACAACCGCATCTCTGGATGCATTGCCACCAAATTCGACTTCCTTGGCGTCGAGGTCGATTTCAATCGGCGCTGTCGCATCGAGCTTACGCAGAGCGGCAGTCACACTGTCGGCGCAGCCGCCGCATTTCATCTTGGGAACGGAAAACTTCATCATTGACTGACTCCACACCTGAACATTTCCAGAAAAACGCACCGATACGGGCTGGAAATGTTTATAAACAAAGAGATAGAGCGATTTTCGAGATTTCACCTCAAGACAATAGCTCCAACCAAAAGCACCATGCACCTTTCCATCGTGGTAAGGTCAAGCGCTAAAAATGCTTTCTCTGAACAGTGCTGTTCCGGTGATCATTCCCAAAGAGGCGACCAGAAAATCAGGTCGCCTTCGGAAGATTACGGGGCTTCACAGGCTTCCGGCACGCTCTTTTCAAGCTCCAGTTCCGATTTGCTCAACGATCCGGTCATGATCTCAATCGGCTTGAATGGCGGCTCTTCCTGCATGGCGGGATTGGTAAGGTGAATCGTGTAGCAACCGCCGAAGACTTCTTTCTTGCCATCATTGCTCTCGGCTTCAATAGCTAGCGGCTGGCTCCAGTAAATCTGGCCTGCACCCGGGTCCGGCTCGGTTTTGCGCAAGGCGACCTTGACGCTCTTGGTATTCTCATAGCCCTTCACGAAGGTCTTGAAGTCGGGTTCCCGCCCTTCTTCCGAGTAATAACCGTAAGCGCGCGTATATTCCTTGCGGTTGATCGCATTATAATAGGATTCGATCAGCGCCTGCGGCGAGGATCGGTCATCGTGATATTCCGGCACGGTAACGCCATTGGCCGCGTCCTGCGTCTGTTCAGACGGCTTTGTCTCTTCTACAGGCGCTTTTGTTTCCTCAGCCTGATCCTTTTTCTCGGCTTCAGGCTTTTTCTGTGCCGTCGGTTCAGCGCTTTCCTTCGATGCAGGCTTCTGCGCTTCCTTCGCGGCAGGCTTGGGCGCTTCCTGTGCATAGGCTTGCGGGAGAGCAACGGACAGGCCGAGCGCGCTCACGAAAACAGCCAGCCTCAGAGATTTCATCCGATCAATCGACATTTATACCTCCTCTTTCCCCAATACCCGCCAGCCGGACACGCGGCCTGCGCTCTCGATTTGGTGTCTTGCGGTAATGATGTTACAACACTAACTATAGTGAAAACGTGGCAGCGAGGTTTGAAACTCGCTGGTTTCACACGAGATTGGTTGATTCTCGCCCGTGAAGCCACAGCCTCAAGGCCACTGCATAGCACCGGAAGAGAAGAACCATGGGCCGTTTCGCAGTCATGACGCTAACCGAAGCCGCAGCAAATCGCGTTCGCGAAATTGTTGAGTCGCGCGAAGGCGCGCTGGGCATTCGTGTCGGCGTGAAAAAAGGCGGCTGCGCGGGCATGGAATATACCATCGATGTCGCCAGCGAAGCGAAAGCCGGTGATGATGTTGCCGAGAAAGATGGCGCCAAGGTCTTTATCGCCCCGGAAGCCGTTCTTTTCCTGCTCGGAACCCAGATGGATTTCGAAGTGACGACGCTCCGCACCGGTTTCGTGTTCAACAACCCGAACCAGACCTCTGCCTGCGGCTGCGGTGAATCGGTTGAACTGACCCCTGCCTCGGCAGAAAGCCTTCGCCAGATGCAGGGCGCGGCCTGACCTGATCCACGAGGATAGTCTTCCGAAGGAATCTCCCCAATGGATGACGAAACCCTCCGCGATTTGTTGCAGGATTTCGGCCCGGTCACCATCCGTCGCATGTTCGGCGGCAAAGGCATTTATCATCAGGGACTGATCTTCGCGCTTGTCGTTCGCGATGAACTGCTTTTCAAAGCCGACGAATTGACCATCCCGCGTTTTATCGACGCCGGATCGGTGCAATGGACCTATGAAGGACGCAAGGGCGGCGATCCCATTGGCATGCCCTATTGGAGCGTGCCGAGCGAAGCCTTCGATGATCCTGAAATCATGACCGAATGGGCCCGCCTCGCCTATGAAGCGGCTCTACGCAGCGGTCAGTCCAAACCCCAAAAGAAATCGGCCGCGAAGCGATCCCCCACGGCCGAATAATAAATCTAACAGTGCTTTCCGCTTACATGCCCGTTGGAATGAGCATGAAAGCAGGAATGTCGTTGCCAAAACCAACAGGCGACGGACCATCATCATCGCGATCACGGCGGCGCTTATGCTGGTCGTGCTGCGGCTTGCCACGACGTTCGTCGTTGGAAGCGCGGATCGCATCGCGGCGGTCGTGGGTTTCGATAACGGGCTGCGGCTGTTCCGCCGGATCGAGCGCTTCGGTCGAAGCTACCTTTTCCTTTGGCTTGTCCATGCTCTTGTCCCGCCCCTTATCTTTACCCTTGTTATCTCTTTGCGAGTCTTTGCCCTTGCCGCGCGCATTCTTGCCCTTGCGCGGCTGATCGTCAGCCTCGTCGGACGGTGCAAGCGTGGACAGATCGCCATCGACCCATTCAATCTTCTCGCCGATCATGTTCTCAATAGCGGCAAGATATTTTGTGTCCGATGGCGTGACGATCGTGAACGCCTTGCCGGAGCGGCCAGCGCGACCCGTGCGGCCAATGCGGTGGACATAGTCTTCCGAATGGATCGGAACGTCGAAATTGAAGACGTGGCTGACATCCGGAATGTCGAGGCCGCGTGCTGCCACATCGGAAGCGACCAGCAGTTGCAGCTTGCCTTCCTTGAAGTTGGCCAACATCGTCATGCGGGCGCGCTGGTCCATATCGCCGTGCAATGCACCGGCGTTGAACTCATGACGCACCAGCGAACGGAACAATTCCGACACATCCTTCTTGCGATTGCAGAAGATGATCGCATTCTTGAGCGTGTCGCCTTCGGCGCGGATGAGATCGCGCAGGGCAGCGCGCTTGTCCCAATCTTTCCTGCTCGACTTGACCAGACGCTGTGTCACGGTCTTTGCCGTGGACGAAGCCTTGGCCACTTCGACACGCGTTGGCGAATGCAGGAACTGCTCGGTTAGCTTGGTGATTTCCGGCGGCATGGTCGCCGAGAAGAACAGCGTCTGACGCGTGAACGGAATCAGCTTGCAGATGCGTTCGATATCCGGAATGAAGCCCATGTCGAGCATACGGTCGGCTTCATCGATGACCAGAATTTCAACGCCGGTCAAAAGCAGCTTGCCGCGTTCGAAATGGTCGAGAAGACGGCCCGGCGTGGCGATGAGAACGTCTGCGCCGCGCTCAAGCTTGCGCTCTTGCTCGTCGAACGAAACGCCGCCGATCAGCAGAGCAACATTGAGGCGGTGATTGACGCCGTATTTGACGAAATTCTCTTCAACCTGCGCAGCAAGCTCACGGGTCGGCTCAAGAATGAGCGTGCGCGGCATGCGGGCGCGAGCCCGGCCCTTTTCCAGCAGCGTCAGCATCGGCAGAACGAAAGAAGCCGTCTTGCCCGTTCCCGTCTGGGCGATACCAAGCACATCCTTGCGCTCGAGCGCGGGCGGTATAGCGCCTGCCTGAATAGGTGTGGGCGCGGTGTATCCAGCCGCTTCTACAGCAGCAAGCACTTTCGGGGAAAGACCGAGTTCGGCAAATGTCGTCAATGGAGGCGCAGCTCTCTGGTTCGGAAACGTGTTCCGCCCATCCTGTCATTGCAGCCGCGTCATCCGGCGCAGGAACCAAAGCAGAAAAGGCGTCTGCAACGCATCTAGCGTTTTCTTGCAGCATCGCCTACGTCCGCAGCGTGCAAAAGTCAACCAAAATACCAACATCCGATATCAAATTGCTTTGATATTCCTGCTGATAACGACAAATGACGCCAATCTACGTCTTTTCTAATCGAATTAAATCAAATTGATGACAATTAGAGGATTGTCAGCCACGGTAGTTTGACAACTTTGCTTGTGCGTAATCTTACTCGAAAACCTGTCGACTATTCAGATCAATGCCGGAATTGTTCTGTCAGAATTCGCTCGTCCCAGGAGTGGTTCTTATCAAACAGAATAGCCACCTGACTGTTCGGCGCCTCGCGTACCGTAACCGAAGTTACGGACTTCACCTCATTATTGTCGGCAACGGCATTGACCGGACGCTTTTCCGTTTCCAGCAAATCCATGCGAACGGTCACATGCTTGGGCAGCAATGCACCACCCCAGCGACGCGGGCGGAAGGGACTGACCGGCGTCAGCGCCAGAAGCGGCGCTTCCAATGGCAGAATCGGCCCTTGCGCCGAGAGATTGTAGGCCGTTGAGCCAGCAGGCGTCGCAACCATCACGCCGTCACAGACCAATTCTTCCAGCCGGACTTTACCATCAATGGTTATGCGCACCTTCGCCGCCTGATAGGACTGGCGGAACAATGAGACTTCATTGATTGCAAGCGCCTCGACCGGAGCAGAATTTTCGGTCTCTGCAATCATCACAAGCGGGCGGATTGTTTCCATCTGCGCGGCCAGAATGCGCTCGCACAGATTATCAACACTGAACTCATTCATCAGAAAGCCAACAGACCCGCGGTTCATGCCATAAATCGGTGTACCGCTATTCATGAAATCCCGCAGTGCCTGAAGCATGGTGCCATCACCACCGAGCGCAACAATAATGTCGGCATCTTCGCCCGACACATGCCCGTAGCGATTCACAAGATCTTTCTGGGCCGCGAGTGATTCTTCGGTCCCGGACGAGAGAAAATGAAGCGCGAGTGATTTGTCGTTCATGTCTACTGTCTCGCTCCCCGGCTCAACCCTGATAAGTTTGCCATGTCCTCATCGCGGTCTATTGGCTATCACATGAAAAACCCTGTTGCCATGACCTCTTTGCGATGATTTTTCGTTTTACAGACGCGTCATTTATGCTAATCGAGCGCAGACCGTATAACGGAAGCGATTTGCAACCAAAAGCGGTTCGATACACACTGTATCGTGAAGTGCCCTTATAGCTCAGTTGGTAGAGCACCTGATTTGTAATCAGGGGGTCGGGAGTTCGAGTCTCTCTGGGGGCACCATTATTTTCTCTGGCAAGAGATATTTCCATTTATTTTCAGGCAGTTGAACGAGTTCCGATTCGGAACTGTCTCTCACTTTGCGTCACAAGCTGGCCATGGATTCTACTGGCGAACCTGAAACGCCCCCTCACCTTATGACATCTCGGCGTCTGCTTCAGCGATCTGCGGGCACTCCAGCCCCTTTCCTCAACAGTTCTCTAATGTGGGCGAGAACAAGATAGGAACGCAAATGGCAAATGCCGGCTCATGCCTTGTCTAATCACGCCGAGATATCCGGTTCTGACCCAATACGGCACACGCATTGCGTTTAAAAGTTGCAGCTAAAACACCTAGGCGATATGGCCAGCGCCGGGCAGCCTAAGCAATTGCCCGCCCCCGCGAGAGGCACGGTTTCTACACACTCGTGTCTCTCGCTCCACATCGTGAAATTAAGGAAAGACCGTCGTCGCGACGAAACACCTGCTCACGACCAAACGAGTTGATACTTACCAATGTTTCTATTCGACATTGCATTATTCGCATTTGGGCTTTCATTTATTCTGGTGGTCATCGCCATATTTTTCATGAACGCCATTTAGCTGCGTTACAGTACTAACCGTCGAATCCCTAACGAATTTGCGCATCGTGTCATTGGTAATTCGTCTCAGCAAAGAAATACTACCTCATCAGAGATACTTCCGGCTGATTTTTCCGATATTTGATTCGATTGATGGATGACGAAATATTTTCGCGTTTTCAAAACAGGCTATATTTCATTTATCAGTATCGGAAATATAGACGAAATACCCATATAGAAACATTCATTTACAATTTAGCCCCAAACAGAACAATCTGTAGATGTATTATTGATTTACTGAAATCAATGAGGATACTGATTATGAAGAAAATCTTTGCCGCAGCAATCGCGCTTTCCTTTCTTGCCGCTCCCACTGCATTTGCTGCCCAAAGCCACATTTCCTCCGGTCTTGTCCATCAGGTCAAGGTAATCAAAAAGGCTAAGGCAAAAAAGCCAGCGCCTAAAAAACGCGCGAAAAAGCCTGTCAGAAAGCCTGTTAAGAAGCCGATCCGGCATTAACACGCGGTCGATCTGAATGGAAATGCCATCGCCGCTTCCCACGTCGAGGCGACGGTGGCTCTAACAAGAGCAAATATAATAAATCACAACGTAAAGATCAGCGAACGGACTTAGTTTCCCTTGCCGCCGCGATAAATATTCACGCCGAGCTCGCGGATTTTCTTGCGCAGTGTATTGCGGTTGAGGCCAAGTAGATCCGCTGCCTTGATCTGGTTGCCGCGCGTTGCCGTCAGGCAGGCTAGGATCAGCGGATATTCAAGCTCAGCCAGCACACGGTGATAAAGCCCCGGTGGCGGCAAGTCGGCACCGAATGAAGCGAAATAACGCTGCATGTTTTGCTCGACCGCTTGCGAGATCGTGACATTCTCCGCATCGCCCGTTACCGCTGGAATCGTGTCGGGCTTCGACAGTTCCGCCTTCAGTTCGGTTTCGATGATTTCCGGCGAGATTTCTTCCTGCGGATAGAGCGCCGCCAACCTGCGCACCAGATTTTCCAGTTCGCGCACATTGCCCGGCCATGGATAGCGGCGCATCATGTCGAGACCGGCATTGGTAATGCGCTTTTCAGGCAAGCCTTCTTCAGCAGCGCGCTTGAAGAAATGACGCACCAGATCGGGCACGTCCTCACTGCGCTCACGTAGCGGCGGCAGCCGCAACGGCACCACATTCAAACGGTAATAGAGGTCTTCGCGGAAGAGGCCCTGAGCAATCAGCTGGCGCAAATCCTTGTTGGTCGCCGCCACAATGCGCACGTCGGTCTTGATGGGCGTGCGTCCGCCGACTGTCATATATTCGCCCTGCTGCAACACGCGAAGCAGGCGGGTTTGCGCTTCCATCGGCATATCGCCGATTTCATCGAGGAAGAGCGTGCCGCCATTGGCCTGTTCGAAGCGGCCGCTCGAGCGATTCTGTGCGCCCGTGAACGCGCCCTTCTCGTGGCCAAACAGTTCCGATTCGATCAGATCGCGCGGGATGGCAGCCATATTGATCGCAACGAATGGTCCCTTGCGGCGGCGGCCATATTCATGCAGCGCGCGGGCGACCAGCTCCTTGCCGGTACCGGATTCGCCGGTCACCATCATGGTCAGGTCGGTCTGCATCATACGCGCCAGAACGCGATAGATTTCCTGCATCGCAGGCGAACGGCCGACAAGCGGCATATTCTCGCCGGGCTCGTCGTGAAGCGTGGCAATCGGCTTATGCTTTGGTTCGGACAACGCGCGACCGACAATATTGATCAGTTCCGTCAGGTCGAACGGTTTCGGCAGATATTCATAAGCGCCGGCTTCCGAGGCGCGAATGGCCGTCATGAACGTGTTCTGGGCGCTCATCACCACAATCGGCAGATCAGGCCGCATCTTCTTGATACGCGGCAGCAGGTCGAAAGCGTTTTCGTCCGGCATCATGACGTCAGTGATCACCAGATCGCCATCGCCTGCCGCCACCCAACGCCACAACGACGCGGCATTCGACGTCACTCGCACATCGTAACCGGCCCGGGAGAGTGCCTGATTGAGCACAGTGCGGATCGCCGCATCGTCATCCGCCACCAATACGGTACCCGTCGGGCGTCCTGCTATCATGCATCGTCTCCGGTATAATCAGTCGTGAATTTGCTTGGCCGGGAAGCAACATCCGAGCTTTTCCAGGCAGGCATAAGAATACGAAAAGTGGTGCGCGACGGATGGCTGTCGCATTCGATGATGCCACCATGATCGCCGATGATTTTTGCCACCAGGGCCAATCCAAGGCCCGAACCGTTGGTCTTGGTCGTCACAAACGGATCGAAGAGATGCGGCAGCATATCCTGCGGCACGCCGGGTCCATTGTCGTGCACGCAGAATTCCAGCGGCAGCGCCACGCGGTCGCGCGCACCTGGCACCTGAAGGCGAATACCCGGACGATAGGCCGTTGAGAGAAGAATTTCTCCGTGGTCGCGGTCGCCAATGGCCTCAGCTGCGTTCTTCACCAGATTGAGAAACACCTGCACAAGTTGGTCGCGATTGGCGAAAACCGGCGGCAGTGACGGATCGTAATCTTCCGAGAAACGGATATGACGGGCAAAACCATTGCGCGCCACGGCCTTCACATGGTCCAGAACCGCGTGAATATTCACCGCGGTGCGCTCGATGGGTCGTTCGTCGGAGAAAACCTCCATCCGGTCCACCAGTGACACGATACGGTCGGTTTCATCGGTGATGAGCCGCGCCAAAGCACGATCCTCATCGCCAACCACCTGCTCAAGTAACTGGGCCGCGCCGCGAATACCCGATAGCGGGTTCTTGATCTCATGCGCCAGCATCGAGGCAAGACCGGTAACCGAACGCGCCGCGCCGCGATGGGTCATCTGGCGGTCGATCTTTTCCGCCATGGTCTTTTCCTTGAACAGGATGACCACAGCGCCCGGCATTTCAACGACGGGCGCAACATAAAGATCAACAATGCGTTCAGCACCAAGACGCGGCGAGGAAATATCGACGCGATATTCATTGACTGGCATCTGGCTGGCGCGAACCTGATCGATAAGAGCCAGAAGCGGGCTGCCGAAAGGCAGAAAGCTCTCCAGCCGGTTGCGCGCCAAGATGGACGAACCGGAGCGGAAAAACTGCTCGCCGTCCAGATTGGCATAGACAATGTGATTGTCAGGCCCGACCATAATGACCGGCTGGCTGATCGCATCCAGAATAACTGAAGGGATGCTGCCCTTTTCTTCTCTTTCGCGCATCAGGCGACCTTTCTGAACGCCGATTTCAACTCTGGCGCATCAGTCGTCCGCGTCGCAAAAATCCGGCGCAGCGCGTCAACAACCTTTGCGGGATCGGTCAGCGTCATCACTTCCGCCTTATCCGCTGAGGTCAAAGCCTCTCCGGCATGACGATCCAGATACCAGCCAAGATGCTTGCGCGCATGGCGAATACCCGTTTTGCTACCATAATGGTCGAGCATATCTTCGTAATGCATTATAATATAATCGATAATCTCTGTTTCGGATTGCGCCGATGGTGAACTGCCCGCAATCAAACCCGGCAGCCATGGCTGTCCATAGGTAGCCCGTCCAACCATCACCGCATCCGCACCGGACCGGCGGCGAATCTCTTCAGCGTCTTCACGCGACGTCACATCGCCATTGGCGACGAGCGGAATTTTCACTGCATCGCGCACGGCGCGAATGGCGTCCCAGTCGGCATGACCTTCATAGAACTGGCAGCGTGTACGTCCATGCACGGTGACCATTGCAATACCCGCATCTTCGGCACGTTTGGCCAATTCCGGCGCATTGATGCTGTTTTCGTCCCAGCCAAGCCGCATCTTCAGCGTGACCGGCACCTTCACGGCAGCCACAGTCGCCTCGACAAGCGTCATGGCGTGATCCAGATCGCGCATCAGCGCCGATCCCGAATAGCCTCCGGTCACTTTCTTGGCCGGGCAGCCCATATTGATATCGATGATATCCGCGCCCTCGCCTTCGGCGATCTTGGCGGCCTCGCCCATCCAATGCGCTTCACGCCCGGCGAGCTGAACCACATGCGTGCCCAGACCTTCGCCCGACAGGCGCAGCAGACTTTCCTTGTGACGATTGCAAAGTTCCGCGCTGGCGACCATTTCCGAAACGACCATTCCCGCTCCGGCAGCAGCTGCGCGCTTGCGAAATGGCAAATCGGAGACGCCAGACATCGGCGCCAGAAAAACGCGATTCTTGAGCACCACGCCACGGATATCCAAGGGCTGATCGATAGAAGTCACAAATAAATGCCTATTTCATGTGCATGATGCATAACGCACACACTTTAATCAGTTCGTCTTTTGAACGCAAGGAAAAGCACGCAGATAGCGTTGCATTTTGCGGCATTTGAGAAGTACGCTTTAACTTATTGTTTTTATGCGTATCTTTACTCCGAAAGCAGCTTCCGCTTTTGGGAGGCATGCTTCTGGAATATGCAATAAATCAATTGCAGTCTGGCATTTGTCGATGCAAGGCATTATTCGGCTTCCAAGCGACCAACTTTGGCAAAGGCGAAGATCATTTCGAAAACAGCAGCGGTCATTGTGGCAGCCGGCCGGGGCGAACGGGCGGGGCAAAGCGTCGAAGGGCCGAAGCAATTTCGGCGCATCGGCGGCGAAGCCGTGCTCGCGCGGACGTTGCGCGCCTTTATCGACTGTCCGCTGGTCGACAAGATCGTTGTCGTCATCCATCCCGACGATCACCTGCTTTATGAACGCGCCGTACCGGAGAGCCACGAAGACGTCATCGTCGTGACTGGTGGCCCGACACGGCAGGAATCCACGCGACTAGGGCTCTTCGCCCTCAAGGACCACGCGCCGCATTATGTGATGATCCATGACGGCGTGCGCCCCTTCATCACGCAGGGACTGCTCGAACGGATCGTTGGCAATCTGACACCGGAGGAAGGCGTTCTGCCCGCGCTGGCCGTTTCAGATACGCTGAAACAATCGGCCATCGACGGAACAGTCAAGACCACCGTTCCCCGCGCCGGTCTGTTTGCGGCGCAGACCCCGCAGACATTTCCCTATGCGCCTATACTCGACGCACATGAAAAAGCCTTCGCTATCCGTCGCACGGATTTCACCGACGATGCCGCCATTGCCGAATGGCAGGGCCTCGCCGTGCGCATCATCGAAGGCTCGGCCGACAATACAAAGCTTACCTGGGCAAAGGACATCGAAATGGCAGACAAGCGCCTGCGGCAAGACCACGCCGCCTTTCCGGATATTCGCACGGGCAATGGCTATGACGTACATTCCTTCGAGCCGGGCGACCATGTCACGCTCTGCGGCGTGAAAATCCCGCATGAAGCAAAGCTCAATGGCCATTCCGATGCCGATGTGGCGCTTCACGCCCTCACCGACGCCCTGCTCGCCACGCGCGGCGCAGGCGATATCGGCACGCATTTCCCGCCATCGGACCCGCAATGGAAGGGCGCAGCCTCGCGCATCTTCATCGAACATGCGGCCAAGATCGTTCGCGAGGCTGGCGGGCGCATCGCCAATGTCGATGTGACACTGATCAGCGAAGCACCAAAAGTCGGTCCACATCGCGCCGCTATGACGGAAGCGCTCTGCGATATGCTCGGCATTGCCGCCGACCGCGTATCGATCAAGGCCACGACCAACGAAAAGCTCGGCTTTGTCGGACGCCGTGAAGGCATTGCCGCCATTGCGACGGCGACCGTCATTTATCCCGGCGAGGTGCCGGAATGAGCGAACTCGTCGCAGAGAAAGAAGCAATCGCAGTGCTGGAAGCCTGCCGCAAGGCTGGTCTGATGATTGCGACCGCGGAATCCTGCACCGGCGGGCTGATTGCTGGCGCCTTGACCGACATTGCCGGTTCGTCCGATGTGGTCGATCGTGGCTTTGTCACCTATTCCAATGAAGCCAAGAATGAAATGATCGGCGTGCCGATGGAACTGATCGGTCAGGTCGGCGCGGTCTCGAAGGAAGTGGCGATTGCCATGGCCGAAGGCGCGCTGAAGCATTCGCGCGCAGGCATCAGCATTGCAGTGACCGGTGTTGCGGGACCCGGCGGCGGCTCGGACGAAAAGCCTGTTGGGCTTGTCCATATCGCTTCCGCACGCAATGGTCACCCAACGCTGCACCGCGAATGCCGCTTCGGCCCGAAAAGCCGTGCGGACATTCGCCGTGCAACGGTTCTTGCCGCGCTGGAGCTGATACTGACAAATTTGCGCAACGCCTGACGCCAACGCATGTACTTTCCGCACTGTCGCCCTATCCTCTGCTTATCAGTTCAAGATGAGGAACATAGGCAATGCGTTTCAAAGGCAAAGTGGCCATCGTAACGGGCGGGGCAAGCGGTATTGGGGAAGCGACGGCCCGGGCTTTTGTACGTGAAGGCGCCAATGTCGTCATTGCCGATTATGCCGATCACGGCCAACGACTGGCCGACGAGCTTGCCGGAACACACCAGCAGGCCATCTTCATCAAGACAGATGTAACAAAAACCAAAGCTGTTCAGGAGCTTATTGCCCGAACAGTGGAAAATTACGGTCGTCTCGACATCATGTTCGCCAATGCGGGTATTGCGGCGGACGGCCCCATCGACGAGCTTGACGAAAGCGCCTGGCAGAAGACCATCGACATCAATCTGACCGGCGTTTACCTCTGCGATAAATACGCAATCGACCAGATGCGTTCGCAAGGCGGCGGCGTCATCGTCAATTGCGGATCGATCCACAGCCATGTCGGCAAGTCGGGCGTGACGGCCTATGCAGCGGCAAAAGGCGGTGTGAAGCTTCTGACCCAGACGCTGGCTATCGATTATGGCACGCAGAACATCCGCGTGAATGCCGTCTGCCCCGGCTATATCGACACACCGCTTCTGAAAGATGTTCCGGACGACAAGAAGGACGCTCTGGTTGCCCTGCACCCGATGGGCCGCCTCGGCCGCGCCGAGGAAGTGGCAAACGCCGTTCTGTTCCTCGCCAGCGACGAGGCCTCATTCATCACAGGATCGTCACTGATGGTGGATGGGGGCTATACGGCGCAGTAAGCGTCGTTTGATTAGAGACCGTAGATCTGGTCGGCGCGCTTTTCGAAGGCTTCTGAGAATTTCTTGAAGGCCAGATCAAACATGGTGCCCATCAGCAGGCCGAGTGTGCGGCTCTTAAATTCATAATCGATGAAGAATTCAACGTCGCAATAGGCTTCGTCCTCGACAGACTTGAACGTCCAGCGATTATCGAGATAGCGGAACGGGCCGTCGAGATATTTGACGTCGATGACGCTATCGTCTGGCTTCAACAGCACCTGACTTGTGAAGGTCTCGCGGATCAGCTTGTACCCGACCGTCATGTCGGCAATCAGCAAAGCCTTGCCGTCACGCTCCTTACGGGAGCGGATCGACAAGGCTTCGCACATTGGTAAGAACTCCGGGTATTTCTCGATATCCGCAACGAGCGCGAACATCTGATCGGCCCGGTGATGCACCCGTCTGACGGTCGTAAATTGCGGCATGTGTTACGATGCCCGGTTCGCAATCTGCGTTTCGCGGGCGGCTTTTAGCTTTGCAAAATCGTCGCCAGCGTGATGCGAAGAACGCGTCAGAGGGCTGGAGGCGACCAGCAGAAAGCCCTTGGTCTTGCCGATGGTTTCGAACGACTTGAACTCGTCCGGCGTCACAAAGCGAATGACCGGATGATGCTTGCGGGTCGGCTGCAGATACTGACCGATGGTCATGAAATCCACGTCAGCCGAACGAAGATCGTCCATCAGCTGCAAGATCTCATTCCGCTCTTCGCCGAGGCCAACCATAATGCCAGACTTGGTGAAAATGGTTGGATCGAGTTCCTTGACGCGCTGCAACAAGCGGATCGAGTGGAAATAACGCGCGCCAGGACGAACCTTCAGGTAACGCGACGGCACAGTTTCCAGATTGTGGTTGAACACGTCCGGGCGTGCCTTGACGACGATTTCCAATGCGCCTTCCTTGCGCAGGAAGTCCGGCGTCAGAATTTCGATAGTCGTTGCAGGCGCAGCCGCACGGATAGCGAGAATAACGTCGGCGAAATGCTGTGCGCCGCCATCGGCCAGATCGTCGCGATCCACTGAGGTGATAACCACATGCGTCAGACCCATCTGCTTGACGGCCTTGGCCACATTTTCCGGTTCATTCGGATCAAGCGGCGTCGGAATGCCAGTCGAAACATTGCAGAACGCGCAGGCGCGTGTGCAGATTTCGCCCATGATCATGAAAGTGGCGTGCTTCTTTTCCCAGCACTCGCCGATATTCGGGCAGCCAGCTTCTTCACAGACGGTCACGAGCTTGTTGGAACGCACAATTTCGCGCGTTTCATTATAGCCGCGCGAGACCGGAGCCTTGACGCGAATCCAGTCGGGCTTCTTCAGGACTTCATTGTCCGGGCGGTGCGCCTTTTCCGGGTGCCGCAGACGTCCGCTCTGGTTGACCGTATTGAGAACTGTAACCATGCTGTTTCCTGCCTATCCGGAGCCTGTTCCCAAGAGAATGTGGAACGCTCCTTAATTCGGTCCGGTCCTAAGCCCTGACCACAGACCTGTCAACTTGGACCATTTGCTACTCATCGCCGCGCAGCCATGCCGAGAGCCCTGAAAACCAGAGCCCAGATCAGGCCGAAGACCAAGCCGCCAACGCCAAGCGCCAAAGTAAGCGTCCAGACACCGTACCAGCCAGCGAGCGCCAATCCGTTGACCGATATGGTGTTACCGCCGAGCAGACTCAAGACGCCAGCTACAAATCCCAGCGCCAGACCGATGACGGTACACCATTTTATGATCGGCCAGGCGGCACGCCGCCATGGCTCTCCATTTTCGATCAGCGGAATATGCGCAACTCCTGCTGTTTAAGCGGTATTCACCCGCACAATCCTATCCGAAAAGTCTGCAACTTTTCGGGATTATGCGTTCAGCACACGGCCATAAGCGTCGAGTACGCTTTCCTTCATCATTTCCGAAAGGGTCGGATGAGGGAAGACCGAATGCATCAGCTCTTCTTCGGTGGTCTCAAGGTTCATGGCAATCACGAAGCCCTGGATAAGCTCGGTGACTTCCGCACCAACCATATGTGCGCCCAGAAGCTGGCCTGTCTTCTTGTCGAAGATCGTCTTGACCAGACCCTGATCTTCGCCGAGAGCAATCGCCTTGCCGTTGGCCGTGAAGGAATAGCGACCGACACGAATGTCGAAACCCTGTTCCTTGGCCTTGGCTTCCGTCAGGCCAACCGAAGCAACCTGTGGGTTGCAATAGGTGCAGCCCGGGATCTTGCCCTTGTCGAGCGAATGCACATTCGGAACGCCTGCAATCTTTTCGACGCAGATCGTGCCTTCATGCTCGGCCTTGTGCGCCAGCATCGGCGGACCGGCAACGTCGCCAATGGCGTAGATGCCTTCGACATTGGTCTTGCCATAGCCATCAATGACAATGCAGCCGCGATCCGTCTTCACGCCGAGCGCTTCAAGGCCGAGATTCTCGATATTGCCTTGAACGCCAACAGCCGAAATCATCCGGTCGACAGTCAGCTTCTGCACCTTGCCGTCCTTGGTTTCGATGGAGGCCGTGACGTTGTTGGCGCCCTTCTCCACTTTCGTAACCTTGGCGTCGGTGATGATCTTGAGGCCGCGCTTTTCAAGCTGCTTGCGAGCGATGGCGGAGATTTCCGCATCTTCCACCGGCATGATCTGCGGCATCACTTCCACAACCGTCACATCGACGCCCATGTCGTGATAGAACGACGCGAATTCGATGCCGATTGCGCCCGAACCCATGACCAGCATCGACTTTGGCAAGTCCTGCGGCACCATAGCTTCGAAATAGGTCCAGATCAGCTTGCCGTCCGGCTCGATGCCAGGCAGCGCACGCGGACGCGCACCAGTCGCGACGATGATGTGCTTGGCCTTGTAGCTGCCCTCGCCCAGCACGCCCTTCGGCACCGGGTTCTGCGGGAGCATTGGCTGCTTCGTGGTCTTGCCGACGGTGATCTCGGCGGGATTGGAGCCGGAAGCACCCTTGACGAGCTTGGCTTCACCCCAGATCACGTCGATCTTGTTCTTTTTCATGAGGAAGGCGACGCCGCCGTTAAGACGCGCCGAAACGCCGCGCGAACGCTGCACAACAGCTTTCACGTCAGGCGTGATGGTGCCTTCCAGCTTCAGACCGTAGTCCTTGGCATGTTCACCGAAATGCAGAATCTCCGCCGAACGCAGCAGCGCCTTGGTCGGAATACAGCCCCAGTTGAGGCAGATGCCACCCAGATGCTCGCGCTCGACGATTGCCGTCTTGAGGCCCAGCTGCGCAGCACGGATCGCCGTTACATAACCGCCCGGTCCCGATCCAATAACAATAACGTCGTAAATGTCGGCCATAGTTCTTGCCCTTATTCCTGAAAGCGGAAAGGCCGCGCCCATCTAAAAAGAAGGGCGCGGCTTCAATTCCATCAGACCAGCATGCCCATCGGATTTTCGATGTGGCGCTTGAAGGCCTGCGCCAGTTCGGCGGCAAGAGCGCCATCGACTGCGCGGTGATCGGTGGAAAGCGTGACCGACATGACTGTCGCCACTTTCATCTCGCCCTTCTTCACCACGACGCGTTCTTCACCTGCGCCGATTGCGAAAATGGTCGCATGCGGCGGGTTGATGATGGCGGCAAAATCCTTGACGCCGAACATGCCGAGGTTGGAGACCGAGGTCGAACCACCCTGATATTCCTCTGGCTTCAGCTTGCGATCACGCGCGCGCTTGGCCAAATCCTTCATCTCGTTGGAGATGGCGGACAGCGTCTTGTTTTCCGCGTGGCGGACGATTGGCGTAATAAGGCCGCCCGGGATGGAAACGGCAACGCCGACATCCGAACGCTTGTGCTTGATCATGCCGCCTTCGGTCCAGGAAACATTGGCTTCCGGGAGATCACGAAGCGCCAAAGCAGTAGCCTTGATGATCATGTCGTTGACGGAGAGCTTGTAGGCCGGAACCTCCCCCTTCTCTGTCTTGATCATCGGCGAAGCCGCGTTGATCTGTGCGCGAAGCGCCAGAAGTGCATCGAGTTCGCAATCGATCGTCAGATAGAAATGCGGAACGGTCTGCTTCGATTCCACCAGACGACGAGCAATGGTCTTGCGCATGCCGTCATGCGGCACGATTTCGTAAGAACCTTCCTCGAACAGCTTGAGAACGGCATCGTCCGACATCGGCTTGGCAGCAGGAGCACTGGCCGCAGTCTGCGGCGCAGCGGCAGCTGCTTTCGCACCGCCCGACTGAATAGCGGATTCCACATCGCGCTGAACGACGCGGCCATGCGGACCGGTGCCCTTCACTGCGGCGATATCGACGCCGGCGTCCTTGGCAATACGGCGAGCAAGCGGAGAAGCGAAAACGCGTTCTCCCTTCGCAGGTGCCTGTGCGGGCGCAGCGGCTGCCGGAGCAGGCGCTGCAGCAGGTGCAGCGTCCTTCTTGGCTTCGGCCTTTGGCTCTTCCTTCGGAGCCTCGGCTTTTGCTTCAGCCTTGGGAGCGGCAGCGCCGCCGCCCTTTGCTGCTTCCGCGACGTCTTCGCCGTCAGCGGCCAGAATGGCGATCAGCGCGTTGACCTTGACGCCTTCGGTGCCAGCCGGAATAACCAGCTTGGCAACGGTGCCTTCGTCAACAGCCTCGACTTCCATCGTGGCCTTGTCGGTTTCGATCTCGGCAATCACATCGCCGGATGTAACCTTGTCGCCTTCCTTAACCAGCCATTTCGACAGGTTGCCTTCTTCCATCGTGGGAGAAAGCGCTGGCATGGTGATATTGATCGGCATGTCCAGACCCTTTCGTTAAGCGGAGTAGGTCACGGCTTTCACCGCTTCCACGACTTCGGCCACATTCGGCAGCGCCAGCTTTTCGAGATTTGCGGCGTAAGGCATCGGAACGTCCTTGCCCGCAATGGTCAGGATCGGCGCATCGAGATAATCGAAGGCCTGCTGCATGACCCGGGTGGCGATTTCGGTACCAACGGACGACTGCGGATAGCCTTCTTCAACGGTGACGAGGCGACCGGTCTTCTTGACCGATTCCACAACCGTCGGAATATCCATTGGGCGAATGGTGCGCAGATCGATGACTTCAACATCGATGCCCTGCTCCGCCAGTTCTTCAGCAGCCTTGACCGCATAGGTCATGCCGATGCCGAACGAAACGATGGTCGCGTCCTTGCCCTGCTTGTGAATGCGGGCCTTGCCAATCGGCAGAACGAAATCATCAAGCTTCGGCACTTCGAAATGATGACCGTAGAGGATTTCGTTTTCGAGGAAGATGACCGGGTTCGGATCGCGGATTGCAGCCTTGAGAAGACCCTTCGCATCAGCAGCCGAGTAAGGCATAACGACCTTGAGGCCCGGAATCTGGCTGTACCATGCGGCATAGCACTGCGAATGCTGTGCGGCGACGCGTGCAGCAGCGCCCGAAGGACCGCGGAACACCATCGGAGCGCCCATCTGGCCGCCCGACATGTAGAGCGTCTTGGCAGCCGAATTCACGATCTGGTCAATCGCCTGCATGGCGAAGTTGAAGGTCATGAATTCAACAATTGGCTTGAGGCCAGCCATAGCCGCACCAACGCCCACACCGGCAAAGCCATGCTCGGTAATCGGCGTATCGACAACACGGCGCGGGCCGAATTCGTCGAGAAGACCCTGGGTGATCTTGTAAGCGCCCTGATATTCGGCAACTTCTTCACCCATGATGAAGACGTTCTCGTCACGGCGCATTTCTTCGGCCATGGCGTCACGCAGTGCTTCACGCACGGTCATCGAAACCATTTCCGTGCCAGTCGGAATATCAGGATCGGACGCGACTTCAACCTTCGGCGCAGCAGGAACGCTGGCAGCTGGCTTGTCTTCGGTCTTCGGAGCTTCCTTGACTTCTTCTTTCGGCGCTTCAGCCTTGGCAGCCGGAGCCGAACCGATATCGGAAGCGCTTTCACCGTCGCCGAGCAACACGGCGATCGGCGTATTGACCTTCACGCCTTCGGTGCCTTCTGCGATCAGGATCTTGCCGATGACGCCTTCATCGACGGCTTCGACTTCCATCGTCGCCTTGTCGGTTTCGATCTCGGCAATCACGTCACCGGACGTAACCTTGTCGCCTTCCTTTTTCACCCACTTGGAAAGCGTGCCTTCTTCCATGGTCGGAGAAAGGGCGGGCATGAGAATTTCTACGGGCATGACAACACCTTTCCCGAATTAGAGCAGAATATCCGTGTAGAGCTCGGAAACATCCGGCTCCGGATCGTTTTGAGCGAAATCGGCCGAATCAGCGACGATGTCGCGGACTTCCTTGTCGATTTCCTTCAGCTCTTCTTCGGTGGCCCAGTTCTTTTCAATCAGGCGCTGTTTGACCTGCTCGATTGGATCATGCTCCGAACGCATCTTCTGCACTTCGTCCTTCGAGCGATACTTTGCAGGATCGGACATAGAGTGACCGCGATAGCGATAGGTTTCCATTTCGAGAATCAGCGGACCCTTGCCGGAACGCGTCCATTCGGCAGCGAGTGCGGCAGCGGCAGCAACGGCGCGAACATCCATGCCGTCGACCTTGATGCCCGGAACGTTGAACGAAACGCCGCGCTTGGAGAAATCAGTCTCAGCGGAAGAACGCGAAACCGAGGTGCCCATGGCGTAACGGTTGTTTTCGATGACGTAGATCACCGGAAGCTTCCACAGCGATGCCATGTTGAAGGCTTCGTAGACCTGGCCCTGGTTGGCAGCGCCATCGCCGAAATAGGTGACGGAAATGTTGTCATTGCCGCGATACTTGTTCGCAAAGGCAAGACCGGTACCAAGTGGAACCTGAGCGCCGACGATACCGTGACCGCCGTAAAAGCCCTTTTCCTTGGAGAACATGTGCATGGAGCCACCCTTGCCCTTGGAGTAGCCTCCACGGCGTCCGGTCAGCTCGGCCATAACGCCGCGCGCTTCCATGCCTGTTGCCAGCATGTGACCATGGTCGCGATAGGACGTGATGATCTGATCACCTTCCTTCAGCGCGGTCTGCATACCAACGACGACAGCTTCCTGTCCGATATAGAGATGGCAGAAGCCACCAATGAAGCCCATGCCATAAAGCTGGCCGGCTTTTTCTTCGAAACGCCGGATCATCAGCATCTCGCGATAGGCGTGCAGCTCCTGCTCCTTGGTGAAGTTTACAGGCGCAGGTGCCTTGGGGGTAGTGACGGAAGACGTCTGCGTTTTGCCAGCAGGCGCCCTTTTAGCCCTCGGTGCCATATCTCGCTCCCTAAGATTGTCGTTATATTGTGACGTTATACGGGCATATTACAAGATACAATATGCACCCAGAGCATAGCTGCTATGCTACCAAGCCCTTAAAAACATATCACAAAAAGACAATTAACCGGAATTCAGTTAATTCGATCTGTCTTCCCGAGAGGTAATAATTGTCACTTCATCGGGATGGGAGAGATTAAGCGCTCTGCGCGCCTGCTCGTCAAGCATATCCTTTTCAATGGATCCATCACGCAGAAGCCCGACGCGCTTTTCGAGTGCGGCACGCTCGCCGCTGATTTTTTCGAGCTGCTTTGTCAGGTTCGCCTTTTGCTCTTCAAGCTGGATACGGGCGTAAAGCCCGAATTCGCCGTGATAGGCGTGGAAGCCGAAATAGCTGAGAAACGCAGCCGTCAGGATGGGCAAAATAAAGCGCCCACGGATCGATTTACGTTTCTGCTTGGTCCACATTGCGGCTTCCTTCCCGGATGTTTTTGACGGTAGCGAATCTCAAGCTGTAACCGCCAATCCGAATTCCACCATGAAGCATTATTTTGCTTAACAGAGCTTTACCGCAGCCATATGTCAGGGAAAGATTAACCCTATTTTTGTGAAACAGATTAGGTGTTCACAAGACGGTGTATTTTCTAAAATTCACCCTTAAAGAGGGAGATCGGCAATCATGATCAATCCTTGATTGCCGATTTATTCCTTGTCAGACGTCCAAACGATCACACATCGAGAATCGTTGAGAAGCCGCCCATGATCATGCGCTTGCCATCGAAAGGCATCTCGCTGCCCATCGCCGCCATGCGAGGATCACTCATCATCTTCTGATTGGCCGCATCGCGCGTGGCCTTGTCGGGATACTCGAACCAGGAGAAAACCACCTCCTCGTCGTCCGTTGCCTGCACGGCCCGACGGAAGTCAGTCACCTTGCCATCGGGGACATCGTCTCCCCAAGCTTCGACCATGCGCGTGACGCCAAACTCCTTGAACAGTTCGGCAGCGGTCGCGGCATGTTTGCGATAGATTTCCTTGTTCGCTTTAGGAACGGCGACGACGAAACCTTCAATATAAGCCATTTTCTCTCTCCCTTTGATTTCCCCCCCAATACGGCTCGGGTCGGTACAGGATTGAGCCGCTTCATGTCCGCCATTCTGCGCCCAGTTCAGGGCCAGCCAATGGCAACGACAATAACATTGATATCAATATAATTGGGAAGAGTCAAAACCAGGACGGAATGACATATCGATGCGGCCTCAGTCAGGGGCAACGAAAAAGGCGGGCACATGGCCCGCCTTTCATCAATTACTTTATTCCGATTAGAGGAACTTCAGCGCGCTGCGGCCTGCATAGCGAGCCTGCTTGCCCAGTTCTTCTTCGATACGGATGAGCTGGTTGTACTTCGCCGTACGGTCCGAACGGGCCAGCGAGCCGGTCTTGATCTGACCGCAATTCGTGGCAACTGCGAGATCGGCAATGGTCGAATCTTCGGTTTCGCCCGAACGGTGCGACATGACGGCGGTGTAACCGGCCTTGTGCGCGGTTTCGACGGCATCGAGCGTTTCCGACAGCGAACCGATCTGGTTGACCTTCACGAGGATCGAATTGGCAACGCCCATGCGGATACCATCGCGCAGTCGGGCCGAGTTGGTAACAAACAGATCGTCGCCAACCAGCTGGCACTTGTTGCCAACGAGATCGGTCAGGTACTTCCAGCCTTCCCAATCGTCTTCGGCCATGCCGTCTTCAATGCTGACGATCGGATAATCGGCAACGAGCTTGGCCAGATACTTGGCTTGCGCCTTCGGATCGCGGGTCTTGCGTTCGCCTTCATAGACGTAGTTGCCGTCCTTGAAGAACTCGGTCGATGCGCAATCGAGGCCGATGGAAATGTCTTCACCCGGCTTGAAACCGGCCTTTTCGATCGATTCCATAACGAAATCGAGTGCAGCCTGTGCGCTCTTGAGGTTCGGAGCAAAGCCGCCTTCGTCGCCGACATTGGTGTTGTGGCCAGCGTCTTTAAGGCGCTTCTTCAGCGTGTGAAAGACTTCCGAGCCATAACGCACGGCTTCACGGATCGACGATGCGCCAACCGGCAGAATCATGAATTCCTGAAAGTCGATTGGATTGTCGGCATGTGCGCCGCCATTGATGATGTTCATCATCGGCACTGGCAGAATATGTGCATTCGCACCGCCAACATAGCGATAGAGCGGCAGGCCGGTTGCCTGAGCGGCGGCCTTGGCAACAGCCAGCGACACGCCGAGAATGGCGTTGGCGCCGAGATTGCCCTTGTTGGCAGTGCCGTCGAGGTCAATCAGCGTCTGGTCGATGAGCAGCTGGCTTTCAGCATCGAGGCCTGCAATGGCGTCGAAGATCTTGCCATTCACGGCTTCAACAGCCTTTTCCACGCCCTTGCCGAGATAGCGGCTGCCGCCATCGCGCAGTTCTACGGCCTCATGGGCGCCGGTCGATGCGCCGGATGGAACAGCGGCGCGGCCAAAAGAGCCATCTTCAAGCACTACGTCCACTTCGACGGTCGGGTTGCCGCGGCTGTCAAGAATTTCGCGGCCGACGATGTCGATAATTGCAGTCATAGGAGCCAGTCCTTCCCTATAGATCGCTCCGCTTATCCGCGAAGCTGCTGAACAAATCCGATGTGGGCACATCCTTAGCGAAACAAAAGGCGGAGGAAAATCCCCCGCCTTTCACAATTCGCTTTGAATTCCGAGTGTCTGAATCAAAAAGATGGCAGGCAGCGGCGAAAATGGTGATTTCGAGAACCGGAGCGCAGCGTACTTTTGGGTACGTGAGCACCGGAAGCGCAGAAATTGCCATTTGCAGCCCGGCATGACGGCTTTTGGAACAGACACTAAAGCCCCTTGGCAATCCGGTCGAAAGCCACCAGCTTTTCCAGCAATGCTGGCATCTTGTCGATCGGCACCATATTTGGTCCGTCCGACGGCGCATTGTCGGGATCCTGATGGGTTTCAATGAAGAGGCCGGCCACGCCGACAGCCACTGCTGCGCGAGCCAGTGTTTCCACAAATTCGCGCTGTCCGCCTGACGAACCGCCCTGCCCGCCCGGCTGCTGTACCGAATGGGTCGCATCGAACACCACCGGCGCGCCAAGGCCAGCCATGATCGGTAGCGAGCGCATGTCGGAAACCAGCGTATTATAGCCGAAAGACGCGCCGCGCTCGGTTGCGAGCACATTCGGATTGCCGCTTTCGGTGATCTTGGCCAGAACATTCTTCATGTCCCAAGGCGCCAGAAACTGGCCCTTCTTGACATTGACCACGCGGCCCGTCTTTGCGGCGGCGATCAGCAGGTCGGTCTGGCGGCAAAGGAAGGCTGGAATCTGAAGCACATCAACAACCGGTGCGACGGCAGCGCATTGTTCTTCCGTGTGAATATCGGTCAGAACCGGAAAGCCGAATTCCTTTTTCAGATCGGCAAAGACTTCCAGCGCCTTTTCGAGACCGATACCGCGTTCTGCTTTCAGCGACGTGCGGTTGGCCTTGTCGAAGCTGGACTTGTAGACGAGACCGATACCCAGCTTGTCGGTGATTTCCTTCAGGCGGCCTGCCATATCGAAGGCATGCTCCCGCGTTTCCATCTGGCAGGGGCCAGCGATCAGCGCGAAACGCGCGCTGTTGGAGAAGGTAACATTACCGACTTTGACGGAGGAATTGGCGGTCGTCATTTACTCAACACCTTCAAATACGAACAACGTACCCTGGCCCTTAGCCGGAGAAACGATGATACGGCCATCTCTTTTCAGAAACGTGACACCATTGCGGTCAAGAAGCTGCTCGACTGTCAAAAGTGAAGCAACCGTGAAGACCAGTCCCGCAAGCCGCAAACCACGGCCATGCAGTTCTGGCAACCATCCAAAGCTCTGTTCAAACTGTTTGGAAGGAAGGATCTCTATATCGGCATTGCCAGCGGTGATTTCCAGAGAACCACCGTCGTGCTTGCGCGCAGGCGCATGAAACACACCTTGCAGCAATTCCGAAAACTCTGCCGGATTTTCCTCGCAGATCAGGATTTTGCGCAGGCCGGTGACGCCATTCTCATGCGCAATCAGATGCGAACGATCCGTTTTCGGATAGGCCAATCGCTGGCAACAGAAGAAAAAAGCATCGGGCGCACGCAAATCCGCAGCAAAAGCCAGACGGAAACTCGCGATCTCGCGCTTGCCTTCCCGGCTGAGAAACGCGCGGGAAAACTCGACCATACGGCCACCTGAAACCCCACGCCTTTTGAACTCGGCATGATCGGCGCGGGCATCATCGGTCTTGAAGGCTATTCCTGAAAAGCCGTCCTGTCCGCTACGGAAGCGGTAGGCCTGATCGCGGAGAATGAAACTATTCGAGCGACGGGCGGCGGCCACATAAAGCGGTTCGCGGTCGACTGCCAGCATTTCCAGATAGGTGTCGTCAGCAAAAAAGCTGCACACATTGGCGGTGCCGAATGGATGCTGGGCATTCGGGGCCACTGTAAATCCCAAGAGGGAAAGTCTCGCGCGCGCTTCGTCCAGTTGTTCAACCGGCAGAACCAGATGGTCGACCGAACGAGCGTTGCGCGCGAGATCGCTATTCATGCATCAAACCAGACGGCTTTGTTCAATCGCCGCTTCGATGAACGAAGCGAAGAGCGGATGCGGTTCGAACGGACGGGACTTCAGTTCCGGATGGTACTGAACGCCGATGAACCATGGATGGTCAGGGTATTCGACCGTTTCCGGCAGAACGCCATCCGGCGACATGCCTGCGAAATTGAGGCCAGCCTCTTCGAGACGCGCCTTATAGTCGACATTGACTTCGTAGCGGTGACGGTGACGCTCGAAAATATCGGTCGAACCGTAGATTTCCGCAATCTTGGAACCCGGAGCAAGGGCTGCTTCATAGGCGCCAAGACGCATCGTGCCACCAAGATCGCCCGCTGCTGCGCGCTTCTCGAGCATGTTGCCCTTGAGCCATTCGGTCATAAGACCAACAACCGGCTCCTTGGTCGGGCCGAACTCGGTCGAAGACGCGTTTTCGATACCAACCAGATTACGCGCTGCTTCAATGCAGGCCATCTGCATGCCGAAGCAAATGCCGAAATACGGAACTTTCCGCTCACGAGCAAACTTCGCCGCAAGAATCTTGCCCTCTGCGCCACGCTCGCCAAAGCCACCCGGCACCAGAATGCCGTGAACCTTTTCAAGATGCGGAGCCGGATCTTCACTTTCAAAGACTTCGGCTTCGATCCAGTCGAGATTGACCTTCACCTTGTTGGCAAGGCCACCGTGATAAAGCGCTTCGATCAGCGACTTATACGCGTCCTTCAGACCCGTATATTTGCCGACGATAGCGATGGTGACTTCGCCTTCCGGATTGTGCAGGCGATGGGAAACTTCTTCCCAGCGATCCATGCGCGGCTTTGGAGCCGGGTCGATACCGAACGCCGAAAGGACTTCCGAATCGAGGCCTTCCTTGTGGTAAGCAATCGGCACATCATAGATCGTTGCCACGTCGAGCGCCTGGATAACGGCGCTTTCACGCACGTTACAGAACAGCGACAGCTTGCGGCGTTCGGATTCCGGAATTTCACGGTCCGCACGCACCAGAAGAATATCCGGAGCAATACCGATAGACCGCAGTTCCTTGACCGAATGCTGCGTTGGCTTGGTCTTGAGTTCGCCCGCCGCCGGGATATACGGCATCAGCGTCAGATGGATGTAAACCGCTGCTCCGCGTGGCAATTCATTGCCAAGCTGACGGATCGCTTCGAGGAACGGCATGGCTTCGATGTCGCCAACAGTGCCGCCGATTTCGCACAGGACGAAATCATAATCCTCGTTGCCCTCGAGAACAAAGTTCTTGATCTCGTCAGTAACGTGCGGAATGACCTGAACCGTCGCGCCGAGATAGTCGCCGCGGCGTTCCTTTTCGATGATGTTACGGTAGATGCGACCGGTGGTGATATTGTCCTGCTTGTTGGCAGGACGACCGGTGAACCGCTCGTAATGACCGAGATCGAGGTCGGTTTCGGCACCATCGTCAGTGACGAACACCTCACCATGCTGGTAAGGCGACATCGTGCCGGGATCGACGTTCAGATAAGGGTCGAGTTTACGGATACGCACGCGGTAACCGCGTGCCTGAAGGAGTGCAGCCAGTGCTGCAGCAGCTATGCCTTTTCCAAGGGAAGAAACCACGCCGCCAGTGATGAAAACATATCGCGCCATGGGCTTATCTCGTTAGACTTTCTTAATTGATTCCGCCACAAAAAAATGCGCCTCGAAGTGATTTTTCACCGAAGCGATGCGGTAATCGTTGTTGAACCCAGACATGCCACCCCAAAACGGAACGTTTGGAGAGCGACACGAGACCTTCAGCGTATTGCACGAATGTGAACGCCATACGCTGAACATGACCGGAGCACGACCTCCGGAGCGAATACGTAGTAACGTCTTAATGGCCCCTGCCCGACATTTCCATGCCGAAGCCCGAAATCCACAGATAAGGCCTCAACCGAGGCACAGCGTCATGGATGGAACGGCCAAAGAAAAACCGGGCCCAAAAGCCCGGCCATTTATCAGATCGTCAATATGGATCAGAGAACGACGACTTCGGTGCCGAGACCGACGCGCTCGTAAAGATCCATGACATCTTCATTGATCATACGGAAGCAGCCGTTCGAAGCGGAGCTGCCGATAGTCCATGGCTGAACCGTGCCGTGAATACGGACATAGGTATCCTTGTTGCCCTGGAACAGATACATGGCGCGCGAGCCGAGCGGATTGCCCGGACCGCCATCCATACCGTTCTTGAAGCGACCGTAATGGCCCGGATCACGCTCGACCATTTCCTTGGTCGGGATCCAGCGCGGCCATTCACGCTTGGCGTTGATCGTAGCGGAACCCTTGAACTCAAGACCCTGCTTGCCAACTGCGATGCCATAGCGGCGCGCGGTCGTCGAGGTTTCCACATAATAGAGGAAGCGCTGCTTCGGATCGATCACGATGGTGCCCGGCTTGTAGCCCGTGAAGGCCACTTCCTGCGCGCGGAACTTTGGATCGATATTGTACTTGTTGGCCTTCACACCGGCATTGCCGTTGGAAGCGCTCTTTTTCTTCTTCTTCGGCTTGTCCGGATTGGCCTTGGCGTCGCTCGAAAGCGCAACCTGCTGCACGTTAGCGGCAGCGGCTTCATTCAGCTGTGCCTCGGCACCGACCGGCGAAGCGGCAAAAGCCGGCGCGGAAACTCCAACGCAAAGGCTTGCAATGCCAGCCATAAGAATACGACGTGAAAACATGATCAGTTCCCGAAAATTCAAGCACAAGCGGAAAATAGCTGCCGCAACTCTGCGACCAAGCTTTCGCTTTCCATACTGTAAACGCAGGTACGACTCAATTCGTTGCAACGGTTGTGCAATGCGATTCGTGAAAGCCTATTGCCTGCTTGCAACACTTTGCAATTTGACGGTTAACAAAAAGAAAACCGGCCCAGTGGGCCGGTTTCACAATCTCTTGATTCATAGAGCTCTTTTTACTGTGAGCTCGGAACCGGGTTGGCCGGAGCTTCCGGCGTAGCCGGTGCCTGCGGTGCGGTGGTTCCCGTCGGAGCGGCTGGAGCAGCGCCCGGTGCAGCGGGTGCAGTCCCATTCGAGTCGGTGCGCGAAGACTCGCCACCAAGCTGATTGAGAATGCCGCCGCCAGTGCCGTTGCCGCCTGCCGGAGCCGTCTGGCTGCCGGATGCTGCCGGAATACGGTTCAGAATGTCGGTCGGGCGTTCGCCATAACGCGCCATGATGCCGAGAACCAGCGACGTCGCGAAAAAGCCGATTGCCAGAATGGCAGTCGTACGGGTGAGCGCATTGGCTGCACCCCGCGCCGTCATGAAGCCAGAACCGCCGCCAATGCCAAGGCCGCCGCCTTCAGAGCGCTGGATAAGCACAACGCCGACAAGCGCCAGCACGATCAACAAATGAATGACAATGAGTACGGTTTGCATGGGTAACGGTCTTTACGTCCCTGAACTAAAGCAATTTCAGGACACATCACATGAACATGTCCAGACTGCAGACAGAATAGATGCGGCTCTTTACACGCTATTGCGTGATAATCCAAGCCCCGCCGCCCAAGTTAGAGCACGGCAGGGCAAGGCACCGCTTAAAGGTTGCGATAGGTCTCGCATATGGCGAGGAAGTCGGTCGCCTTCAAGCTCGCACCGCCAACAAGTGCACCGTCCACATCGGCAATGCCGAGCAGTTCGGTGGAGTTGGACGGCTTGACCGAACCGCCATAGAGAAGACGCAGATGCGCGCCCTTGGCTCCGAAGCGCTCGGTCAGCTGCTCGCGCATGAAGGCATGAGCGGCGCGGACATCCTGCACCGTCGGTGTCAGGCCCGTGCCAATCGCCCATACAGGCTCATAGGCAATGATGGTGTTTTCGGCGGTCAGCCCATCCGGCAGGGAACCTGCAAGCTGCGAGCCGATGACTTCGAGTGTGCGTTCCGACTTGCGTTCGTCAGCCGTTTCGCCGACGCAAACGATGGTCACAAGACCTGCTGCCCAGGCGGCTTCGGTCTTTGCCTTCACAACATCGTTGGTTTCGCAGTGATCGGTGCGGCGCTCGGAATGACCGATGATGACATGGGTTGCGCCCGCTTCTTTCAGCATTTCAGCCGAAATATCGCCGGTATGCGCACCGGAAACCTTCGAGTGGCTGTCCTGTCCGCCGAGGCCGACCGTGGTTTCGCCAGAGAGCGTTTCGGCAGCGCGTGACAAAAGAGTAGCAGGCACACAGATCACGGCATCGAGTTTTCTGCCGAAATCGGAGCTCAGACCGGCTGCAATCGCGCGCAGTTCGGTGAGAGATTCTCCCGTGCCATTCATCTTCCAGTTGCCAGCGACCAACGGACGGATACCCGGAGTCATTGTATTCTCCTCGCCTTTGTAAACGGCAGGCGCTTCCAGCGAATAACGCATGGCTGCGCCGAATTTTGCCACTGACTAAGCATATTCGTGTCGCAATGCAAATGTTCTTGGTTGCAGAGCCTCAATGAGACCTTGCATATGGGGCTTGCTTGGGGTTATCCCCTGAACGGTTCAATTCAATGACTGGCTCAACTCAACCAAAGCCGAGCTTTATATCATAATCGAAGGGTTTCCCATGCTCGACAGCCTGCGCTCTGCCTCTCGCTCCTGGATCTCCAAGCTTCTGCTTGGTGTGCTCGTCCTGAGCTTCGGCGTCTGGGGTATCGCGGATGTTTTCCGCGGTGGCATGACAGGCAATGCCGCGCTGACAGCAGGCGGTTCCGAAGTCAGCGCGACCGACTACCGCTTCGCTTATGAACAGCAGGTCATGCGCCTGTCGCAGCAGTTCCGCCAGCGTCTGACGCGGGAACAGGCAAAATCTATCGGCGTTGAAAACCAGGTTCTGGCGCAGCTCGCAGCCGGCGTCGTGCTCGATGAAGGCGCACGCAACATGCAGCTCGGCCTGTCGAAGGACGGCATTGCGCGCTTGACGGCGGAAGACCCGGCTTTCCAGGATGCCAGCGGCAATTTCAACCGCGCGCAGTTTGATGCGGTTTTGCGCCAGTCTGGCATTCGCGCCCAGGATTATCTCGAAAATCGCGCCAAGGTTGCCCGCCGCCAGCAGATGGTCGAAGCGGCGACCGATGGCATCAAGATGCCTGACGCGATGCTCAAGGCACTGGCGCTTTATCAGGGCGAAAGCCGCAGCGTCGACTACATCACCATTACTGTGGAAAAATCAGACGCGATCCCTGCCCCGTCGGACGACGCCCTCAAGGCCTATTTCGATGCGCATAAAGATGAGTACAAGGCGCCTGAATACCGCAAGGTCACCTATGTCAAGCTGGAGCCAGCCGACATTGCCGATCCGGCTGCCGTGACGCAGGAAGAAATCAACGAATATTACGAGAAGAACAAGGCGCGCTACGGCACGATCGAGCAGCGCACCATCGAGCAGATCAGCTTTGCGGATGAAGCTGCGGCCAATGCAGCGCAGGAAAAGATTGCCGCTGGCACCAGCTTCCTCGATATCGGCAAGGAACAGGGCAAGACCGAAGACGATCTGAAGCTCGGCACCTTCGAGAAAAGCGCCATTCCTGACCAGACCATCGCCGATGCAGCCTTTGCGCTGGCGGAAAACGGCGTAAGCCCTGTCGTCAAGGGCGGTTTCGGCCCGGTCATTCTGCGCGTTACCAAGATCGACCCGGCGCATGTCAAGCCGCTCTCGGAAGTTGAAGCTGAAATCCGCACGACCCTTGCCAACAACATCGCGGCAAGCAGCATCAGCGGCATTCACGACTCCTACGAGCAGCAGCGCTCTGATGGTGCATCGATGGCCGATGTCGCCAAGGGCCTGAGCCTCAAGACCGTTACCATCGATGCAGTCGATACCGAAGGCAACGACCCGTCCGGCAAGCCGGTTGAACTGCCGAACGGACAGGCGCTTCTGGCCGCTGCTTTCCAGGCGGAACAGGGCTTTGACAATGACGCACTGACCATGGGCAATGTCGGCTATCTCTGGTACCAGATCGATGGCGTCACCCCTGCCCGCGACCGTACCCTCGACGAAGTCAAGGACAAGGTTGTGGCTGCATGGAAGGGTGAAGAAGCCGTCAAGCGCCTCAATCAGCGTCTGGAAGACCTGAAGAAGCGTCTCGATGGCGGCGCAACGCTTGATGCGATTGCATCCGAGCTTGGCCTTGAAAAGCAGACCAAGCGTGGCGTGACCCGCTCGACGAACGATGCGGATATCGGCTCGGCTGCGGCAGCGCAGATTTTCCGCGGCCCGAACGGGTTCACCGGCACCGCGGCAGCGCCTTCCGACGACGCGCAGATTCTCTTCAAGGTGACGGAAGTGACCGAACCAGCAAGTGCCGGTCCGGACACCATTTCTGAACAGCAGCGCAACTATCTGTCGACCGCTCTTTCCGACGATGTGCTGGAACAGATGGTTGGAGAATTGCAGAAGCAGTATCCGGTGAAGATCAACCAGACCGTCATCAACAATGCTCTCGCATTCTAGGTTCTGCTGAGCACAGCTCCCTAACGCGAGAATTCACATAAACAAGCGGCAGAAAGAAAATGGCTGATCTGAAACCATACATCGCGAAAGCGGCCTCCGGCGAACCACTGTCGCAGGAGGATTCCAAGGCCGCGTTCGACATCATGATGTCCGGTCAGGCAACGCCTTCGCAGATCGGCGGCTTTCTGATGGCTTTGCGCGTGCGTGGCGAAACCGTGCCGGAAATCGTCGGCGCAGTCGCTTCCATGCGGTCGCGCATGCTGCCGGTCGTCGCCCCTTCAAACGCCATCGACATTGTCGGCACGGGCGGCGATCAGTCCGGTTCCTATAATGTTTCGTCCTGCTCGGCCTTCGTCGTGGCTGGCGCTGGCGTACCGGTCGCGAAGCACGGCAACCGCGCCCTGTCCTCGCGCTCCGGCGCTGCAGACACGCTTGCCGCACTTGGCGTCAATATCGAAGCCGATGCGGAAACAATCGGCCGTAGCGCCCGGGAAGCCGGTCTCGGCTTCATGTTCGCCCCGATGCACCATTCCGCCATGCGCCACGTCGGCCCTTCCCGCGTCGAGCTTGGAACGCGCACGATTTTCAACATACTTGGACCGCTCGCCAACCCGGCAAGCGTGAAGCGCCAGCTTTTGGGCGTATTTGCGGCCCAGTGGGTTGAGCCTCTGGCGCATGTGCTCAACGAGCTTGGCATGGAAGCCGTCTGGGTCGTCTATGGCGACGGCCTTGATGAGATGACCACCGCTGGCACCACGCAGATCGCGGCGCTTGAAAACGGCACTGTCCGCACGTTCACAATCACGCCTGAGGAAGTCGGTTTACGCCGTTGCAAGCCGGAAGAGCTGAAAGGTGGCGATGCTGCGGAGAACGCCAAGGCGCTGATCGCCGTTCTCGAAGGCGCCAAGAACGCCTATCGCGACATCGTGCTTCTCAACTCCGCCGCTGCGCTCGTGATCGCAGGCAAGGCCGAGGATCTGAAGGACGGCATCGCTCAGGCAGCCCATTCCATTGATAGCGGCGCGGCATTGGCCGTTTTGCAAAAAGTAATCGCTGTCTCAAACGACAAGACAGTCTGACGAGAGGAAGCGCATCATGTCCACCGACATTCTCCGTAAGATCGAAGTCTATAAGCGCGAGGAAATCGCTGCTGCCAAGGCGTGTCACACGGTTGAAGACCTGAAGGCGCGCGCCAAGGATCAGGCCGCACCACGCGGTTTTCTCAAGGCGCTTGAAGCGAAACGTGCAGCCGATCAGTTTGCACTGATCGCTGAAATCAAGAAGGCCAGCCCTTCCAAAGGTTTGATCCGCCCGGATTTCAATCCGCCAGCACTGGCAAAAGCCTATGAAGACGGTGGCGCTGCCTGCCTTTCAGTTCTGACCGATACGCCATCCTTCCAGGGCGCGCCGGAATTCCTGATGGCAGCGCGAGAAGCATGCAGCCTGCCTGCTTTGCGCAAGGATTTCCTGTTCGACACCTATCAGGTCTATGAAGCGCGCAGCTGGGGTGCGGACTGCATTCTGATCATCCTCGCAAGCGTCGATGACGATCTGGCCAGGGCACTGGAAGAAACCGCTTTCGAACTCGGTATGGATGCGCTCCTCGAAGTGCATGACGAGGCCGAAATGGAACGTGCGCTCAAGCTTTCTTCGCGTCTGCTGGGCGTCAACAATCGCAACCTACGCACGTTTGAAGTCAGCCTGACCGTTTCCGAACGCCTGTCGAAAACGGCCCCTGCCGACCGTCTGCTGGTTGGCGAAAGCGGCATCTTCACCCATGACGATTGCCTGCGTCTGGAAAAGTCCGGCATCGGCACGTTCCTCATCGGCGAAAGCCTGATGCGCAAGGACGATGTTGCCGCCGCCACGCGCGAGCTTCTGACCGGCAAGGCTTAATGTCATGACCTCGGATGCGGCCAAGCTCACCCATCTCGACCAGACCGGCGCTGCCAATATGGTGGATGTCGGCGCCAAGGATGAGACGGAGCGGCAGGCCGTTGCCGAAGGCAGCGTGACCATGAAACCGGAAACGCTGGCGCTCATTCTGGCGGGCGATGCAGCCAAGGGCGATGTGATCGGCACAGCGCGTCTTGCAGGCATCATGGCTGCGAAAAGAACCGCCGACCTCATTCCGCTTTGCCATCCACTCATGCTGAGCAAGGTCGCGGTGGATATAGTCCCGGATCACGCATTGCCCGGTCTGCGCGTGCGTGCGCTTGCCAAACTGAACGGCCGCACTGGCGTTGAAATGGAAGCGCTCACAGCCGTTTCCGTGACGTGCCTGACGATCTATGACATGGCCAAGGCTGTCGATCGCCATATGGAAATCGGCAATATTCGCGTTGTGGAAAAGAGCGGTGGCAAGTCCGGCGACTGGAAGGTCTGAAGCGGCCTCACAAAACTGAGTTCGAGAGGAAATACGATGTCCCTTCTCCCGGTCGAAGATGCTCTGGCGCGTATACTCTCCTCCGCAGAACCGCATGGCCTTGAAACTCTTACGCTGAATGAAGCTGGCGGGCGCGTTGTTGCCCGCGCCGTCGAGGCCCGTTTCCTGCAACCACCTTTCGACTGCTCGGCCATGGATGGCTATGCGCTGATAGCGCCTGCAGAAATCGCCTATCCCCTTCAGTTGACCATTATCGGTGAATCCGCTGCTGGCAAGCGTTTCGAAGGCTCCCTGCTGCCCGGACAGGCCGTGCGCATTTTCACCGGCGCGCCGATACCTGAAGCCGCTGATACGATTGTCATTCAGGAACATACCGAACGTTCCGGCGATCAGCTGACCATTCTGGAAGGCATCGAACCCGGACGGCATATCCGCCGGGCCGGTCTCGATTTTGCTCCCGGCAAGACCGTCATACCGGTCGGTCGCGAACTGGACGCACCCGCCCTGTCACTGGCTGCTGCAAGCGGCAATCCATCGCTCGATGTGTTTCGCAAACCGCGCATTTCCATATTGGCTACCGGCGATGAACTTGTTCCGCCCGGAGCCACGACCGGACCGGACCAGATCGTCGCTTCGAACAGTGTGGGCATTGCCGAAATCGTGCGCCGCGCTGGCGGCTACTCCGAAGATATGGGCATCATTCCGGACGATCCGACACAGATTGAATCGGCTATTGCCAGCGCTCTGAACAGTGGAACCGATATTCTGGTGACCGTTGGCGGCGCATCGGTCGGTGATCGCGATTACATGCATAGTGCTCTACGCAATTGCGGTGTCGATCTCGGTTTCTGGAAAATCGCCATGCGTCCCGGAAAACCACTTATGTACGGGCGCAAGACTGTCGACGGCAGCACCGTCCATGTGATAGGCCTGCCCGGAAACCCGGTTTCAAGCCTCGTTTGCAGCCTCGTTTTTCTTCGCCCGCTGATCGCGAAACTTGCAGGCACCGATCTGACGGCAGATATCCGCCCTGCGAAACTCGGTCAGGCGATGCCTGCCAATGACCATCGGCGCGATTTTGTACGCGCCACGGTCGAATCGCAAAGCGATGGAACGCTGCTGGCAACACCATTTCCAGTACAGGATTCGTCCATGCTGACAGCCCTCGTCGGCTCCAATGCATTGCTCATTCGTGACGAAAATGCCCCGGCAGCAGATGCAGGCAGTTCGTGCCGCGTGCTTATGCTACGTTAAAAAGCACCAGAATGGTCACTTTTGCTGCCTCGAAACAACGCGAAGCAAAAGCCACAATGGATTGAAAATAAAACGCTTCCTTGGATAAGGACCGGCCCGTCACGGGGCCCTGTGAACGTTCCGGCAACAAGCCGCCAGCCCGTTAATCATTTTAAAACCATTGCAGAACAAGACTGGAACATATAGTGTTCGTTCTGGTTTTGTTTTTCTCGATTCTTATCTGGTCGGAGGGTGTCGCGCATGTTGACCCGTAAGCAGCACGAGCTTCTGCTGTTCATTCATGATCGTCTGAAAGAAACAGGTATTCCGCCATCTTTTGACGAAATGAAGGAAGCGCTCGACCTTGCTTCCAAGTCGGGCATTCATCGGCTGATCACCGCTCTGGAAGAACGGGGCTTCATTCGCAGGCTGCCGAACCGGGCACGTGCGCTGGAAGTGCTTCGCCTGCCGGATTCGATTGCACCGGGACTGAACGCGCAGAAGAAATTTGCGCCGAGCGTCATCGAAGGCAGCCTGGGCAAGGCCCCTCCTGCACCGGTGCAGCCGTTACGCTCCGCACCTGTTGCGACCAATGATGATGTTTCGGCGACCGTATCGGTACCGGTCATGGGTCGCATCGCCGCCGGTGTGCCGATCTCAGCCATTCAAAGCCAGACGCATTCGCTCAGCCTCCCCCCGGAGATGATTGGTGCGGGCGAACATTATGCGCTGGAGGTCAAGGGCGACTCGATGATCGAAGCCGGGATTTTCGATGGCGATACAGTCATCATCAAGCGCGGCGATATCGCCAACCCGGGTGAAATCGTTGTCGCACTGGTTGATGATGAAGAAGCAACCTTGAAGCGGTTCCGCCGCAAGGGCGCATCTATTGCGCTTGAAGCCGCAAACCCAGCTTATGAAACACGTATCTTCGGCCCAGACCGCGTTCGCGTGCAGGGCAAGCTGGTCGGATTGATCCGCCGGTACTGATCGTTAGGTCCGAAAATGGAACCGCGTTTTCGGACGGACATGCGCAAAATGCGGCTTGAACCGCCGACTAGTTGAATTGCAACGCGCTCAAAACACTATTATCATTCGCATCTGCCCGGCCCCTGATCGTCAGTGGCCAGGCATTGCGTTTCTGCCTTTTGAGTAGGCTGCTTCTTCTTATATTCCCGATCAGGTAAGCCACGTGCCGCGCGCGAATAGAGCCGGAACAGATGCCACGGACGCCGTGGCTCATCGATGGCGAAAGCTAGCCTGTCGTCATAACGCGGATCGGTAAAATTGCGCCGCTGAGGTGTGCTGTCGTTTACGGACGTCAGATCGCCAGCAAGAGCCACGATAGAATTGCCGGTCGTGTCTTTCTTGTCGCCAAGTCTCATCTCCACTGTGCCTCGCAACGCCAGATCACGGCGGTTGATGACGAGCCTCTTTTGATGTGCACATCCCGGTATTTTCCCGGCTATCGCGAGGATAACGATATCACCGACATCGCAAGCGACGTCCTGAACGGCAGGATCAGCCGTATAGGCCAGTACACGCCCATCGCGTAATGTAATCGCGCATAATTCGTCTTCGCAGATAAAGCCGTCAGTCGGTATTCCGCGAAGCCTGTCTTTTGCGTGCTGTGGTATCAGGAATTGCGTTGCGAGATAGGCTGTTTTCCAGTTGTCTATTGTGAACTTTGACGGCCTGTCGCGGTTCACAGCAAAACGCCCATCGGGCAGACGAACCCCAACCAGCTTTGCATCTTCGGATATCACAACATCTGGAAACGGCTCGTGCACGAAGGCAATAAATCCCGCCAAAACAAATAGTAACGCCAGAATCTTGAATCGCGTTGTGAACAATACAGCGATCACGAGCGCTATGGTCCAGAATGCGAGCGCTGCTATCGGCATCGCTCCCGGATTGCCATCAGGCGACCATGACGCGATCATGCTCGCAAGGGTGCGGACAATCCAGATACCAGACCCGGCAATGGTCAATGGCAGCCAATCTAGGCCAAGTGGCATCAATACGAGGCCCAGAACGGAAAAAGGCATGACCAGTGTGGCGATCACCGGATCGGCCAGCACATTGCCGATCAGCCCGAACGGTGCGGTATTGTTGAAATGATAGGCGGCGAAAATGCCGCTCGCAATTCCTGCCACAAGCGATGTCCCGGCAGCAGCAATAGCTGATTTAACAACCTTCATTGGCAAACCGGCCGCTGGCGAAGCCGCACGCCTCTCCACATGCTGCAATTTTTTGGCTTTACGCGCTCCCCACCACGCATAGCCAGCAATCAGCGCCGCCGTTGCCGAATAGGACATCTGGAAACTCGGCCCGAGTATTTCATGCGGTGAGATTGCTATTGTCACCACACCGGCGACTGCCACATTGCGCATGCTGAGTGCAGCGCGGTCAAACAGCAATGCGCTAAGCATGACGGCGATCATCACATAGCTGCGCTGGGCTGCAACGTCGGCACCAGACATGGCGAGATAGAACGTGCAGCTTAGCAACGACAGGAAAGCGGCATATTTCTTGACCGGGTGCCGGACGCTGAAGGCTGGAAAGAGCGCAAAGGCAGACCTGAGAGCAAACATCACGACACCCGCCGCCAGCGCCATGTGCAGACCTGATATTGAGAGAATATGCGCCAGACCGGCCTTGCGAAGGTCCTCATTGGTCTCCTCGCTGATGCCACCGCGCGTACCGGCGATCAATGCGGCGGTGACATTGCCATCTTCACCGCCGATCACCTCCTCGACCCGTTCCGACACGCGCACGCGGAGCAAGGCAATCCATTCGCTGATTTCTGCCGTCAGACTTGTCTGTGGCGGAACATTTGCCGTCTTCGGATTTCCCAGAAAGAACCCGTTTGCTCCGATACCGTTGAAATAGGCATGGAAGGAAAAGTCGTAATTGCCCGGACGCACCGGGCCTGACGGCACCCGCAACCGCGCAAAGCCGGTCAATCCGCCACCGATCGATGTATCCGCCGGTATATCTCGCGCATTGATGCGAATACGTGTCGGTGAAAAGCGCAGTGTCGGGCGTTCTGTTGTCAGCAAATCCAGTGTGATACGCCAGCTTCCATTATCCTGTGCATCCAGTGCAACAACCCGGCCAGTGACACGCGTCGACACATCGGAACCGAGCATCGGCGTTGCCATGCGTACGGTTTCCCATTTGCCGCTCACAAGACCAAGCTGGAAAGCAACTGCCAATGTCAGCACCTGCCCGGCAAAGAAGTGCTTCCGCATCAGTATGCGAATGATAACCAGCCCGACCAGTAAGGCCAGAATGGGCGTCCAATCAGGTTCGAAGGAGAAAGTGAAATAGATCACCGCACCCAATCCGCTGAAAATCGGAATCAGCAGAAAGAAAATTCCGCGCGCCGTTTCGAGATGGATGGCTTCCGCGAAAGCAGCGGGAGTTCTCCGCGCCATGTCGGCAACGGTGTCGCGCCAGCCGGTTGGTTGAACGTCAGGCGGCTGATTTTGGCCATCATGATCGGCAGGCGCGGTTGTGGGTTCAGGCCACGGTTCTGGAAGATAAGAACACGTCAGGCCATCGGGCAGGCTTTTGACAAGCGCCCGCTCATTGGCCTCATCCGAAGCCTTGGCCATATCACCTAAGCGCGTCATGCCCCCGCCTGACTGCAAAAAAGGTCTTTTTGTCGAAATACCCCAAAAGAACAATGCCGCAAGGCGCCGAAACAAACGCGAAGCCCTTGCGCGTAGTGCTGCCTATGCTACATGAACGCCAGTCGAAATCGAGAGGGTTTCGTTATAGAAATCCTCGTTCTCGCTCTTTGGAAGCGAGTATCGGAATTCAGTTTTGCGCCCCTGCCCCGGCAATTGCCGCTGTCTTGACGGGCGCGCAATAAAGTGGAGCTACCATGTCGAAACCGGTCGTCACCCGTTTTGCCCCTTCGCCCACGGGTTATCTTCATATCGGCGGTGCCCGTACTGCCCTGTTCAACTGGCTTTATGCCAAGCACACGGGCGGCAAGATGCTGCTGCGTATTGAAGACACCGACCGTGAACGTTCCACCGATGCAGCCACCGCGGCCATTCTCGACGGTCTGACCTGGCTTGGTCTCGACTGGGAAGGCGATGCGATCTCGCAGTTCGAACGCGCTCCGCGTCACCGCGAAGTCGCCGAAGAACTCGTCGCTCTAGGCAAAGCCTATTACTGCTACACGACGCCGGAAGAGCTGGAAGAAATGCGCGAGAAGGCGCGTGCCGAAGGCCGCCCGCCGCGTTATGATGGCCGCTGGCGCGACCGCGATCCGTCCGAAGCGCCTGCAGGTGTAAAGCCTGTCATTCGCATCAAGGCGCCGCAGGAAGGCGAAACACTCGTGCGCGACGCCGTACAGGGCGATGTGCGCTTCCCCAACAAGGATCTCGATGATTTCATCATTCTGCGTTCCGACGGCACGCCGACCTACATGCACGCGGTTGTCGTTGACGACCATGACATGGGCGTCACGCATATCATCCGCGGCGACGATCATTTGACGAATGCAGCGCGCCAGACCGTGATCTATGACGCCATGGGTTGGGATGTGCCGCAGATGTCGCATATTCCGCTGATCCACGGCGCGGATGGTGCGAAGCTTTCCAAGCGTCACGGCGCTCTCGGCGTCGATGCCTATCGCGCCATGGGCTACCTGCCGGCGGCACTCCGCAATTATCTCGTCCGTCTTGGCTGGAGCCATGGTGACGACGAAATCATGTCGACCGAACAGATGATCGAATGGTTCGACGTGACGGACATCAACAAGGGCGCTGCCCGTTTCGACTTCCAGAAGCTCGAAGCGATCAACGGTCTTTATATGCGTGGCAGCGACGACAAGACACTGTTCGACGCTCTGGTGGCTGTCCTGCCGGAAATCGAAGGCGGCAAGGAACTCGCCGCAGCGCTCGACGACAAGCGCAGCGCGCAGCTCCTCGCAGCCATGTCGGGCCTCAAGGACCGCGCCAAGACGCTCGTTGAACTGGCAGACGGCGCGAAGTTCATCTTTGCAACCCGCCCGCTCGATCTGGACGAAAAGGCAGCCTCGCTACTTAACGAAGAGGGCCGCGCCGTTTTAAAATCCGTGCTGCCCGATCTGGAAGCTGCCGGAGATTGGACCATTGAATCACTGGATGCGGTGGTTCGAGCCCATGCAGAGAAAACCGGACTGAAACTGGGCAAGATTGCGCAACCGCTGCGTGCTGCTCTGACCGGTCGCGCTACCTCACCGGGCGTCTTTGATGTGCTTTTTGTACTGGGTCGTGAAGAGTCTTTGGGCCGTATTCGCGATCAAATCGGTTAAGGTGCTATCATTCACGCTGACGTGACGTAGCTTGCTTAAATAGTTCAAATTTCGCATTGCATCACGGACGGTTTGGGATAGTTTGGCGATCAAAATCGTAGCCGTAATGCGTTAAAAATCGGGCATCCCGCTGTTTTGGGGTGCCCGCCAAGAGATACGAGACAAGTTATAGCAGCGAATGCAATACTGCCGCCTAAGGCGGCAAAGTGGACATGAAAGGAAACATGATGTCAGCTAAGACAGCCAGCTTTACTCTCGACGGCAATACGTTCGATCTGCCTGTGCGACAAGGCACTGTCGGGCCGGACGTCGTCGATATCGGTCCGCTTTACAAGAATTCGCATGCGTTCACTTACGATCCAGGTTTCACCTCGACCGCTTCGTGCGAGTCCAAGATCACCTATATCGATGGCGACGAAGGCACCCTGCTCTATCGCGGCTATCCGATCGACCAGCTTGCCGAGCACGGCGACTTCCTCGAAACCTGCTACCTGCTGCTTTACGGTGAACTGCCGACGGCAACCCAGAAGGCCGATTTCGATTATCGCGTGACCCGTCACACGATGATCCACGAACAGATGACGCGCTTCTTCACCGGCTTCCGCCGCGATGCGCATCCAATGGCCGTCATGGTTGGCTGCGTTGGCGCCATGTCCGCATTCTACCACGACTCGACCGACATCACCGATCCGCATCAGCGCATGGTCGCTTCGATCCGCCTGATCGCCAAGGTGCCGACGCTCGCTGCAATGGCTTATAAGTACCATATCGGCCAGCCGTTCATGTACCCGAAGAACGATCTCGATTTCGCTTCGAACTTCCTGCACATGTGCTTTGGCGTTCCTTGCGAGGATTACAAGGTCAATCCGGTTCTGGCCCGCGCCATGGACCGCATCTTCATCCTGCACGCTGATCACGAGCAGAATGCATCGACCTCGACCGTACGTCTTGCCGGTTCGTCGGGCGCCAACCCATTCGCCTGCATCGCAGCTGGTGTTGCCTGCCTCTGGGGCCCTGCCCATGGCGGCGCAAACGAAGCAGCGCTCAACATGCTGGCCGAAATCGGCTCGGTAGATCGCATTCCGGAATTCGTCGCGCGCGCCAAGGACAAGAACGATCCGTTCCGTCTGATGGGCTTCGGTCACCGCGTCTACAAGAACTACGATCCGCGCGCCAAGATCATGCAGAAGACCTGCCATGAGGTTCTGGGCGAACTGGGCATCAAGGACGATCCATTGCTCGACGTTGCAATGGAACTGGAAAAGATCGCTCTGACGGACGAGTACTTCATCGAGAAGAAGCTCTATCCGAACATCGATTTCTACTCCGGCATCACGCTGAAGGCTCTCGGCTTCCCGACCGAAATGTTCACAGTTCTCTTTGCACTCGCCCGCACCGTCGGCTGGGTCGCACAGTGGAAGGAAATGATCGAAGATCCGCAGCAGAAGATCGGCCGTCCGCGCCAGCTCTACACGGGCGCCACAGAACGCGACTACGTACCGGTTGCAAAGCGCAAATAAGTGCGGCAAACGCTGAAAACAAAACCCCGGTTGCCAATGGCGACCGGGGTTTCTTTTTATCCGTAGCAGTTCCCGTATTGACGAAGCCGTTCAGCCCTTGCGACCGCTTTCGATAACATCAAGCAGAACCCGCGCTCCAATCTCGCCGGAAGGCCGCTCTGTCGACATGACAGAAGCAACCGCGTCAAAGCCGTCCAGCTGCGCCTGACGTGCCGAACCGGGGCGCATCAAGCGTTCCACATTGCGGGCCAACATCCCCGGACGGACGAATTCATTGAAAAACTCCGGCACCACCGGCTCGTCAGCAATGATGTTAGGCAGCGCTGCGCTCCAGATCGTAATCTTCGGCACCAGAAATTTGCGCGCAAACCAATCCGCCTTGTAGGAAAGCACACTTGGAATGCGCGACAGCGCCAGTTCTAGCGAAACGGTGCCGGAAGCGGCAAGCGCAGCATCGGCCCGCGCAAAAGCCTTCCATTTCTCTTCGTCGCCGACGACGATCAACGGCTTGACTGTCCAGTCACGCGAAAGTTCACGCACCATTGCCTCGATACGCGGCAAGGTGGGCAGAATAACCTCAAGCTTTTCAACCCGCGACGAAAGCTCTTCGACCGTTTTGCCGAAAGGTTCCATCAGCATCTGGATTTCCGTGCGACGCGAACCGGGCAGCAAAAGCAATGTATGTTTGCCGGCTTCAGACCGCTGCGGTTCAAGCGCCAGCTGCGCGGCACGCGTATCGAGGATAGGCGCGTAACTCGACAGGCGATGCCCGACATAGGTTGACTGAGGGCCATTCAGCCGCTGCATCACATCAACCTCGAACGGCAATACCGTGAGCACATGGTCGATATAGGCGCGCATCGCGCGTGCACGCTGCGGACGCCAGGCCCAGACGCTGGGAGCTATATATTTGACAATCGGAATGGACGGAGCGGCGGCTCTGATCTTCTTTGCCACGCGATGAGTGAAATCCGGACTGTCGATGAGCAGAACGCAATCCGGCTTCTCCGCCACGATCTGCCGCGCCGTCTGCCGGATGCGCAACACCAGTCCCGGCAGGTTCTTGATGACCGCGCCAAGCCCCATGAGAGCAATTTCATGGGGGTCGAAGAAGGTTTTAAGGCCACGTGCCGCCAGATGATCGCCACCCACACCAACAAGATCGACCAGCCTGTCGGTCTGTTGACGCAAGGCGTCGATCAAATCCGCACCGAGAAGATCGCCGGATTCTTCACCGGCCACGATTGCTATTTTCAATGGCCGGCTGGTGTTACTCAAGCTTAAGCGTCCTTTTTGTCCCGACTGATCGTCTCTATGAAGAGACCGCTTTCATTTGCAGCCGCAATAGTTTCGCCGAAACCTAGGATAAATGTGCGCCCCGCCTCAACTGCAATTCCTGCAAGACCGGCACGTTTGGCATTCAGCACAGTGGAAATGCCGATGGCAGGCAAATCCGCCCGCTCATCCTGACGAGGTTTGGCCATTTTCACAAGGACTCCGCCACGCTTGGGAATGCGCCCGGCTTCACGCAGTTCACGAACGCGCTCGATCATCAGATCGGTGCCTTCCGCGCCTTCCAGCGCCACAACACGACCGCCCGTTGCAACAGCGCCCTGTCCGACGTCGAGATCGCCAAGCCGCAAAGCGGACTCCATAGCCAGCTTCATATTCGCAGTTTCGCGCGCATCGGGCGCAACTTTGGTGAGAATACGAGCAGGCGAAGGAGACAGAAGATCGGGCACAACTTCATGCGCGCCCACGACCTTGAAGCCGAATGACTCGAGCAGGCCTATAAAGGCACGCAGCAAAGCGTCATCACCCTGCCCCAGTGCCCGCAGCACATAGGGAATGCCCCGCAATGTCGGCCAGTCGAGCTTCAGATCGCCAAGATGCGGCCTGTTGCGCACGCCGCCAGCGAGAACGACTTGCGAAACGCCAGCAGCCTTCATGGACCGAATCAGCTTTGCGAATTCGACCATTGAAATTTCCTGATGCTCGTAATTGTAGAGCACCCGGTCGGCTTCTTCACGCAGGGGGACGATGAATGGGGGGGTACCGGCGCTCTGAAGCGCCTCGGCCACCGCAATGGGCAACAGGCCGTTGCCCGCAATAATACCGACACGTCCGCCCTCAAGGGGCGGACGTGCCAAAGATTCAGCTTTCGTCGCTGTCATGCCCGACTCCGCCATGAGCCGCGTCGAGTGGTGGCGTTGTATAGGCGCGTTTCGCGTCGACACTGATGAAAGTAATCATATCGGCAACAGCCTGAGATTCAGGAAACGCTGCCAGCACGTCGGCAGCGCGATCACGAACCGGCTTGGTACGATCGAACAGCATGCGCACGGCATGACGCAGCATGTGAATTTCCGCGCGCTGCATGCCGGAACGCTTCATGCCGACAATATTGAGACCGCCCAGATGCGCGTGATTGCCAATGACCATGCCATAAGGAATAACATCGCCCACAACGCCAGCCATACCGCCGACAAATGCATGATGGCCGACACGCACGAACTGATGCACGGCCGCACCACCGCCCAGAATGGCGTGGTGTTCGATGGTCGTGTGACCACCGATCATGACATTGTTCGAGAAGGTGACGTGATCGCCAACATCACAATCATGCGCCACATGCGCATAAGCGAGGAAGGTGCAATCGCTGCCCACCGAAGTATAGCCGCGCGCGCTGTCCGAGCCGCGATGCATGGTGACGCCTTCACGGATGAGGCAATTCGCGCCGACCGTGAGTGTCGTTGGGCCACCTTTGTGCTTGCCGTTCTGCGGATCGCAACCGAGAACAGCATGTGGATAGACCTTCGCGCCCGCGCCAAGCGTGGTTCCGCCCGTGACAACCACATGGCTCATCAGAACGGAATTGTCGCCAATGACGGCGCCCGATTGAATATGACAGAAAGGCCCGACAGACACACCCTGGCCCAGTTCCACGCCCGGCTCGACAAGAGCGGTGGGGTGAATGATTGTTTCTTTCATTGTAATGCTCACTGGCTTTCTTCACCGGCATTAATCATTGCCGCAACTTCTGCTTCGGCAACTTTCACACCATCAACTTCAGCCACGCATTCATACTTCGAAATATTGGCGCGCTGTTTCACTTTTTTGACATGCAGAAGCAGACGGTCACCCGGAATGACCGGACGGCGGAACTTCGCATTGTCGATGGTCATGAAATAGACAACGCCGGGGCGGCCAGTCTTGCGCTGAAGCAGCGAGATTGCACCGGCGGTCTGCGCCATGGCCTCAATGATCAATACGCCCGGCATGATCGGCTTTTCCGGAAAATGTCCGGTAAAATGCGGCTCATTGATCGTGACGTTCTTGATACCGGTTGCCGACAGATCGCCATTGATATCAACGACGCGATCGATCAGCAGAAAAGGATAACGGTGCGGAAGCACGGCCAGAAGTTCTTGAATATCTGCTGCTTCGAGTTTCGTCTGTTCCGTATCACTCATCTGAGGATTGCTCCTTTCTTGATTGCCCGATGCTGCGAATGTTCGCGATATCGCGGAACCACTGCTTGATAGGACGTGCGGGAAGACCACCCCAACGTTCTCCATCGGGTATATCGTTCATAACGCCGCTGCCAGCTGCAATTTGCACGCCCGAGCCGATAATAAGGTGATCCGCAATGCCGACGCGACCACCCAGCATGGTCCCGTCACCGATCACACAGCTTCCGGAAATACCGCAATGCGCGGCAATAAGACAGAACCGACCGACGCGCACATTATGCGCAATCTGGACAAGATTATCGATCTTGGAACCCTCGCCGATCACCGTGTCGGTCAGCGCCCCACGATCAACCGTCGTATTGGCGCCGATCTCCACATTATCCTGAATAATGACACGGCCGATCTGCGGGACTTTTTCAAGACCGGCAGCACCGGGCACGTAGCCAAAACCGTCCTGTCCGATGCGCACGCCCGGATGCAGCAAAACGCGATTGCCGATGAAAGAGCATTGGACGGTCACACCCGGCGCAACATAGCTGTCGCGTCCAATCTGGCAGTTTTCACCAATCACAGCCGTAGCAGCGATCAAGGTGCCCGAACCGACGGTCACGCCCTTACCGATCACCGCACCCGCTTCAATCGTTGCGCCATCTTCAATATGTGCCGACGGATGAATGAATGCCTGTGGGGAAATGCCGGTTTCGCCAAACCAGCTTTCCGGCTTGGCCGACGTTGGAAATAACATGCGTCCGACAGCCGAAAAATCGCGATGCGGGTTGCGGGTAATCAGCGCAGCCATATGCGAAGGCACGCTTGGCGCAATGTCTTCCTTGCAAAGAACACCAGCAGCCTTGATTCCGGCCAGCGCCTCGGCGTTCTTCTTACCTTCCACGAAGATAAGCGAACCCTCTCCGGCATCCTTCATGGAAGCCAGGCGCTCAACAGAACGCGGTGCAAGCTTCGGGTCACGAAGTCTTGCACCGGTGAAATCAGCCACATCGCCAATCGTGAGTTCACGAGAAGGCGAGAAAAAGACAGGATCTGCCATCAGTACACTTTCTCTCCCGGGGCGTAGCCGCCCCGGGGAAAGGCAAATCGGTTAGAACTTGGTCGAAACACCGAAGTTGAAGTTCTGAACCTTATCGGTATCAGCCTTCGCGACCGGGAATGCATAGTCAAAGCGCAGCGGACCAAACGGCGAAGCCCACATCAGGCTGAGGCCGACCGAAGCGCGAAGCTTCTTGTCGTCGCCCAAAACCGGCGAGCCGCCCAATTCGTCTGCACCGCCGTAGAGCATCGCCGCATCTGCGAAGAATGCACCGCGAATGCCGAGGCTCTCAGGAACAACAGGCATCGGGAACTGAACTTCAGCCGTACCGTTAATGTAGGTCGTACCACCGAGCCAGTAACGCTGGCCGCTAGCCGAATCCTGGTAACGACCAATACCGTTGAACTTGAAGCCGCGAATAATGTCCGAATTGTTCTTGAACAGATCGAAGATACGGACGCCATCGCTACCAAATTCATGGATATAACCACCGCCGACACCCAGCATACCGACAATGTCGGCTTCCTGAGCAAGCGTCTTGTAGTAGTTACCCTTGAAGGTCGTCTTCATGAACTTCGCATCGCCACCAAGGCCCGCGAATTCCTGCGTGAACTTGCCATAGAGGCCGTCATGCGGGTTCTTCAGGTCATCGATGGAATTATACGTCAGCGAGTAGCTGACAGACGAACGCAACCATGGGCTGTTTTCGGCTGCTTCGACTAGAGCCGGAGCGTAGTAATTATCGATGTTGTCACGGAACAGGTCATACTTTTCCTGAACCAGGTTGTAGGCGAGACCAACCGAGAAGTTCTCGGTGATCGGAAGGCCGAAACGAATCGTACCACCGGTCTGCTCGACATCGTAGTCGTCGTTCACGCGATAGCTGCGACGGAACACGTCGAAACCTGCGGAGACGCGATAGCCGAGGAAGTAAGGCTCGGTGAAGGACAGGCCGTAATTGCGCATATCGTCCTGACCGGCACCGGCGCTAAGACGAATATACTGGCCGCGACCGAGGAAGTTACGCTCGGTGATCGCACCTTCGACCGACGCACCCGGCGTTTCACCGCCGGTGGTGTAGCCGCCGCCGATGGAGAATTCACCGGTAGACTTCTCCACAACATCAACAACCAGGATTACCTGATCCGG